>JANOHI010000145.1:0-26507 GCA_031406385.1 Acidimicrobiia bacterium
CCTCGGGCTGGTCACCGGCCGGCTGAAACGCCGACTCCACCTTGAAGGGCTTACCCGGCAGCTGTCGGACGGGAGCGTCGGTCGAGGTTGCGGACATCCCACGAGTGTACGAACCCCCCTAGGACAGTTTTTCGGGGTCCGGCACGGATTTCTTCGAAAACACGGACTCGGGACGCGTCCGGACCCACTCCCACACGGCGTCGACCTGTCCGTGGAGCTCCTCGATCGTGCTCGAGTTGTCGATCACCCGGTCAGCCAGCGCGACCCGGTCCTCCCGTTTCATCTGCGCCGCCACGCGACGGCGTGCGTCGTCGACATCGAAGTTCCGGAAGCGAACCAACCGCTCAACGGCGATCTCCGGATCGACGTCGACCACGATCGACCCGACAAGACCATCGCGTGAGCGATCGAACAGCAGCGCGGCGTCAAGGACAACGATTCGCTCGGTTCCAACGTGTTCCATGATCTGTCGGTTGATCTCGGCCCCGATTGCCGGATGGGTGATGGCGTTGAGAGCCGCCAGCGACTCGGCGTCGCGAAACGCCAGTCCGGCCAGCGCCCCACGATCCAGCGATCCGTCGGATCGAAGGATCGTCGGCCCGAATCGCTCAACGAGGGCGGCCAGCGCCGGTGTACCCGGCTCGACCACCTGGCGGGCGATCACGTCGGCGTCGACGATCACCGCACCATGGGCCGCCAGCGCCGCCGACACGGTTGATTTCCCCGCCCCAATCCCGCCTCCGAGACCGATCAGCTTCATAGAGCCACGACCGTACCTGACCTCGCATCGGGACCGGCAACCGTTCCCTTCGCCCACCGGCCGGCCGAGTTTCCCGCCACTTCCCTTCCGCAGAGACGCACCGTTCAAGGACGGGACCGTCTAGGTCGATAGGACTAGTGCCCATGACCTCACCGACCGTCTCCTTCCGGCTGCCGGTGCGAACCGCGCTCGGCGATCGCTCCGATCGCCTCGCCCCGGTCGAGGGGCCGCTTTCGGTCATACGCGTGGCCGTGCTGCTGGTGACTGCCTTTCTCGTCCTGCTCGACGCTCCGAAGGCGACGGACAACCGCTCGGTGATCGGCCTCGGCGTCATCATCATGTGGACCATCGTGCGGATGCTCTCGCCGATCGTCCGGCAGGGCAACGAACGCCTTCTGGCCGTTCACATCATCTTGGACCTGGCGCTCCCGATGACACTCGTCTGCTTCACCGGCTACTGGTCCTCACCCCTGGCACTGGCTCTCCTGCCCGGCATCGTGATCGGCGGCTTCGCCCATGGCGGACCGCTCGTCGTCGGCTATGGCTCGCTCGTCGGCGTCATCGTCAGCCTCGTCGGTCTGACCGGCCAGACGACCAACGACCGGAAGGACCTCGAGCTGGCCAGTGTCTGGATGCTCGCGCTCGTCGTCATCGCCGCGCTCGCTGGCGTGGGCCACAAGATCGTCAGCGAAACAGACCGCCGACGCACTGCCGACGCCGACACCATGGGCAAGCTGACCCGAGCGAATCTGCTCCTTGAGTCGCTGCACAACCTCGCACAGTCGCTACCGGCATCGCTCGACCTCGAAGACGCACTGGCACGAACCAGCGCGAACGCCCAGAAGCTGCTCTCCGCCGACGGCGTCGCCATCTTCCTCTACGACAACATCCACTCCGTGTGGTCATGCGCCCGAGCCGACGGCATACGGGTTGCCGAGACTGTCGAGCAACGGGCCATGCCGGCTGCGCTCAACCAGGCGATCACCGCACGAACCATCGTCAGCAGTGCCGAATACGGTGACCAGACCTTCCTCGGGGAGTCCGCAACGGGTCTCTACAGCCCCCTTATCGCCCG
The DNA here is from genome assembly GCA_031406385.1 of Acidimicrobiia bacterium. Lineage (GTDB taxonomy): Bacteria > Actinomycetota > Acidimicrobiia > Acidimicrobiales > JANYDT01 > JANLQX01. Next base: position 1,836 of record JANOHI010000145.1, read on the forward strand.
GTCCTCGCTCATTGGCGCGATCGCCATCGAGTGGATGAAGCCCGCCGGATCCGGCCTCGAAGACGTCCAGCAACGCGAGGTCCTCCGAAGCCTTGCCGAACCCTCGGCAATTGGGATCGACAACGCCCGTCTGTTCCTACGGATCCGTGGTGTGGCGGCAAGTGAGGAGCGCAGCCGCATCGCCCGCGACCTCCACGACCGCATTGGGCAGTCTCTCGCCTACCTCGGTTTCGAGCTCGACCGGAGCGCCAAGACCATCGGGGACCCGACCATCGGCGCCGAGCTCAGCCGCATGCGGGGAGAGGTGACCCGGGTGATCGCCGAAGTCCGCGAGACGCTCTACGACATCCGCACCGAAGTAAGCGAGGGCAACTCGTTCGTCGTGACGCTCGAACAGTTTCTCGAACGGGTGAGCGAACGGGCATCGATCGTCATCGACTTCCGTCACCGAGTCATCGGCTCCCTTCCGCCCCGTCAGGAACGCGAGATGTGGCACATCGCCCAAGAGGCGATTGTCAACGTCGAACGACACGCCAAGGCTCGCAACGTGTGGGTGCGGTGGGAGACCGACGGCAAGAGCGCGCTCCTCGAGATCCAGGACGACGGCAAGGGATACGCCGCCTCAGAAGGACGACGCGACTCCTACGGGCTTCGCGGATTGCAGGAACGCGCGACATCAATCGGTGCGCGCGCCGAAATTTCATCACAACCCGGTCAAGGAACAGTCGTTCGTTGCCGATTGGAGGGTCTATGAGTTCTCTGCTCCCCGCAGCGCCTGCTCGACCAGCGGGGGTCCGCCCCCTCCGGTTGCTTCTTGTCGATGATCACCGCATGCTTCGCGAAGGCCTTCGCCGGTCCATGGAGCTCTACGGGTTCGACGTCGTGGCCGAGGGCAGCGACGGCGAAGAAGGCGTGCGACTCGCCCAAGCGTTGCGTCCCGATGTCGTGCTCATGGACGTGTCGATGCCAGTTCTCGACGGCGTGGAAGCCACCCGCCGGATCCGCCAGACGTGTCCGGACACCCAGGTCGTGATGCTGACGATGCATGCGGACAAAGACGTGCTCGCCAAGGCGATCCGCTGCGGAGCCGCCGGATACCTCGTCAAGGACTGCTCGACGGACGAAGTGGCCGACGCCGTTCGAGCCGCCTCCAACGGCGAAGGCACTGTTTCGCCCGAGTTCGCCAAGTCGATGTTGCGTGAAGCGAAGTTCCCGATCCCCGACCGTCCCGGTGAATCGGTGATCTCCAAGCGGGAAGAAGAAGTGCTGCAGCTCGTGGCCGACGGGTTCTCAACCGTCGAAGTGGCGCAGAAGCTCTACATCTCCATCAAGACGGTGAAGAACCATCTCGCCTCGATCTACCAGAAGCTCGACACCGCCGATCGCACCCAAGCCGTCGTCCGCGCCGTCCGCATGGGCATCATCCGCCTCGACTGACAGTTCCTGCCCGACGCTGATCCGTTCTGGGTCAGCTCACCTCGTTGGGTCGGGATTAGCGCGTCCAGGCGAGCCAGCCGACCCAACGCACCCAGCCGACCCAACGCGCCCAGCCGACCCAACGCGCCCAGCCGACCCAACGCGCCCAGCCGACCCAACGCGCTCTCGTAGGACGCGACGAAGGGGCGCCGGAGCGCCCCTTCCTCACATCTTCGAACGAGTCGGATCAGGCTTCGGGAGCCTCGGCGACCTCGGTGGTCTCATCCGCAACGGCCCCTTCGGCAGCGCCGCCAGCGGCTTCGCTGGCCTCGGCCTGCTGACGGTTGTATTCCTCGAGCCACGCGGCCTGGGCCTCGTTGTCGGGAGTGAACTCGCCGGTGGTGTACTCACCGATGTAGTTGCCCTCGGCGTCGTAGGCGTGCTCGCCGAACGCTGCCTGGTACTCGGCGGCAACAACGCCACCCTCTGCAGCCTGCTTGATCGACAGGCTGATACGGCGGCGCTGCAGGTCGAGGTCGATGATCTTGACCCAGAGCTCTTCGTTGACGGCGACAACCTGCTCGGGATGCTCGACGTGGTGGCCAGCCATCTCCGAAATATGGACGAGACCTTCGATGCCCTCGCCAACCTGCACGAACGCACCGAACGGCACCATCTTGGTGACCCGTCCGTAGACGAGCTCGCCGACCCGGTGGTTCGAGGCGAACTCGGCCCACGGGTCCTGCTGGGTGGCCTTCAGCGAGAGGCTGATGCGCTCCCGGCTGTAGTCGACCTCGAGCACCTGCACGGTGATGCGGTCGCCGACGGTGACAACCGTGGACGGGTGGTCGACGTGCTTCCACGAGAGCTCCGAGACGTGCACGAGGCCGTCCATACCGCCGAGGTCGACGAATGCACCGAAGTTGACGACGCTCGAGACGACACCCTCGCGGACCTCGCCCGGCTTGAGGTTGGCGAGGAAGTCCTCGCGCTGTTCCTTCTGGGTCTCTTCGAGCCAGGCCCGGCGGGAGAGGACCACGTTGTTGCGGTTCTTGTCGAGCTCGATGATCTTGGTCTCGACCTCACGGCCCACATAGGGCAGCAGGTCGCGGACACGGCGGAGTTCGACGAGCGATGCGGGCAGGAAGCCACGCAGGCCGATGTCGACGATGAGGCCGCCCTTGACGACTTCGATGACGAAACCCTTGACGACGCCGTTGTTTTCTTTGACCTTCTCGATCGTGCCCCAGGCACGCTCGTATTGCGCGCGCTTCTTGGACAGAACCAGACGGCCTTCTTTGTCCTCCTTGGTGAGGACGAGCGCTTCGATCTCCTCGCCGAGCGAGACGATCTCCGACGGGTTGACGTCGTTGCGGATCGAAAGCTCGCGGGCGGGGATGACGCCCTCAGACTTGAAGCCGATGTCGAGGAGGACTTCGTCCTTGTCGATCTTGACGACCGTGCCCTTGACGATGTCGCCATCATCGAACTCGACAATCGTGCCGTTGATCAGATCTTCGAAGCTGGTGCTGAGATCGTTGAAGGTGATCTGACGAGGGGTGTAGTTCCCTGCCTCGTCGAACGAACCGAAGAGACCCTCGGTCTCCAATGCGGTCGCCATATCAGTCATAGAGGTAGTGCCTTTGCATCGCTCGGGGCGGTCGCCGGGGCTGGCGCGACCCTTCCTACGAGGATTCGTATGAAGGGTGACAACGCTACCAGCGCTGCCCATTCACCTCGAACCGCCCTTCCGCACTGGTCAGTCGGCCGTGCGGGTCAGTCGACTGTCCGGTGGGCGAGGAGGAGAAACTCCGGGAGTTCCACGATCGGGCGGGTCTTCGCGTACGACCCCGGTGTCACGGACCACACCGCGTCCACGACCATCCCGGCGCGTTCGGCCAGCAGGCGCAGCTCCCGGGGGGTGAAACAGGTGGTCCAGAGATCGGCCGCCTTGCTCCGGCCGTCGGCATCGCGCACCTCGGTCGACTCGTGGTTCACGCCGGTGTCGGCGTCGAAGGTGTCACCCGACTCGAGATGGCGGAGCTGGAAATACGCACTGAATGCGCTCAGGACCAGTCGCCCGGCCGGCTTGAGAGCCCGCGCCATTCGGGTCAGGACATCCCCGTCGGCGGCACCGTCGGCGTCGCGGCCGAGCAGGCCGAAGCCCCCCTGGCACAGCGAGAGCACCACGTCGTACTCGCCGGAGATGTCGAGGGACCGTGCATCCACTCGTCGAAACGTCGCCGGCAGCGCGCGTTCCCGAGCCGCCGCCGCACCAAGATCGACGAATGTCTGGGAGATGTCGATGCCGTCGGCGACCACGCCGAGTTCAGCGAACGCCAACGTGTGACGCCCGGGTCCGCAGCCCACGTCGAGGAGTCGGTCACCCGGCCGGACACCGGTGACCTCGGAGAGAAAGGCGACTTCCTGGGCCGTCCCCTTCGTGAACGAGTACCGCAAATACGATGGACCCATGTGCGCGGCAAGGGCTTCGAACCAATGACCGCGCCCAGCCGGCGCGTCCGGGTCACCGACTGGAGCGTCCGACATGGCTGACCGTTCTATCCCACCGTCGCCTGAAGGGGTGGGCCCCTCCGACGTGAGCATGACGACACCCGAGGTCCTCGCCGGTCTGTACCGTGCCCGGTTCGGCCGTGTGCTCCCGTACCGCCAGCGGGTTTGGCAAGTCCTGGTCGAACACCTCTTTCGCAAACGACTCGGCCACCCCACTCGGGTGCTCGATCTTGCCACCGGCTACGGCGACTTCATCAACAACATCGATGCCGACGAGAAGTTCGCGATCGATCTGAACCCCGAGTCCAAGGCGTACCTCGGCGCCGACGTCACCCTGTTCCCCATCGACGCGACCGAGCCGTGGCCGATCGCCCACGGAAGCCTCGACGCCGTCTTCACCAGCAACTTCTTCGAACACCTCGGCAGTGCTGATGCGCTCCTCGCTGTCCTGGCCCAGGCACACGCATCGTTGCGCACCGGCGGTCGCCTGGTGGCAATGGGCCCGAACATGCGCTACACGCTCAAGGAGTATTGGGACTTCCTCGACCATCGGCTACCGCTCACCGAACGCTCCTTGAAGGAAGCGATGGAACTCCGCGGCTTCCACGTGATCGAATGCGTCGACCGGCTCCTCCCCTATTCGATGGAGAGCCACCGACAGGTCTCGCCGAAGCTCATCGTGCTCTACTGTCGGCTCCCGCTGGCGTGGCGCATCTTCGGCAAGCAGTTCCTCCTCGTCGCCGAGAAACGCTGACGCGGCGAGCCGGAACATGTCGCGCTCAGTCGCTCCAGGAGCGACCCAGCGCGACAACTCTCGGCGGTGACGAAGAACCGCCCCGGGGTCAGCCTTTGGCGTCGGCCCACGTGGGACCCCAAGCGATGTTGACTTCCAACGGGACGGACAACTCGGCGGCGTCTCGCATCGTCGAGATCGTCAGCGCGCGTACTTCATCTCGTTCGTGCTGGGGTACCTCGAGGATCACCTCGTCGTGGACCTGGAGGATGATCTGGCTGTCACGCTTCGCCTCGCGCAATGCGGCGTCGAGACGAACGAGGGCGACTTTGAAGATGTCGGCCGCGAGACCCTGGATCCCGGCATTCATCGCTTGTCTCTCACCCATCTGCCTGATACGGAAGTTTGGATTCTGCAGCTCAGGAATTTGACGACGGCGGCCGAACAGCGTCTCGGTGTATCCCTTGTTCCGCGCCTCGACGACAGCCGCGTCCATGTAGGAACGGACATTGGGAAACGCCACGAAGTATGCGTTGAGGATCTCTGTGGCTTCGGCCACCGGAACGCCGAGTCGCTGGGCGAGCCCGTAGGATTCCATGCCGTAGGCCAGGCCGTAGGACACCATCTTCGCCTTCGAGCGCATGGCCAGCGTGACCTCGTCGGTCCCAACGGAGAACACCCGCTTCGCCGTTTCCGTGTGCACATCGGCGCCGGTCGTGAACGCGGTGATCAAGCCCGGGTCCTGGGCGAGATGGGCGATGACCCGCAGTTCGATCTGGTTGTAATCGGCGACCAGGAACTCGCATCCGTCGGCCGGAATGAACGCACGTCGGAACTGGCGGCCCTCCTCCGACCGGATAGGGATGTTGTGGAGGTTCGGCTGATCACTCGACAGTCGTCCGGTCCGGGCCACCGTCTGATTGAACGTGGCGTGGATCCGACCATCGCTGGCGACCTCGGCCAGAAGGTTCTCCCCATAGGTCGAGCGGAGCTTCTCGACCTCGCGGTAACGGAGGAGCGCGTCGACAATCGGATGCTGATCACGGACCTTCTCCAACGCCTGCGCGTCGGTCGAATAGCCGGTCTTGGTCTTCTTGTCCGTCTTCAGGCCGAGCTCGTCGAAGAGCACCGTGCGCAGCTGCGGGACGGAATTGACCGTGAATCGGCGCCCGGCCAACTCCTGGACCTTCTCCTCGAGTTCATGCGCTTGCGCGGTGAGGGACTGCGAGAGCTCCTTGAGATACGTCGTGTCGACGCGAACTCCGGCGATCTCCATGCGTGCCAGCACGCCGATCAACGGGCGCTCGATTTCGTCATAGAGCTTGGCCAGCCCGCGGGCGCTGAGAGCGGCGAGCAGGGGCGGGGTGAGCCGGACGACGGCAAGCGCGCGTCGCCCCACAGCCACCGCTGGAGACTCGACCTCCCCGCCGAAGTCAAGCTGACCGATCGGCGGGGCATCCGCGCCGCGCAGGTCGAGGCCGGCATACTGCCGCGCCAATTCGTCAAGCTCGTAGACGTTCTCCGCAGGATCGAGCAGGTATCCGGCAACTGCGGTGTCGATACCAAGCGCGCGTAGCGAACCGAGCTCCATGCCGAGGTCGTGAAGGGAACGAAGCAGCTCCTTGAGCCGGTGGCCGTGCACCCACAGCGTCGTTGAGCCGAAGGCGCCTGCCAGCGCCGCGAGTCCGGCGCCACTATCGTGTGTCAGCACGTCTGCGGACGAATACGCCACGGACTCTTCCGTTGCCCACGCAACGCCGAGCAGCGCTGAGCGACCGGGAACCCCGGCCCACCGTCCGTCGAAGCCGATGTGCCCATCAGGAGGAAGCGAGATCCTGTCGCCGACCTGCAACTCTTCGACGACAACGTCGAGGTAGCCGTACACGGCCTCGGCCGGCGTGGCGGCGGAACCGCCCGGCCCACCGAACGACAGGGCGAACGCGTCGAGCACACGCTCAGTCAGGGCCCGGAATTCAAGGGTCTTGAAGAGCTCCCGGGCCGCCGCAAGGTCGGGCTTCGGCGTCGAAGCAACGTCGATCGACACACCGGGGACGTTGCGGATCAACGGCGTCGCCGTGGCATTGCGTCGCACGATCACTTCGTGATCGATCAGGTTCTGGCGAAGCTTCGGGGTCGCCTTGTCGACGTTGGCGAAGATGCCGTCGATATCGCCGTAGTCGTTGATCAGCTTCGCCGCCGTCTTCTCCCCGACACCCGGGACGCCCGGGAGATTGTCCGACGGGTCGCCCCGCAGGGCGGCGTACTGGTCGTACTTGGTCGGGTGGACACCGGTGCGGTCGATGATCCCCTGCTCGTCGTAGAGCGCATAGTCACTCACGCCCCGCTTGTTGTAAAGGACCCGGATCGAGCCTTCCCCCGGTTCCTTCGAATCGCGGACCAGCTGGTAAGCGTCACGGTCGCCAGTCACCACGATGATGTCTTCGCCCTGCGCAAACCCCTGGGTGGCGAGTGTCGCAAGCACATCGTCGGCTTCGAAACCGACCACTTCGAGAAGCGGCACGTCGAGCACTTCGACCACCCGCCGAACCAGACCCATCTGCTGACGGAGGATGTCCGGGGTCTCGGCGCGACCAGCCTTGTAGTCAGGGATCGTGTCGTGGCGGAACGTCGGCTCCGGCCGGTCGAAGGTTGCCACGATCGCATCGGGACGGTGCTCGTTGAGCATGTATTGCAGCATCGACGCGAAACCGAACACAGCATTGGTGACCTGCCCCGATGCCGTGGCCATGTCGGCGGGCAAGGCGAAGAAGGCCCGATAGGTGAGCGAGTTCCCGTCGAGCAGCATGATCTTTCGGCCCATTGCCGCAGCCTACGGCGGCCCCGGGGAAGCCGCCGCCGGCCGGTGGCCGGTGGTTGGCGCTGCGTTGGAGCCCGAACGACGTCGCCAACCGGACGACATGGCGCCAACCGCCACGCCTGGCGGGTGGCGCCAGCCGCGCAGGATGTTAGGTCGCGTCGAGGATCGCCGCTGCAACAACGCCCATCGGGCTCCGCTGGTCCATGGCGCGCCGCTGGATGGTGGCGAACGCCGACGCCTCGTCCATACCGTCCGCCATGAGGCGCGCCTTCGCGCGATCGATCAGCGTGCGGGCGGCGAGGCGATCCTCCAGCGACCGCACCTCAGCAGCCAGCGCCACCCGCTCCCGCTGACGTTGGGCGCACACCTCGATCGACGCCACCAACTCGGCTTTCTGGAACGGCTTCAGGAGGTAGCCCAGGACGCCGGCATCGGTCGCCTCGGCGATCAACTCGCGCTGAGAGAACGCCGTGAGGATGACCACCCCGCATTCGCCTGCGTGAGCGAGGGTTCGAGCGGCACTGATCCCGTCGAGTCCCGGCATCTTCACGTCGAACAGAGCGAGATCGGGTTTGGTCTCCCGCACCACGTCGATGGCGTCATCGCCCCGGGACGCCTCACCGACGACCTCGTAACCCTCCTCGCGCAGCATCTCGACAAGATCGAGACGGATGATCGCCTCATCCTCAGCGACGACGATGCGCAGGGGCGAGCGGGCCGAGCCGCTCATGAGCTCCCCAACCTATCGAGGAGTTCGTCCTGCTCGGCCCTCAACCGTGCGAGCCGCTTCTCCACGGATGCTCGGGCCGAGACCAGCGTGTCGGCGCTCCGTTGAGCATGGAAGCCCTCGTGCGAGGCAAATGCATCATCGGCGACGATGGCCCGGATGCGGGCGTCTTCGGCCTCCTCGCTCACCTGCTCAAGCTCAGCATCCAGCTGGCGGAGCTCCTCCCGGGCTCGGCGAACGCCATCGGTGAGACTGCGCAAACGACGCTCGATCAGCCAACGCACGCCCTCAGCCTACGGCCGTTCGTCGTCGAACCGAGGGCGGTTCCGGGGCCAATTCGTCAGCCTTACCGAAGGACACGTGTGTGCGGAGATGGGATCCGTCGCAGGCGAGGGCGAGCGTGTGTGCCGATCGGCGTGTGCTCAAGACGAGGACGCAGGACGACGCGCTGGCCCTGCCTACGTGCTGGGACGAGGACGCCGCAGCAGGCGCGCAGAGCCATCAGGAACGCCGCACGTTGTTCTGCGTCGAACCCTGAGGTCCCTCAACGCCTCGATGCCAGTGTCCACCTCCAGCTCACGGTCAGCTCCGCGAGGTCACCGGCGTCGACTCGAGACCCGACGGGATCGATGGAGAACGAGTCTGGCGGTCCCGACTGCGGCTCCACGCACACGGCGTGCGGAGGGTCGTACATGACAACGCACGGAGCGTCATGGAGGACCTCGACCTCGACCGCGCCCGGCCAGCGGAGCACGATCGAACCCACGTCGAGGAAGCAGTCGTCCCATGGGCGGGGTCCCGGTTCGACGAGTTCCAGGGTGCTGATGCCCTCGGCGTCGCGCTGGAACCTCGACGCTCGTGACATGTCAGCATCGAGCTCGAGGGCGCCGCCGCGTTCGAGGCGACGGCGAAACCACGGGTGCCATCCAAACGTGACGGGCATGGCGTTGTTGCTCGGGACGACACCGAGGACCTGGGTCAAGCCGGAGGCCGAGAGGCTGATCAGGTGCGTGACGGTTGCCGAGAACGGCCAGGGCGGCGTGAGGGCGCCGCCGATGCGGGTACCGAGCAGTGCCCAGTCGTGGGATCCGGCGAGCAGCTCCCACGGTCGGTCGAACGAGGTGCCGTGAATCGCATGAGGGCCCATGTTCGGCGGCATCGAATACGTCTGACCCTCGAAGCTGAACTCGCCTCGCCGGATCCGTCCGGCGAAGGGGACCATCACATAGGAGCCCCAGCCGAACGGATGGTTGTCGCTCGTTCGCTGCTCCAGCAGCTCGAGACCGTGCACCCGGAGGCTCGACAGCCTTCCGCCCGCGACCAGATCGATCTCGACGGAACAAGGACCTGCGGTGAGGAGCACGCGCACGAGTCTGTCGCGCTCGTCCGCATCGCGCGCTGCGTAGCCCGCGTTGCTTGCGGTCCCCTGCCCGCGACGGTCGTCGGCGTTCGCCACCGGCCGGACCGGCGGTGCGGAGCACGCGCACGAGTCCGTAGCGCTCGTGCGGATCGCGTGTTGCGTTACCCGGGGTGCGATGCCGGCGACGGTGGTTGGCGTTCGCTACCGTCGAGGTCGTGCAAGCCGACTCGTGGGGCGTTTCGTTCGGTTACACGGATAGTGACGAGGTGTTCCACCCTGCAGACGCCGAGGTGCGACAGGCCATCCATCGAGCCATGGGTGCTCCGGACGACGGAACCGGCGGACCGGCGCCGTCCGCAGCCGTCGAGGTCATCCTCCCCGGCGAGACCTTCCGTGCCCCCGCCGATCTCGAAATCCGCCACGAGAACGGCTCGACCATGGCCGTTGCGTCCGGGACCGCGATCGACCACAGGGCCCTCGGTCTCGGCTACCACACGGCCACAGCAGCAGCCGGTGGAACGCCGAAACGACTGATCGTGAGCCCGGGCGCATGCCACGCCGACCCCGATCTTCACACGTGGGGTTGGGCCGTTCAGCTCTACGCCACGCGGTCGACGGACAGCTGGGGCTTCGGCGACTTCCGTGACCTTCGTCGGCTGAACCAGTGGAGTGCACGGCACGGCTCGTCGATGGTGCTGATCAACCCACTCCATGCGCCCTCGCCGGTCGCGTCGCCTCAGCCGAGTCCCTACTTCCCGACAAGCCGGATCGCCAAGAGCCCGCTCCACCTGTGCATCGAGGAGGTGCCGGGTTGGGAGCACGCTGACCCCGACCTCAGAGCAACTGCCGCGCTCGCACGCTCACTGAACAACGACCGACGCATCGATCGGGACAAGGTGTACGCATCGAAGATTCACGCCCTCTCGAAGCTTTGGGCGGAGTTCGCAAAGGCCAGCGACAGTCTGCAGAACTCCTTCGCACACTTTGTGGTGGAGCGGTCCGACGCGCTGCTCCCCATCGCGACCTTCTTCGCGCTGGTGGAACGCCACGGCGGCGACTGGCGCCAGTGGCCAATCGCGTTGCGTGATTCGGCTTCGAACGACGTGGCCGCCTTCGCCCACAACAACGACCGGGTGCGCTTCCATCTGTGGGTGCAGTGGCTGCTCGATACCCAGCTGCGCGATGCCGGACGCGTCGGCGACGAACGCTTCGACGTGATGACGGACCTCGCCATCGGCTGCGACCGCGCCGGCGCCGACACTTGGGTCAACCCGACCGCGTTCTGTCTCGACATGTCCGTCGGCGCGCCCCCCGATGCCTTCAATCAGCTTGGTCAGAACTGGGGTCTGCCCCCGTTCCACCCATGGGGGCTGCGTGAGCTGGCGTACGAGCCATTCGTGCAGACCGTGCGCGCCGCGCTCGGAGGCGCTGGAGCGCTCCGCATGGATCACGTCATGGGACTGTTCCGGCTGTACTGGATACCCGACGGTTCCTCACCGAGCGACGGCTGCTACGTGTACTTACCCTTCCGCGATCTTCTCGCCATCGTTGCGCTCGAGTCGCATCGGGCCGGTGCCTACGTGGTCGGCGAGGACCTCGGAACGGTCGAACCATATGTACGCAAAGAACTCGCGAAGACAAAGATCTTCGGCTACCAGCTCCTCCAGTTCGAACCGGGCTCGGCCGAGGACCTTCGTCCCGACGTGCTGGCCGCGTTCACCACCCATGACCTCCCCACGATCCCCGGGATCTGGACCGGCAGCGACCTACGAGCCCAGATCGATCTCCACCTGGAACCGAATGTCACCGGGGTCGAGGCGATCCGTTTGTCGCTGGCGACGCGGGCCGGGGTGGACCACTCCGACCCCACCGTGGATATCGACGAGGTCGTACTCGGCGTGTACACCGACCTCGCCCGTGCACCCTGCGCCGTGCTGAACGCCACGCTCGACGACGCCCTCGGCGTGGAGGAGCGCCCCAACATGCCGGGAACCATCGACGAGTGGCCGAACTGGCGGATCGCGCTTCCCGTTCCGCTGGAGACGATCCTCGACGACCCGAGGGTCGCGGCGATCGCGTCCGCGCTGACGAGATGACCGTCACGTCGGGCAACGGCTGAGAGCCTTCCGGCCGGTTGGCCACGAGCATCCCAGGTCGCTCGTTTTGGCATCCCTCATCGGCCGAAACGAGCAGGGCAGGTTCAAGGGGTGGGCGAACAGCGTGTCTGGGATGCCTGTTCCCGGCATGTGGGATGAACCAATACGCGACCGAACCCACGTGGCGGTTCCGGCTCGGGGTCGCCGCTGGCCTCGCCGCCAAAGGCACGGCGCGCCGCCGAGTTCGTGATTGGACGCGCCCGATCCCTACAGTGGGTTCCATGACCACGATCTCGCTCACCGCTGCCGACGGACACGAACTTGCTGCCTACGTCGCCGAACCGACGAGCGCGCCTACCGCTGGAATCGTCGTGATCCAGGAGATCTTCGGGGTGAACCCCCACATACAGGAGGACGCGGATCGTTTCGCTGCCGCCGGCTACCTCGCCGTGGCACCACACATGTTCGACCGGGTCAAGCGCGGTGTGAGCATTGGCTACACCGCCGAGACGATCGCCGAGGGGCGCGACTATGCAATGGCGCTGGAGCCAGAGGGCTCGGCTGCCGACGTGAGCGCGGCGATCGCCTATCTGCGCAGCCGTGGCGTGGCCAAGGTCGGCATCGTCGGCTACTGCTTCGGCGGCACCGTGTCCGCCATGGCGGCGGCGAACCTCGACGTGGACGCCGCGGTGTCGTACTACGGCGGCGGCGTCGGTGATCTCGCCAAGAGCGGTGTGGTCCCGAAGGTCCCGACCATCTGTCACTTCGGCACGAAGGACGTCTGGATCCCCTCCGACGTCGTCGATTCCGTCGCCGCGGCGTGGCCCGACACGACCGTGTACCGCTACGACGCCAACCACGGATTCCACTGCGACCACCGCGCCGACTTCGACCAGGCATCGTCGGACCTGGCCCAGGAGCGCACCCTCGCGTTCTTCGCCCAGCAACTCGCCTGAGCGCACGGCACCCGCCCCGCCTCCGAGGTCGATGATCCGCCGATGACGTTCCTGATCGAGCAGCTCCCGCTCTGGCTGGCGGAGACGAACGCGTACATCGTCGCCCCCGACGGTCCGGGCGGTGAGTGCGTCCTCGTCGACGCCCCACCCGACCCCACCCGTTTACTGGAGCGGATCCATCATCACGGGCTCAAGCTCGTCGCTTTGCTGTCCACTCACGGCCACATCGACCACATCGGGGGCGTGAAAGAGGTCGTCAAGGCTCATGCGCATCCTATCCCGGTGCACATCAACCGCCACGATCGCCACATGCTCCTCGATCCGCGAGGCACCAGCGGATCGTTCGGGCGCATGCTCGGCGACCTCGACGTGAGTCCGCCCGAATGCATCGAGGAGCTCGACGATGGTCAGGTCGTGAAGGGCGCCGGCATGAAGTTCACCTGCCTCTACACACCCGGACACACCATGGGCAGCGTGTGTCTGCGCCTCGACATGGACGGCGCTCCTCCGCTGCTGTTCAGCGGCGATCACCTCTTCGCCGGATCGATCGGCCGGACCGATCTCGCCGGTGGTTCGTTCCCTGCGCTCATGCAGTCAATGGCCGACAAGATACTTCCGCTCAATGACGACGTAGCCGTCCTACCCGGCCACGGCCCGACCACGACCATCGGACGCGAACGGGTGACCAACCCGTTCCTCGTCGGCCTCATCGACGGCGACTTCGACGACACCCCCCGCGCCTGGGGCTGATCGCTGCGTTGCGGGGCCCGTCCTCCCTGATGCCCGCTGCGTTGCGGGGGCCTGACACCGATACTCCCTACCCACTCCACTCGCGCGATACGAGCCCGCGCCCTCTCGCTGTGCCCGCTGCGTTGCGGGGGCCTGACACCGATACTCCCCACCCACTCCGGTACTCGCCCGTCGCTCCTCCGTCGCCGGGTCTCCGTTCCTCGGAGCGGGGCCCCATCGGCGCCACCCCTCCACTCCACTTGCGCGATGTGGTCTTGCGCCCCTCCCGACTCGCTCATGGCCCTCTTCCTGGCGGTTCTTGGCATCTTGCGAGTTCGGGGTGCTGTTCAAGTTTTTAGGTGGTTGCGTCGACATTGGCGGTGATGGTCAGGTCTGGGGGTTCGGTGACGCGAGGGAGCGCGTTTCTCTTCGGGCTGGTGCTGCTGCCGCTTGTTGTGTTGCCCGACTCGTCCCTCGGCGGGGAGTCGGTCTTCCTGGTGCCCAAGCTGATGTGGCTTGGTGTCGTCCTCGTGCCGTCGGCACTCGCGCTGGCGTGGGGAAGCGGCGTCCGCAGTCGTGCCCTTGTCGCTCCGGCGCTTCTCGTTGGGTGGATGTTCGTTGCGTCGTTGGCGCACGACGACACGTGGAGGTCGCTCGCTGGTCGGGTCGAGCGGTACGACGGCGCCCTCGCTCACCTCGGTCTGCTGGTCTGTGCGCTCGGCGGCGCCGCACTTGCCGCGCATGGTCGTCGCCGTTCGCTGGGCACCGCGCTCGCTTTGTCCGGCCTCCTTGTCTCTCTCGTGTCCGTCACTCAACGTGTCGGGCTTGTTCCGGCATTGGCTTCGCCGCGAAAGAGCATCCTGCTCGTCGACATGCCGAGCTCGCTGATCGGCAACCGTGGCTACACCGCATGCTTCGTCGCGGCGATGCTGCCGTTCGTCATGGAACGCGGACTTCTCACCCGTGGTCGACCTCGTATCGCCTGGTACGCAAGCGTTGCCGTATGCGCGCTGGCAATCGGGCTCGGCTGGACCCGGGGTGCCTCGCTGGCAGCCATCGGCGCGGCCATCGCATTTGTCGTAACGTCGAGAGGCGTGCGGACGCGAGCCGCCGCTCTTGCGGCGGTCGCCGCCGTCGGATTGATCATCGGGACGATCCTCGTGCCGACCGAAGGTGGGGGATCGGCAGGCCGTTCCCTGTCGTCGTCGGACTCCGGACGCAGCGTGCTTTACCGTGCGTCCCTCGTCGGCATCTCGGACAGCCCCGTCTTCGGCCTCGGCGCGGGCGGCGTGCTCCATGCCCTCTCCGACGCGCCACCTGACACCGTCTTGCGCTGGGCTCACATCGACGCGAGCGACGCACGGGTGGATCCCGCCAGCAATCCCGGCCACGTGATCATCACGGCAACGGCGAGCGGTGGCGACGCAGTCCGGTACGAGAACATCACCACGAAGTCCCACAACGAGCCCCTCGACTACGCCGTCTCCTACGGCCTGCCGGCGGCGCTGCTCGCGTTGGCTACGTTCGCGCTTGCCCTTCTCCGGGCCCGACGCGATGCGGCCCTGTTCGCCTCGCTCATCGGTGCCGCGGTTGCGATGCTCACCTGGCCGCAGGTGATGCGAACCGCTCCGGTGCTGTGGGCCGTTCTCGGGTTCGCCCTGTCGCAACGACGTGGCGCTTCACCAACGACGGAGCAGTTCATGGAGCACCAACTCGGTGATCTGCTCGACCGTCGGGAGCTCGTGTCGGGCAATGTCGAGCACCTCGGTCGTGAGGAACGCCTCGACCCACTCCGCCCGGCCCTGGAAGCTGATCACCATCGAGACGGTGTCGCCCAACTTCGTGGTGAGCATGACCTCGATGAGCTCCCCTTGGCGGTCGAGATAGGTGATCACGCCGAGCAACGACCCGACGTCGAGCAGGCGGGCGAACGCCTCCTCGTGGAAGCAGCGCAACGCGATCGTGTCGCGGTCGACGAGCCACGCCCGCTGGCCGGGACCTACCGACGACCCTGACGGCTCTGTCGACCGAGCCTCCGCCTCGGCTGCTGCGCCACCGCCACCGTCCTGGGTCAGCGTCGTGCGAGCCTCTTCAAGCGCAACGCGGTACGCGGTGATCAGCAGACGTGCCTGCGCGCCGCTAAGAGCGGCATCGATGGATGTCGAGACATCGGGATGACTTTGCCGGATTCGTTGACGGAATGAGGCGCGCACATCCTCCTCACTCGGCTCGCCCGTCAGCCCGAGCAGGCCGAAGGCCTCGGCGTGCTCCATCGCGAGATCGTTCGTGGCTCAGGCGGCGAGACGTTTGAGGGTCAGTTGCGCTTCGAGCGTGCCGGTTTCGCCCACGGATACGAACGGCGAGGCGCTCGGGTCCTCGATCTCGAAGTCGGCGAACGTGAGCAGAGTCGTCGCCAGCACTTCGATCGTCTCGGCGTTCCGGCGCGCCTGAATATCGAGCGTGACGGCCTTGTCGACGCCATGGAGCGAAAGCGTTCCATTGGCAGTCGCAGTCACAAGAACACCGTCGGCCGGAATCGATCCCAACGCGATTGGCTGATCGAGCACGAACGTGGCCACCGGGAACTCGTCGGTCTCGAGCAGTCGAGTACGCACTTGGTTGTCACGTCGGCTCTGGTCGCTCTTCAGCGTGCTGAGGTCCACGTTGAACTCGGCCACCGTGACGTCGGTCCCGGCGAAGGTGAAGCTCCCGTCGACCGTCTGCGTGCGCCCAACGCCCTCGGAGGCCTGCCCGTTCAGCGTCTCCTTCACCCGGTATCCCGCGGTCGACGGAGCGATCACACTCCACATGCCATCTATCTCGCCGTTGCCGGCGGACGCCGCCTCTGTTGACTGCCCTTCCGTTGACGGCCCTTCGGCACGTTCCTTGTCGAGGTTGTCGAAGGTGAGGCGAGGCGCCGGGTCGTTGATGAAATGGATGTACACATACGGAACGGCGACGACGCCGATGCCGACGGCGGCCACGAGGCCGATCAGCAGCAGCCACCAACGACGACGAATCCAACCCATGGCGGTCAACGTAGCGCCCGCGGTCGGCGTCCGTAGGTTCCGACTACTTGGCAAACACGGCGAGGAACTCCATCAAGCCGTTGGGTTCAACGGTGATCTGCCCGACGAGGCCCGGGTCGGCGATGTTCCAGTCGGCCCATGTCAGCGGAATCACACCGGCGATCTCGATCTTCCCGGACTTGAGGCGTGCTTCGACGTCGACGGCAATGGTCTTCGTGACGTCCTTGATCGTCAATTCGACGTTGCCCTTCTGCTTGGTCACGGCGCCTTCCGCCGGGGATTTTCCGAAGGAGATCGGTTCCACCAACTTGAGCGCCGCTGTCGGAAACCTCGCGGTTTCGAGAATTCGACCCTGGACCTGACGATCGCGACGAGATTCGTCGCTCGTCAGTTTCGTCAGGTCAACCTTGAGTTGGACAGCCGTGACCGATGTCCCGGCGATCGTCATCGTGCCGGTGACGGCGTTGGTCTGACCGACCCCCTCGGTCTTCTGCCCGAAGAGCACTTCTTTCGCCCGGTAACCGACCTTGGAGTCGGCCGTCGGTTTCCACACGCCGTCGAGCGTTGTTGCTGAAGTCGTCTTTGCCGCACGTGCCCAGACCAACTTGCCGGCGCGCTTGGTGCAGGTGAGCGTGCCCGACTTCGAACCTTCGGGTTTGCACACCGCGCCCGACCTGGCAGTCACGGCGAATGAGGGGGTGGCGATCACGACCGCCAGCGGAAACGCCAGGCCGAGAGCGATCAATCGGGACACTCGATGCATGAGGGAAGCCTTCCTTAGGGTGTCGGTCCGCCAAACACTGCAGAGCGGCGGGTGAGAGTGCAATGAGGACGAGGAATCATCCGGCGACCGTCTCCGCGTTCACTACAGTTGGAAGTCCATTCCTGCCCGGGTGGCGAAATGGCAGACGCAGCGGACTCAAAATCCGCCGCCGCAAGGCGTGCCGGTTCAAGTCCGGCCCCGGGCACCACACGACGATTGATCACCGGCCTGCTGCGTCCGCCGCCGGACACCGACCCCTCGCAAACCCCGGTGGCGGGTCAGCCGGACGCACCGAGTTGGCCGAGGGTGAGTTGAATGTGCTGGCGGGCGTAGCGGACGGCATCGGCGAGTTCCATGGCCGCGCCGACAGCGGCGCATTCGTCAAAACGTGATTCGCCGAGCAGCGCTCGCAGTTGGTCGATGCGCTCCGGCCAGTCGGTCACCATGACGGTGCTCGTGTAGAGCGTGGTCGTGCCGTAGAGCGAAGCGGCAGTCTCCGGTTGACCGTGTCGGCCGAAGAACAGGGCGAGGTTGGCGAGCGTGACGGCCAGGTTGCCGATGTTGCCCGACTGGTGGCACGAGTCGATGGCGATGTCGAACAGTGCCAGCCCTTGATCGAGCGTTCCGTGGGCCGCCTCGAGCCCGGCCGCGTCACGGGCGATGACCGCCTCCCACAACGGGAGTCGTTGCTGTTGCACGTACAGCAGTCCTTCGCGGTATGCCGCCAGCGCGCGAGCTGGCTCGGTATCGGCGAACGCCTGGCCGAACCCGTTGATGGCGTAGGCGACCATCCACGGGTTGCCTCGGGCACGGGCCGACGCCAGCGTGTCCGGCGCGATTGCTCTGGCTTCTGCTGCCCGCCCGACAGCCGGCAGTGCATAGGCCATTCCGCAGCGACCGCCGAGGCCGGCAAGCCCGGACTCGGCCGCCTGGGCGATGCTGATCTCCAGGAAGCGGTCGATGCGTCCGGCGTAGAGATGACCCGTGGCCTCCGTTGCTTGGCTCCACCCGTGTTCGAAGCCGTCGTAGCGGGGGTCAGCCTCCAATGCGACCGCGACCTGCGCGTACCCGACGGCTTCCTCGGGACGACCTGTCTGCGCACAGAGTGCCGCGGCGGAGTAGAGCCTCGGGAGTTGAGCGAGGTCGGCTGCGGTCGCGGCGGGCAGGAGTTCTTCGGCCCATCCGACCGGCTCATAGCGCTGCAGGCTCCAGGCGGGAATAGCGGTGCTGGCGACGATTGCAGTGGCCGTTTCCAGGTCCTCTTGGTCGGTCGCCCATCGGAATCCGGCACGGAGGTTGGCGAACTCGACGTCCGCCCAGTCGGTGCCCTCGCGTTGGCGCGGCCCGTCCCAAAGGTCGAAGTGAGCGACAGCCTGGGCAGCGAACCGGCGGGCGTGACGATCCCGAACCTCACCGATCGTCCCGGTCGCCGCGAGTTGGTCTTCGGCGAATTGACGGATCGTTTCCAACAAGCCGTAACGGGTGCGCCCACCCACCTGAGCGGTGGTCACCAACGACTTGCGGACCAAGGAATCCAGCAAATCCAACACCGCATACTCATCGAGACCACCACCAATGACCTCGGTCGCGCCGGCAAGGTCGAACCCGTCGGCAAACACCGAACAGCACCCCAGCACCACCTGCTCATCGGCCGTCAACAGGTCATAGGACCACTGCACCGCCTGGCGCAGCGTCTGATGACGCTCCAAACCCCGGCGCGACCCCGACAACAACCGGAAACGGTCATTCAACCGGGCCAACACCTCGGACGGGTTCATCGACACCATCCGCGCGGCCGCCAACTCGATCGCCAGCGGGATGCCGTCGAGGCGCCGACAGATCTCCACCATTGCCGACGAATCAGGCCCATCGTCGGTCGTGAACCCCGGCTTGACCGCCCGAGCCCGCTCGACGAACAACTCCACCGCCGCCGACCCCACCCCCGCACCAACACCCAACGATGGCACCGGCCACAGATGCTCCGCCACGACCCGCAAACCCTCACGCGACGTTGCGATCACCGACACCGTCTTCGTGCGAGCCAACACCGCCTCCACCAACTCGGCCGCCGCGTCCAACACGTGCTCACAGTTGTCCAACACCACCAACAACCGCCGGCCCGCCAGTGCCTCCGCCACGCTCTCCGTCACCGTACGCCCCGCCTGCTGGGTGATACCCAACGCCGTCGCCACCACGTCAGGCACCGCCCCTGGATCACCCACCGGCGCCAACTCGACCAACCACACCCCGTCACCGAACTCCGGCACCAACTCCGCCGCCACCTGCACCGCCAAGCGCGTCTTGCCCACCCCACCAACGCCCGTCAGCGTGACTAGACGATGTGCTCGGACGAGACCCGCAACTTCGGTCACCTCCGCATCACGGCCGACGAACGACGTCGCCTGGACCGACAGATTCCCCGGCACGGCATCGAGCGTGCGCAACCGCGGGAAATCGACACCGAGACCGTGAGCGCGAACCTGGAACAGTCGCTCCACCCCGGTCAGGTCTCGGAGTCGACACTCGCCCAGATCCACCACATCGACCCCCGAAAGGAGACCGGCAGTCGAGACACTCAACAGCACCTGGCCACCGTGACCCACCGCCATCACCCGCGCCGCCCGATTCAACGCCGGACCGAAGTAGTCCTCGCCCCGCTGCTCGGCCTCCCCCGTCGCGATACCCATCCGCACCGGCAACTCGAGCGTTTGCTGGGCCGCCACTGCAGCATCCACCGCACTCCGCGCAGACGCAAACGCCGCACACACCCCGTCACCGGTGTGCTTGAACAACCACCCACCGTTCCCCTCCACTGCCGACCGCAACACCTCGTCATGGGCTGCCAACGCCACTCGCATGCCCTCTGAGTCCGCCTCCCAACGACGAGTGGAGCCCTCGATGTCCGTGAACTGAAACGTCACCGTCCCCGACGGCCTCACTTCACCAACGCCCGTACCGGATCCTCGCACACGGGGCGCTCCCCGGGCTCGACTCCACCGCGCTGCCGCGCGGGCGCGACCGCAGCGAAGACACAAGGATGTAACGCGCGGCGGGCCGCCAAGGTCTTAGATAGAGCTGCGACTGTTGGCATCGTGCCGTCGGACGTTTGGGAGCTCGAATGACTGCGACAGGACAGCTGGCCTTTACGTTTCCCGGGCAGGGCTCGCAGAAGCCGGGCATGGGTCAGCCGTGGATGGACCATCCGTCGTGGGAGCTCGTCGACGAGGCGTCCGACGCCTGTGGACGCGACGTTTCAAAACTGCTTCTCGATGCCGACGCCGACGAGCTGAAGCTTCCCCGTAATACCCAGCTGGCAACCTTCATGCTTTCGATGGTCGTCCTCGACGCCATCGAGCGCACCGGCCTCGAGCCGGCCATCGTCGCCGGGCACAGCCTCGGCGAGTACACGGCGCTCACCGCAGTCGGGGCCATCGACTTCGCCGACGCCGTCAATCTGGTGTCGACCCGCGGCGAGGCCATGCAGGACGCCGCCGACATCAATCCCGGCACGATGGTTGCCCTGCTCGGCATCGAGGACGATGACGCCGACGCCGCTTGTCGACGGGCCGACGGGGACGCGTGGGTGGCCAACTACAACGCGCCGGGTCAGATCGTCATCGCCGGAGAGGTCGGCGCCCTCGAACGGGCGGGTGCCGCGGCCAAGGAACTCGGCTGCAAGCGGGTCATGCCGCTCGCCGTCGGCGGCGCCTTCCACACGCCCTACATGGCTCCGGCCCGCGATCGCCTGCGGGCCGCGCTCGCCAGCGCCCGGCTCACCGACCTCACCGTGCCCGTCGTCGCCAACATCGACGCGAGGGCCCACGTGCTCGCCGCTGATTGGGCCACGCTGCTCTCTGCCCAGCTCGTGTCGCCGGTGCGGTGGAAGCAATCCGTCCAGACCATGGCCGACACAGGTATCAGCACGTTCATCGAGCTCGGTCCCGGCAGTGTGCTCACCGGCATGGCGAAGCGAATCGTCCCCGACGCCCGGGCCATCTCGGTGTCGACGCCCGACGACGTCGACCGCCTTCTCGAACTCTTGCAGGGGTCGGCAGCGGCTCCCCTCGCCCGCCACCACGAGGGAGAACACCTCTCGATGACCGTCCGCATGGTGGTGAGTCCTTCGGCCGGCATCTTTCAGCCAGTCGCCGGCATCGGAACGGGATCGTCCGTCGCCGTCGGCGGGCTGCTCGGCCACATCGGCGACACCGAAGTCCGATCCGCATTCGCCGGACAGGTGTCGGGCATGATTGCCATGGCCGGAGAACGCGTGACCGCGGCGCAACCGATTGCCTGGCTCGACCTCCATGGCGGCTGAACGACTCCCCAGGTGTTCACCATTTCTTCCGCTGAACCAAAGGACGCAACGATGCCCGTGAGCCATGCAGTGGGATTCGCACACCACGTGTCCAGAGCAACAATGGCAACAGTGGACCCACGATCATGAGCCCCCGCAGCGGCGTGATCACCGGCATGGGCATCGCCGTGCCCGACACCGTGGTCACCAATGCCGACCTCGAGAAGCTGATGGACACCCACGACGAGTGGATCGTCGAGCGGACGGGCATCCGTGAGCGTCGCTGGGGCGACCGCGGACCGGCCTCGCTCGCCACCGAGGCGTGCCGGAACGCCATGGACGACGCCGGAGTCGGTGCGGCCGACATCGATCTTTTGATCCTCGCCACCTGTTCACCGGAGTTCACACTGCCGGGGAGTTCCGCTCAGGTGCAGCACGACCTCGGGCTCACCTGTGGCGCCTTCGATCTCGGCGCCGCCTGCTCCGGGTTCATGTATTCGATGGTCGCGGCGCACGGCTTCTTCAACATGGGCATGAATCGGATCCTCATCGTCGGCTCGGAGCAGCTGTCACGGATCATCGACAAGCACGACCGGGGAACGGCGATCCTGTTCGGTGACGGGGCGGGAGCCGCAGTGATCGAGGCCCGAGAGGGCGAGGGGGACCTGCTGAGCTTCGACCTCGGTGTAGACGGCTCTGCGGTGAGCTCCCTGTTCACCGTTCCCGGCCAGTTCACCCAGATGGACGGCAAGGAGGTGTACCGCAAAGCGGTCCGCGCCGTGGTGGAAACGGCGAAGCTATCGCTGGAGCGCGCCAAGATGACGATCGAGGACATCGACTGGGTCATCCCCCACCAGGCCAACCGGCGGATCATCGAGGCCGCGATGTCCCGCCTGAACTGGCCTATGGAACGGACCAGCACATCGCTCGAATGGTATGGAAACACGTCGGCGGCTTCGATCCCGCTGGCGCTCCATCATGAGCTCGAGCAGGGACACATCAAACCCGGCGACAACGTCCTCATGTGCGGTTTCGGCGCCGGGATGACCTGGGCGAGCGCCATCATCCGCTGGGGCGGCGTGCACCGTGATGGTGAGCACGGTCCTCGACGCGCTGCGGTAGCTGCGACGTGACGGCACGAGTCGTTCTCATCACCGGCGGCAACCGCGGAATTGGCCTGGCCATCGCCCGGCGGTTTCAAGCGCTCGGTGACACGGTCATCGTCACCTGTCGGGGCGACGCGCCCGAGGGCCTCGCCTCCGTCCGCTGCGACGTCACCGACGCCGCGCAGGTAGATGCCGCGTTCAAGGAGATCGAGGCGAACTACGGCCCGGTCGAAGTGCTCGTCGCCAACGCCGGGATCACCAAGGACGGGCTGCTGATCCGCATGAGCGAGGAACAGTTCACCAGCGTGATCGACGCCAACCTCACGGGAGCGTGGCGTGTCTCAAAGCGCGCCGCCACTTCGATGATCCGTCGACGGACAGGACGCATCGTGCTGATCTCGTCGGTCGTCGCCTACTTCGGTGTGGCCGGGCAGGCCAACTACGCCGCCTCGAAAGCCGGGCTCATCGGCTTGGCGAGATCGATGGCCAGGGAGCTCGCCAGCCGGAACATCACCGTGAATGTGGTCACTCCGGGAGGCGTCGACACCGAGATGGTCGCCGCCATGGCCGACGCCCAACGCGACGGCCTCATCGCCGCCACCCCCATCGGGCGGCTGGCGACACCCGACGAGGTCGCCGCAGCTGTAACGTTTCTCGCCTCGCCCGAGGCGTCCGCCATCACCGGGGTCATCCTCCCCGTCGACGGCGGCCTTGCCATGGGCCACTGATCGCTCCAATACCCGCATCTGATCGCCCCACCAACACCCAACGGACGCCACGTCGAGCATCGGCGGGCATCCACCGAAAGGACCCAAGATGAACCGTGACGAAGCCTTCGAGACCTTCAAGGCCGCCGCCGTGGAGGTGCTCGCCGTCGACGCCGCCAAGGTGACCGATGAGGCAAGTTTCGCCGACGACCTCGACGCCGACTCACTCGACCTGGTCGAGTTCGTGATGGCGCTCGAGGAGAAGTTCGACGTCGAGATCCCGGAGGAAGAACTGGCCGGCATCAAGACCGTCGGCGAAGCGTTCACCATGGTCTGCGCCAAGATCGGCATCTGAGCTGTCACGCCTCAGGCCGTCCGAACTGTCTGACTGCTGCAAAGGAGCACAACGATGACTGCAGAGTTTCAGCGTCGCCGCGTTGCGGTGACCGGCCTCGGTGTGGTTGCCCACTGCGGCATCGGGGTCGAGGCGTTCTGGAGCGGACTGCTCACCAGCAATCCGGGTGACACCAGCCGCAAGGTGGTCGACTTCGACCCCACACCGTTCTTCGAGAACGCCAAAGAAGCTCGACGGTCTGACCGTTTCAGCCAATTTGCCATCGCCGCCGCCGATGAGGCCTTAGCCGATGCCGGGGTCTTGGGGATTGATCCGGCTCGGATCGGGGTACTCATCGGCACCGGGATCGGGGGTCTTGCCACCCTGGAAGAGCAGATCATCGTTCGTCATGAGAAAGGCGAACGACGCGTTTCGCCCTTCCTCGTCCCGATGATGATGGGCAACGCGGCCGCAGCGTCCGTCTCGATGCGTCACCGGCTGCAGGGGCCGTGCGAGACCACGGTGACGGCGTGTGCCGCAGGAACACACTCGATCGGCAACGCCGCCCGTCTGATCCAGATGGGCTACTGCGATGCGGTGCTCGCCGGTGGATCAGAGTCTGCGCTCACCCCCACTGCGTTGGCGGGGTTCGGAAACATGACCGCCCTTTCCACCTCGGGCTGGTCGCGTCCGTTCGACGTGCGCCGTGACGGCTTCGTGATCGCCGAGGGTGCCGGCGTGCTGGTGCTCGAGGAATGGGACCATGCCGTGGCGCGCGGGGCACACATCTACGCCGAGATGCTGGGTTCGGCCTCCACCGCCGATGCCCACCACATCACCGCTCCGTCTCCCGGCGGCGCCGGTGCGATCCGGTGCATCGAGCTTGCTCTCGTCGACTCCCGCGTCCGTCTCGACCAGGTCGGCCATATCAACGCCCATGGCACGTCCACGCCACTCAACGACGCCGCCGAGGCAGAGGCCATCGCCAAGGTGTTCGGTTCACCGGGACCGATCGTCACGTCGACCAAGGGAGTGACCGGACACGCGCTCGGAGCCGCCGGTGCCATCGAAGGCGTCGCTCTCGCCC
>JANOHI010000302.1:0-17518 GCA_031406385.1 Acidimicrobiia bacterium
GCCGTTCGAGGAGAACCGCGCCCAGGGCGTGGGGCTCGGTATGTACGAGGCGGAGATCCGTTTCATGCGCGAGCTCGACGCCAACACCACGGTGCGCACGCCGCGGGTGTTCCTGGCCGACATCGTCAGCGGAACGGCCGAGTTCGTCGTCGTGATGGAAGACCTTGGTCACCTCGTGATGGGCGATCAGGTGGAGGGCGTGAGCGCGCAGCAGGCTCGTGATGCCGTGAAGACCATGGCCGACCTTCACGCCTGTTGGTGGGGCAAGGTGCAGACGCCGGCCATGGAGTGGGTACCCAGCGTGGTGCACGCGCGCATCGAGGGCCTCGCCCAGATGTGGCCGGCGCTCTGGGCGGGCTTCAACGCCAAGTTCGCATCGTCTTTGCCCGAGGGTGGGGCCGAAGCGGGTGAGCTCATCGCTGCCAACTTCTGGCGCGTGATGCAGAAGATCTCCGAGTGGCCGTGGACCCTCCTGCATCAGGACTACCGAGTTGACAACCTGTTCTTCGATGCCGGCAGCGCTGAGCCTGTTGTCGTCATCGACTGGCAGGGCATCGGCCGCGGTCCGGGCATCTACGACCTCTGCTACTTCCTCGGCGGTTCGCTGACGATTGAGGACCGTCGTGGGCACGAGGCATCGCTGGTGCAGGCGTACCACGACCGCATCGTGCAGCGTGGCGTCACCGACTATTCGTTCGAGCAGCTGTGGCACGACTATCGGTTCGGTCACCTCACGAGTTGCTCGACGGCTGTGCTGGTCGGCGCAACGTTCGATCTCGCCAACGAGCGCGGCCTTGCGCTGGTCGACACGCTCGCCAGCCGTCACTTCCAAGCGGTGGTCGATCATCGTTCGACGGAGATGCTGAACGAGCTCAGCGCCTGATCTTCCACATCCGCCCGGCGCGGAGGCATCGATTCGACCTATGTTGCAGACGCTCTCGCCGTCTGTCGCGTCCGAGCTTGGGGGGTCGCTGGAATCATGCTTGGCCAACGCTGGATCGCCGATCGGGTTCCCACGGACCGATTTCCCAACTACACGCGCGGCAATGCCGGCGAGGTGCTCTCCGACCCCGTCAGTCCGCTCGGCTGGACGTTCGCGTGGGAGAGCGGCATCGTGCTCGGTTGCCGTGACGGCTTCGTGCAGCTGGGCGTGTTTGATACCGACGAGTTCAGCTCCGAGAAACCCGAGACTTTCGGGCTCTTCGGTGGCTACTTCTACAACTCACTTACCCAGGCGCGTCTGTTTGGCGTGCGCTCCGGCGCCGGTTGGCAGGCCGTCGACAACGCTTACTTCGACGATCCGGCAGCCGTTCCACCCTACGAGGCGCAGGACTGGCACACGTCGCCACGCCACACAGAGCTACTCGGCAAACACATGGCGTGGATCCTGTCGACTCCCGTCGTTCCCGAGATCGAGCGCAACAAGCGCGAGGCGAAGGCGCTGCGTGACAGCCGTCCGGATCTTTCTGTGCTTACCGACTCCCAGTTGCTCGGCCGGGCGCGGTCCGTCCAACGTCATCTGGTGGCGATGTTCACTCAGCATGTGTGGGCATCGCTCGGCGCGTCGGTCGGGCCGGGCATGCTCGCTGCGCTCACCGCCGAGATCGATCCGACAATGGTGACCTCGCTGCTGTCGGGATTCGGCGACGTGGACTCTGCCGACATCGCCAACTCCATTTGGGACCTGTCGCGTCAGGCCCGACGATCGTCGGTTCTCACGGCGTTGTTCGATCAAGGAGTCGACGGACTGCTGGAACGAGTCCGGTCGAGCACCGAACCCGACGCCGCGGCCTTCGCCGCCGCCGTCGACGACTTCATGTATCGCAATGGTTCCCGTGGTCCCAACGAGTGGGATCTCTACAGCTCCTCGTATGAGACCAAGCCTTCACTCCTCGTTTCGGCGATCGATCGGCTCCGCGGCAATGACGATGCTGCCGATCCGCGCGCCGGTGAGCGGCGAGGCGCCGAGGAACGTGAGCGCCTCTTCGCCCGACTCCAGAATTCAATGTCGGGGAACGCCGAGGCGCTCGCCATGCTCTCGACCGGGCTGCACTCCGCCATGGTCTTCATGGTCGCCCGCGAACGAAGTAAGACCAACAACATTCGCGCGTTGCACGAGATGCGCATGTGCTTTGACGAGCTCGGCCGACGGATGGTGGCTGCCGGTCACCTTGCCCACGCGAAACAGATCTACATGCTCGTCGAGGACGAACTGGAGGACTTCTTCGCCAACCCACGCGCGTTCACATCGATGCTCGCCGAGCGTGAGGCCGACTATCTCGCGCTGTATCAACTGGAGCCGCCCTATATCGTCGATGGTGCCGCTCCTCCGCTCACCGAATGGGTGCGCCGCGCCGACCTCACCACCTCGCCCGTCGCCGTCGGTGACGTACTCAAGGGAGTGGCGGGATCTCCGGGTGTGGTCACCGGCACTGCTCGGGTTTTGCTCGACGTCGACGTCCCGACCGTGCTCGAGGTCGGTGACATCCTGATCGCACCCAACACCGACCCGTCATGGACTCCGTTGTTTCTCGCTGCCGCTGGTGTGGTCGTCAACGTCGGCTCTGTCGCCACCCACGCGGTGATCGTGAGCAGAGAGCTCGGCATTCCCTGTGTGCCGGCGATCGCCGATGCCACCCGACGCATCCCCACCGGAGCCACGATCACGGTGAACGGTCACGACGGCACGGTCACCATCGACGCATTGCCGTGATGTGGAGAACACCTCGGCGGTGCCCACAATGTGTTCCGTGTACAGATAGTATGTATACTTATAAATGCCTTCGGGTGAGGGCGGGGCGACTTGTGAGCAACGCTTAACAACACTCACGAAACCAACACGTAGGTCTCTTGGCCTATTCACAGGTGGTCTGCATCCTTTGTCTTGTCGGAACGAACCCACCACCGGCACCAACCCAAGGAGCAATGTGTCATGAACATCAAGCGAGTCGTCGCCACCGTTGCCGTGTCAGCAGTCAGCCTGACCGCACTCTCGTTCGTCGCCGGAGCCTCGGCCGAAGCGGCACCCAAGCGCAAGCTGCCCGTGAAGATCGTGCCGATCAAGAAGATCGAAGTCCGTTGGCTGAACGCCGACGGCACGAGCACCGACGTGTGGGAGCACATGAATCAGGACTTGATCAAGGCTGGCGTCGTTCCCTCGGGAGTCTTCTAACGCCTCGAAGTCACGTCGGCCACCGCGTCGTCGTGCTGACATACGGGAATGCTGATGGGCCCTCCGGGGCCCATCGCCGCGTCGTCAACCCGATATCGGGGTGGCCTCGAGATGCTCCCACCATGAAGCGAGTTGCGGCAGCGATCCCCGGTAGCCGCGCTCGGCGATCGGGCGGACGCCGCCGAAGTCGAGCAGACCGGTTTCTTTGAGGACCAGCTCGATGTGGACGTCGGCGTAGCGCATTTCCAGGTATCGATCGTGATCTCGAGCCGAGCCGATCATGGACGTCCGCACGAGGGTCGTCGCGATGCTCGGCGCCAGGGGCTTGCGTCGCAGCATGGACACCGCGGCGCGCCACCCCGAGAGCTGGAGGCCGAAGTTCCCGACAGCCTCCAGCAACACGTTGGCGGCGACATCGATCGCAACGATCTTCCCAAAGGGATTCCGAGCGCGCATGACGTCCAGAGGAAAGTTGTTGAGCACGCCGCCGTCGATGAGGAAGTGCTCCCCGTCATGAACGGGTGGGAACACGCCCGGGAGCGCAAGGCTCGCCCGGACGGCGGTGGCGATCGGTCCGTGATCGTGGATCTTCATGTTGTTGGTCGAGAGGTTCGTCGAGATGCAGAAGTACGGGATCCAGAGGTCCTCGATGGTGTGGTCGCCGGCGTGACGCTGAATCCGTTCACTGGTGCGCCGTCCCTTGAGTAGAGAGACCACCGGCAACGTGTAGTCCATCAGTCCCTTGAAGTCAGCCTCCGTCTGGCTGATTTGCTCCTCGATGCTCAAGTCCATGCCCTGGTAGGCGGCCATGACGGCACCGATGCTCGTCCCTCCGACGGCGTCGCACGGAATGCCGAGCTCGCGCATGGCCCGAACGGCTCCGAGGTGGGCGAAGCCGCGGGCCCCGCCGCCGGAGAGCACGAGACAGTAGGGAACACCGGCGAGCATGCGAGCGACTCGGCCGACGTCGTCGTCGCGGTCGATACGAACGTGCAAGTGGGTATCCGCGGGCAGTTGTCGAAGCACGGCCGCTGTGTCGCTCGGAAGGCGGGTCGACGCCGGATGCAGGAGCACGAGCGTCGTCGGCTGCAGCGTCGGCGCATCAGCCGGCCACACCGGATGGCGATTCGGAATCGTGCCCGATTTCTCGACCAGCGCGACGACATGATCACCATGGGAAAGGCATGCGGCGGTCCAGCGGCGATCTCTCGGATCGGCGACGAGAAGCAGCCACGGGGACTCCTCGGTACGACGATCGAGCCACGCTCCGAGACGCTGAAGGTTCAGGTCTGCCTCAGCGTCCGGGTGGTCGTCGCCCAATCCGACCGCGGTCGAGGCTTCTTGCGCATCGATGATCGCGATCGGTTCAGGAAACGACGCAGCCAGTCGCTTCGCGAATGCGGTCACGTCGGCGACGCCGTCGCCGACCAGCGCGATCCGATGACCGGTAGGCGCGTCAGGTCGCGCTCGAGAGTCCAGTCGGCGCATGAACTCCCCGACGGTCAGCAACAGCACCTCCGGATGGGCGCGGCACACCTCGAGGAACGCCCCGGCCTCGAACTCAGCGACGCGCGATGCCCGCATCGCGGTGAGAGTTGCGTTGCGAGCGGCGTTGCTGAGGAGGGCCCGCTCTCCGACGAGCTGACCGGTGCCCAGCACGGTGAGCGGCGGCTCCTTCGTGGCCGACCTGTCATCGGAGTATCCCGTGACCTGAAAGCCTCCTGATAAGACGAGATAGGCGGACGTGGCCGGGTCGCCCTTCCGGACGAGGACCTCACCCGCCGCTACGTCGCGGATGACGCCGACCTTCGTCAGAGAAGCGATGGCTTCGGCGTCGGAAATACCCCAACCGCTTCGAACGGCACGCATGAGCTCCAGGTTGCGTAACTCCGCCATGGTGTTGTTCAGCACCACATCACGGACGCTTGCGTGCCGGTCGGCGATCGCGTCGAATGCGTCGCCATCGAGTTCGGCGACTGTTGTCGTCGGCATATCGAGGGAGGCGCGGAGCTCCCCCGAACGCGTTCCACCACCAAGGAGTGTCCACGCACCACAAGAACCGCCGATAGGAATCACATCTTGCGCAACCGACCCCTCGACGCGAGACGCAAACACATCGAGGGCGCCGGCAAGAATCACGTCGAGCCTTCGTGACGAGTTCTCCGGTGCCGCGAGCCACTCGCTCGATTGGAGTTGCTTCGTCGACATCGCTTCGGCCAGCTCTGCGAGGACGGAGTCATCCAGCCCACGGAACAGCGAGACCGATCGCAGGGCTTCAGCCGTTGCCCGCATGGGTCACCGACCGGCGAGTGACCGCACGCCGAAGCGACGTCGAAACTGCTCGATCGGCATGCCCTCGACTACCGAGTCGCTCGTTGCGATGACGGTGGCTGATCGGGGGAGCGAGAACAGCGGGGCCATTTCGCCGACGTGGTCACCAGCACCGACGACAGCTACGACAACGGTCTCGCCATCAGGTTCTCGTCGAACGACCTCGAATGTCCCTGACTCGATGACGTAGACGAGTTCGCCGCGGTCGCCCTGTGCGAAGAGCGTCTCACCCTTCGCCACCGAGACGACGCCGGGTTGCGCGGTCGTGTGCGCACGGGGCGCCAACTCGACGACATTGGTGGCGACTGGGAGCATTCGGTCGTCGTGCGTGGAAACAACGACGATGCGACCATCATCGGCCAGGCGGCGGTATACATCGAGCACACTCGCCACCGACCCGTGGTCGAGATGCGCGGTCGGCTCGTCGGCCAGGAGCAAGGTCGGATTGAGCGCCAAGGCGCGGGCGATCGCTACGCGCTGCTGCTGGCCGCCAGACAGGTCATCGGGACGGTGGCGCAGACGTTCGCTGAGTCCGAGTGTTGTCAAGATCTCGGCGGCGCGCTGTTCGGCCCTGCGTCGCTTCACTCCGGCCGCGATCATGACGACCCGGACGTTCTCCTCGGCCGTGAGCGAAGGCAACAGGTTGAACGCCTGGAACACGATGCCGACATCGTTGCGCCGATAGTTCGTGAGCCCCTTGCCCGAGACACCAAGCACGTCGACGCCTCGGAGGCGGATCGAACCGGACGTCGGTGTGAGCATCGCCCCCAGACACGAAAGGACGCTGGTTTTTCCGCAGCCCGACGGGCCGAGCAGCAAGGTGATGGAGCCCGGCGCCGCACTGAAGCTGAGCCCGTCGATCGGGCGGATGGACTGCGAACCGCGCTGGTATTCAATGACGAGATCGCGTACGTTGAGACCCTCGTGATCGGCCACACGAGAAGGATCGCTCATCTCACGCCCCCCGGAACGCGAAGGCGGGTTCGATCTTCAGTGAGCGTCGAAGGCCGGTGATGGACGCGAGCAGGCCGATCGCAATGGCGATCAGCGGAAGCAAGGCGAAGGAAGCCGGTGGTATGTCGACGTTCATGGGGAACTGCGGTGCCAGCAACATCGAGATTCCGATGCCGAGCACCGACGCGACCAACATGAGGAAAACCGCCTGCAGAGCCAGGCTTCCCCCGATCGAAGCGGCCGACGAACCCGTGGCCTTGAGAACCGCAAAGTCCCGTGAACGCTCGAGTGACTGCAGGTACATCACGGAACCAACGATGAGCGCAGCAACGAGCCACAAGAGCCCGCGCACCAGGTCGATCGTCTTTATCGCTTCCTTCAAGGGTTGGAGCATCTCCGTCTCGACGTCTCGTTCGGTGTCCACAGTCCAGCCACTCGGCACCGTCTTCGGTGTCCCTCGTATGGCGACGGAATTGGCCAGGGGACGACCGCCAAACGCCAAGCTCTGCCCATCGGCGATGGACATGAAGGCAATCGGGACCCCGGCGAGGATGCTCCTTCGGTGGACGAGACCGACGACCTTGAATCGTCTCCCCCCGATGGTGATCGAGTCGCCGACCTTGCGTTCGAGTTTCGTGTCGAGAACGACGTCACCCTCCCTTGCCAGTCGAGCTCCGCTCGTCGGCTTCGGGTCCCCGAGCCCGCCTCGCACAACGCCGAAGTACGCGATCCGATCCTTCTCCCCGCGGCCGACCGACGTGTTGCGGAACATGACGGGATCGGCGCGCTCCACGCCGAGCTGCTCAGCGGTCGGAGCGGTTCCTGCCTCGAACGGACCGCTGGCAATCAGCACGCCGTTTGCTGTCACCGGTCGGAGCCATCCGTCCGCGCCGAAGGAGCGGAGCGTGTTGCGGACCTCGTTGCGAAACGACGCCGAGATGCCCGTCATCACCAGGCTGAGCGAGAGGACCAACGCCGTGCCGACTACAGCGATGGCCACCCTGCGGCGTCGGAACTGGAGATCCCTCCATGCAGTGAGCAACATCGGGTGCCTCGCTTTCGTGCTGGCGGTGACGCCGGCACGGTCATGGTGCACCAGCGAGAGGGTCATGTCTGTGATCCTGATCACGTAATGAGAGATGACGCTAAACCGTTTGGTGTCGCTCTGCTTCCCTTCTCTCCTCCATACTGAAGTTGTGCGGAAGATTGCGCTTGTCGGCCTCGTCGCGCTGGTCGGATGCACGGGTAAGTCCGACGGCGGAGCGCAGTCTTCGGGTACGACCGTGGCGACCTCGGTTCGGGCGGCAACAGGCGGCGTCCGGTCCGGTGTCTCGTGGGCCGACGTGGTCACGGCTGTCCGCCCATCGGTTCTCCGCATCGAGAACGCAGCCTGCGACGGGTCGACGTTCGTTGGGTCGGGGTTCGCTGTCGGCGACTGGGTCGTCACGAACCGTCACGTGGTCGAGGAGTACTCCAAGCTTGTGGTCCGACTCTCCGACGATCGGCGTCTCGTCCCGACGCAAGTGCTGGTCTCTCCGAACGATGACCTCGCTCTGCTCAAGATCCCCGTGGCGCTTCCGCAACTGACCTGGACCTCGTCGAGCCCGCGCGTTGCTGATGAGGTGGCTGCCCTCGGCTATCCGGAGGCGATCGGGTTCAGCTTTGCGAAAGGATCAGTGAGCGCGCTGAACGTTTCGCTGGAGTATCCGGGCGCGCCGCTCCGTGGCCTATTGCAGACGGACACCGCAGTCAACTCCGGCAACTCCGGTGGTCCGTTGATCAACCGACAGGGAGAGGTCGTCGGGATAGTCGTGCTCACGCTCTCGAACACCGAAGGTCTTGCCTTTGCCATCGATGCGACACGAGCGAAGCGCTTCGTTAACGGTCAACAAGGCCAGCCCCTGGCGCCCTGTGTGAGGCGACCGACGCTGCGCGCCGGACCGACCTCAACTGCGCGGTCCGCAAGCATCGCGACCGATGCCGAGAAGGTCGTTCGCGCGTTCTACTCAGCGATCGAGGCCGGCGACTTTGCCACTGCGTGGGAGATCGGCGGGAAGAACTTCGAGAAGAACAGCACCTACGCACGATTCGTTGCCGGTTTCGACAATACGGAAGGGAGTGAACTTCTCGTCCTCGACGCCGTGGGCGACATCGTCACCGTCCAGGTCACAGCGAGCGAGACGGTGGCAAGTGGCATGCGGACCTCCGTGTACCGGGGCACGTATCTCGTTCGCGATGGCCAAATACGTAGTGGTGGTCTGAAACTCCACGCACGACGCTGACTCGATCGTCGGCGACCGAGCTGCGGCAGTGCGTTAGTGGAAGTGTGCTCCGTGTTTGAGCATGTGGGCGGCGCCGTGCGGTTCGTTGAGTGCAGCGTTCTCTCCGAACATGCTTTCTTTCTGGGCGCCGTAACCCCGGCGGTTCGCGCCGAGCGGTGCGAGTTCGGTCGCTCGCTTCCAAGCGACCGCAAGGAGTTCCTCCGCTGACGCAGTGTGGCTCACGATGCCTGCAGCGAGGGCGTCGGGGCCGGACCAGCGCTTCGCCAGCTGCACCGTCTCGAAGAAGACGTGGGCGGGAAGCTTGTGGCGGAAGAGCGCGAGCTCTGGACGGGGGATGACCATCCCAAGCTGCATTTCATTCGCGCAGAGGAACCCGCGATCGGCCCGCATCATCCGGACGTCATGACAGAGCGCGGTCATGAAGCCGGCACCGAATGCGTGACCGCCGATCGCCGCAACCGTCGGCATCGGCAGCGTGATGATCCTCCCCATGAGAGCCATGAACTCATCACCGAACACTGAGCGGTCACCTCCGCGGTGTTCACCAGTGGACGACACCCACTCAAGATCGAGGCCGTTGGAGAAGAACTTCTCGCTGCTCGACGTCGTCACCAGCGCGGCTGGACCGCTGGATGCCTCGACCTCATCGAGCGCTGCTGCGTAGGCCCGCACGAAGCTGGTGTTCCAGCGGTTCTCGCCGTCGTTCATGGTGAGGACGAACACCTCACCCTCGCGTTGCAGTTCGATCATCGGCTCCCCTTCCAGACATCTGGCGTTCGACGCCAAACGTTAGGGTACGCCGCGATGACCTCCGTCGGACGCTGAGGTCGCAAAAGCCTGATCCATGAGCCGCGCACTCGCCGAGGTGACGTCTCCGCGAATTCCGGGCCAACAGCGCGTGAACGATCGCCCGACAGGCGTTTCCGAGGAACTCGGTCCGGTAGCTTCGGCCTTCATCTGCAACCCAGAAATCGGAGCTGTGCGTGCCCTCGCCGATCCAACCGCGATCAGACAGCACCGTCGACCTGACCGACATCATCCAGTCGCTGAGGGAGCGATCCGTTGAGGAGCTTCTCGCCGATGGCCTTTCGGTGGACGGCACGTTCGATGAGATCGACGACCCCGTTCTGATCGGACCCGATGGACTGCCGTTCGAGACCTGGCGCGAGGGGTATCCCTACAACGAACTGATGAGTCGCTCGGCGTACGAAGTCGAGAAGAGGTTGCTGCAGATCGAGCTCCTCAAGGCCCAGAAGTGGATCCAGGAATCCGGTCAACGCCTAGTCGTGCTCTTCGAGGGCCGCGATGCGGCCGGCAAAGGTGGAACGATCAAGCGATTCACCGAGCATTTGAACACGCGTGGCACTCGAGTGGTCGCCCTCAGCGCGCCGTCGGAGAGGGAGCGTGGTCAGTGGTACTTCCAGCGCTACGTCCAACACCTGCCGACCGCCGGCGAGATCGTTCTTTTCGATCGATCGTGGTACAACCGCACCGTCGTCGAAAAGGTGATGGGCTTCTGTTCGGACGCCGAGTACGACGAGTTCGTCCACCAGGTCCCGACCTTTGAGCAGATGCTGACCCAGTCCGGAACGACTCTGGTGAAGCTTTGGTTCTCCGTATCGCGACGCGAGCAGATCACCCGGTTCACGATTCGACGAATCGACCCGGTTCGGCAGTGGAAGCTGAGCGCCACCGATCTCGCCTCCTTGGACCTGTGGGATCACTACACAGCCGCGAAGCAAGAGATGTTCCTCCGGACCCACACCGCGGAAGCACCCTGGACGGTGGTCCGCAGCAATGACAAGAAGCGTGGGCGTCTTGAGGCGTTGCGTTTCGTGCTTCGAAGCCTCGACTATCCGCAGCGCGACGAATCTGTTGTTTCGACACCGGATCCGCTGATCGTCGGTCCGCCCGACAACGTGGCGGCCGACGCCGGCGAGTATGTCTGAACGACGGCGGCGACAAAGAGAGACCTGAACCCAGTGCTCGTTGGAAGTGGTGTGTATCGAGATGGGGTGGCCTGTGCCACGCCTGACGTCTCGGGTATTGCGCCGTGGCTCGTTGAGTCCGACACCTTTGTCTGGGTCGGGTTTCGTAGCCCGAATCGGACCGAGTTCGAAGAGGTCGTTCGGATCTTCGATCTGCCGCCGTCGTGCGCAGCATTGGCCACGGAACCGCACTTGCATCCGGTCTATGCGTCGATGGGCACCACATCGAGCTTCATCCTGCGGACGGTGAAGCGAAACGCTGCGCTCGGACGTCTGTTCTTTGGCGAAGTGGCGGTGTTCTTCACTGATCGATACGTCATTACCGTCCGTTACGGCGACGCCAGTTCACTTGATCCCGTGAGAACCAGGCTCGAGGCTGAGCGAGAAACCCTGAGGCGAGGGACAGGCGGAGTTCTTCATGCGATCATCGATCAGATCGTCGGCGATTACCTACCGGTACTTCACGGTCTCGAACACGAAATCATCGAACTCGAGCGAGACGTGTTCTCTGATGATCACCGTCGTTCGACCCGTCGGATTTATGAGCTGAAGAAAGAGGTTTTGGATCTGTATGGCCTCGTCGACACTCTGACGGATCCGTTGAACCGGTTGATCCGCAGTCGAGAACGTTGGATGACCGACGAGGTCCGGGACCGGCTTCAGGATCTCGATCACGAGGTTAACCGGCTGTCCAATCGGGCCCGTTCGATCAGCGACCTCCTCACGAGCGCGTTGAGCGCCCATCTCGCCCAGGTAGGCGTCCGGCAGAACGAGGACATGCGTCGGATCTCAGCCTGGGCGGCGATCCTTGCGATACCGACCTCAATTGCTGGCGTCTACGGGATGAACTTCGCCTCGATGCCCGAGCTGAACGCCCGCTACGGCTATCCGGCGACACTCCTCGGCATCTTCATTCTGTGCTCGCTGCTGTTCCGGTGGTTCCGTCGCAACGGGTGGCTCTGAAGAGAGCGTCCTCGTTCGGCGCAGCCTCGCCTACATCGTGGCGGGGTAGTACGCGCCCGCTTCGACCATCGCCACATCTGAGCGGAAGTCCGATGCGAACGGCCAGTCGTCCTCCTCTCCCTTGAGGGGGCCTTGGACGAAGCGACCGAACTCCCCGCCGACGCGTTCGTTGCTCACGGTGGACCACGCCTGGCGTTTGTATGTCCAGTTATCGGGCTGGAGGCGGTGGCAATCGTTGAAGTGGGCGATGGCCAGGGCTCGTTCGCCCGCGGCCCAAAGGTGGTTGGCAAGTTCGAAGTGGGCGGCGCCTTCGGACTCGGCGATCGATCGCGGCTGTGACCGAGAGACAACTTCGTCGGGCGCGAGCGCGTAGACGCTGGCGGCCCCCTTTTCGACCCAGTCGCGGATCGCGTCGGCGTAGGCAGCGCGATCCTGACCGGCACTCAGGATGTTGGCGGCTGGGACACCCTCCGGACGTCTCGGCGCGGTCTTGGCTCGGCCGACTTCCGGGAGCGACGACCGCAGATTCGAGGGGAACTCCTGGCGGCCCCCGGGCCAGCCGGCTTCAGCCGGGCGCACGATCGTGCCCTGCTCATCGATCCACACCACGTTCGGGATGTTGACGACGCCGAAGAGGGCGTCGACGACGTGACCCGGATCGAGAAGCGACGGGTGCTCGGGAGCGGCGGCCTCGATGTAGGGACGTGAGGCTTCGGGTCCAGCCATCTCCAACGAGACCGTGACGACCTCGAGGCCCTTGGCGTGAAGCTCGCTGCGCAGTGCCTGCCACCCGGGCAGGTCGAAGGCACAGCCTCAATACGGCGACCAGGCGACCAGCACGACCTTGCGCCCACGAAGTGAAGACAGGCGGAACTCGTGACCGTTGATGTCGTTGAGTACGAGCTCCGGCGCCGCTGCGCTGACCAGCGCTCGTTCGTTGAACGACTCCGGTCCAATCGCCCAGAGACCCGCACGTTCATCGTGGACGACCGCCATGCCGAGACGCTTCGCAGTCGACACCACACCGAACGGCGCACTCGCGTCGAGGGGCACACACACTTCGGCTTTGCACGCCCCCTGGGGCCGGATGTCCCATCCGGTTCCTGACGTGAACTGTGCCGGGGTGAGTTCCAGCGAATCGACGATCATCCGGTCGAACATACTGACCACCGGGCCCGTACGCGCAACGTAGACAGAACGACCTGAGCCGGGCCTAATCATCGGAGCAGCTTGGTCTCGATGTTGAACGGGAGATGAACTCCAGAAGACGCTTTCCGTTGAGGCTCGATCTCTCGTGAAACGCGTTCGGCGCTGGCTATCCTCTGACCGTTGTTCACCAGGAGCGATGGCGCAAGGATCCGCACGAACATGTTTGCGAATGCGGGAAGGCGGAGTCGGCACACAGCGGGAGTCCGTCGAGTTGTCTTCGCCGAGATGGTGTCGGGACTCGGTGACGGTGTCTTCTGGGTTGGACTTCTGGTTCTGATCTTCGAGAGCGGCGTCGGTGCGGGAGGGTTTGCTCTGGCCGCATTCGCCCGTTTGGGTCCTCGGGCGCTGATCAGTGCGCCGGCCGGGGTTCTCGCCGACCGAATGGACCGCCGCCGACTCCTGGTCTTCTTGGACGTCGCCCGCGCTGCACTGATGCTGTTGTTGGCCGCGGCCGCCGCAGCCGACGCGGGACTGGCGGTCGTGCTCGGTCTTGTTCTTGCGGCGTACACGTTTGCCGCGCCGGCCCGCCCGGCTCTTTCGGCGGCGCTCCCGGCTGTCGCCGGCGAGGACTCGCTTTCGTCAGCAAACGCTCTCGTAGGGTCGGTCCGCCAGCTGATGACGTTCGTAGGGCCCCTTGTTGGCGCCATCGCGCTGCGGAGCGCCTCGCCTACAGCGGCGTTCGTTGCGAACGGTGCGTGCTTCGCCATCTCGGCCGTTGTGCTGCTGTTTGTTCCGCACCTCTCGCGACCCAGGGTCTCTTCCACCGAGACGCTGACCAGCCATCGGGCCAGTTGGCTCGGTCAGCTCAGCGAAGGGTGGGCGGAGGTGCGGGCGAATGCGGGTCTGAGCGTCATCATGCGTTTGGTCTTCGTCATGTACTTCGTTCGGGGAGCAGAGCTCGTCCTCTATGTCTTGGTCGCCGAAGAGTTGCTCGGTTTGGGAACGGCCGGCGTCGGCGTTCTCACCGGCGCTGTCGGGCTCGGCGCACTGTGTGCGCTGCCGTTGGCCGCCCGCTTCGCCGAGGCTGAGCGGCTCACCCTGGTGATGGTGATGACCCTCGCCACCACGGCCATACCACTAGCGCTTCTGGCGTGGCTGCGCTCGCCGGTCCTCGCCGGTGCGGGGTTGGTGGTCACTGGGTTGGGGATCGTTGTGTTCGAAGTGCTGTCGTTGGTCTTGTTGCAGAGGCTCGGCCGTCGGGAGCTTCTCGGTCGGATCTACGGAGTTGTCGGAAACGCTACGAACGCCGGCAAGCTTTGCGGTGCGTTGGCGGCGCCGCTTCTCGTGAGTGCTGTGGGCCTCACCGGAAGTCTCGTCGTCGTTGCTGCCTTGCTGATGGGTGTCGGTCTCACGTCGATTCCAAAGCTGATCGTCCTTTCCCGCGCGACGAACACTCGGCGAGCCGAACTGCGACCGATCGCCCAGACGCTCGCCATGCTCGAGGTGTTCGACGGTGCTTCGTCTTCGGCGCTCGAACGGCTCGCCGCTTCCGTTACGGTCGAGCGGCTGCCGTCCGGAACGGTAGTGCTGCGGCAGGGGGATCCGGCCGACGATCTCTTCGTCGTTCGCGAAGGGGACTTTGCGGTGTTCGACGACGACCGCCCGATCAACACAATGACCGCCGGCGACTGGTTCGGTGAGATCGGGTTGCTTCAGCGAAGTCCCCGGACGGCGACGGTGGTTGCTGCGTCGGAAGTCGTCGTCTGGCGCATTCCGGGTGACACCTTTCTGTCCGCCCTTGAAACGTTGGCGGCGGAGCCCGGTGCCCTGCTCACCACCATGGCCGACCGACTCGCCCGCTCCGCGAGTCGAGCCTCGTGAATCGACACGCGAACGCCCGCACCGATCCGGCTTCCGAACCGCAAGGTCACCGGTCGGTGCATACGGGGAGGCCATGAC
This sequence comes from Acidimicrobiia bacterium, assembly GCA_031406385.1. Lineage (GTDB taxonomy): Bacteria > Actinomycetota > Acidimicrobiia > Acidimicrobiales > JANYDT01 > JANLQX01. Next base: position 14,799 of record JANOHI010000302.1, read on the forward strand.
ACGCTCCGTCATAGGATCTCTCCAATGCCGAAGTCCGTTGACCAGGTGCCCTCGGGACGAGTTGTGCGAGTTCTCAAACGACTCGCACGACGGGCGGACTTCGCGATTTCCATGCTCTCTCGGCCCGTGCGAACCGCCCGCATGCTTCGAGACGAGAGCCTGGAGATCTCCTTCCCTTTGTACCGAAGGGGTGCCCTACGGTTGGTTCAGGTCTTTGCCGTCGCCCTTGCCGTGGTCGGCGTCTCGCTCGTCGGCGGGATCGTGGCCGGGGTTTGGTGGCTCGTGTTGTCGACGCTGGCGATTCTCGTCGGACTCCTCGCTGTGGCGATGTGGAATCGCTGGCACAGCGGTTCGACGTTTCTGAAGCGACGAGGACTCCCCCCGGGGGAACTGACCCGACTCGCGTGCCCGCTTCTCGACGTGGACCACCATGCCCAGTTCGCGACCGTGCACGGGCCGGTGTTCACGACAAATCACCTTCACACGCCGCTGGTCGCCGTCTACGGGCTCGAACACGGTCACGAGGTTCTGCATCGCTGTGCGGCCGAGCTCGCCCCGATGCCAAGGCCGGACAACGATCTGGTCGAGGGTGGCTTCGTCCGGACGCTCGAAGGTGACGCCCACCGGCGAATGAGATCAACTCTCGCGCCATCATTCGGTGTCACCGTGGTCGAACGGCTTCGTGACCGAATCGAACGATCCATCGACGAGGAGATCTCCACCTGGGGCACCGACAGGCGCGGCGCAGAGGGAGCGCACTCCCGCCCGCTCGTCGAGCACCTCGTTCTCTCGGTGTGGCTGACCGTCTTCTTCGGTGCGAGCTCAACGCACCACCCCCAACGGTTTGCGCGCTTGTTCGATCTCTATCGACAGATCGATCACCTGTACCCGACGCCGGAGATGCGCGGGGTGCAGGACCGCATCGTCGAAGAAGTGCGAGTACTCGGCCGGTTTGCTGACCTCGAAGACTGCGTGCTCCGTGACCTTCTGTCGAAGTCGCCGGAGAGCCTCGATGACACCGCTGTGATCGAGAACCTCGTCCATCTCGTGACCTCGTCGCACGCCGACATGACCGGGCTCTTCGACTGGATGGTCAAGTTCATGGCCGACAACCCGGCATCGGCCATGAGGCTACGGACCTGCGCCGAAGAGGATGTGAAGACGCAAGCAGGGGCCTTCGTCTCGGAGGCGCTGCGACTCGCGCAGAGCGAGGTTCTCCTTCGGTACACGAAGCGGCCGATCTCCATCGGTGGCTATGCGGTCCCCGCCAGGTGGATGGTCCGGGTTCTCGTCCGAGAGAGCCACCGGGATCCCGAAGTCTTCGACGATCCCCTCGCGTTCCGCCCGGATCGCTTCGCCTCGGCGACCTACGGTCGCTTCGAATACTCGCCGTTCGGGCTCGACGGGAGGTCATGCATCGGTGAGTCACTCACGCGCACGTCGGCATCGATCTTCGCGATGGCGCTAGCGCGCAAGTTCGACATCGAGGTCCTCGAGGACGGCCCTTTGCAGCTCAGCGTTCACCGCCACGCCGCCCCCAACAGTCACTGGAGGGTGAACTTCCGTCCCGTTGACTCGAACGGGAATTCGCCCCTGCCCATCAGCCCTAGCCGAGACTTCCGCTCCCCATCGAACCCGTGAGGATGTCCCATTCCGCATGCTCCGTCAGAGCCGGGCGCTCGTACGCTTCGCGTGCCGAGGTTTGGTGTGTCGGTTCTTCGATCGAGTTGCCGTCGGACGTGATCATGGTCGAACGTTACTCGCCTCGCCAGCGATGAGCCAGGTGCGACGGAGATTCACTGACGGGCGCATGTTCGTCGCTGCGCTCCCGATGTCGCTGGCGATGCGTCGGTCGCTTCGCCGCCACAGGGACCTTCGCGATCTCCTCACCACGGTGGAAACCAAGGCGATCCGCCGACCACCACGCCGGTGGTGGGGTGAACTCTCCCGTGTCCCGGTCGCTGTCAGCTGGTGCTTCCGCCTGGCTGATCGCTCGTGCATCGGCCGGTCGCTCACGACGTACGCGCTCCTTCGCCGTCAAGGGTTGGAGCCGAGCTTTGTCAGTGGCGTCGCAATGGTCTCCTCCGAGCGGGCGGGTCTCGACGGCCACGCGTGGGTCGAGTTGGACGGCAACCCGCTCGATCCCTCCGATCGCATGGTCGCGACCCGCTATCGCGAGATCCTGCGCCATCCGGCGCGCGGGTGACACCACGCATGGGTGACGAGGACGGATTCGGCCGGTCACGGGAACGAAAGGTCAATGCCACCGAGGATGAGTGTCGCGCTCTGCGTGCCGTGCACAAGACGACCGATCGCGCTCGCCAGGGCGGTGCGTGCCTGGTCCAATCGAGGGATGCCTCCTGCTTCGTAAAGGGCCATGACCGTTCGCAGAGCGGTCGACTCCGCCAATCCAGCCTCTTCTTCGGGGCCGTGACGCAACTCGACCACATGGGTGACCTTGACCGGGTCCGAAGGGGCGCCGAGCTCGTGCCACGGCACGAGGACCTTGCTGTTCGCGCGGATGCCCTGCACCCGTTCGCGTGTCGTCGGAAGCGCATTGTGCAAAACAGCAAGGCTTGGTGTCCGAACGCCGACGGTTGTGTCCGATCCGACGACCTCGAGTGTTCCGGGACTCAACCAGCACACGTCTTCCGCGACCGGTAACCATCCGGCACGAACGGCTCGCAGCAGGGTGGTCGTCTTTCCACGGCCGCTCGGTC
>JANOHI010000199.1:0-1644 GCA_031406385.1 Acidimicrobiia bacterium
GAACGCGCTGTGCACGCTACGACCGCACCTGGCCGGTGCCCCGCACCACATACTTCGTGGTCGTCAGCTCCCGCAGTCCCATGGGGCCGCGGGCGTGGAGCTTCTGGGTGGAGATGCCGATCTCGGCGCCGAAGCCGAACATCTCGCCGTCGGTGAACCTGCTCGACGCGTTCACCACGACGGCGGCGGCGTCGACCTCGTTGACGAACCGGTCAGCGTTGGCGAGGTCGCGGGTGACGATGACCTCAGTGTGGCCGGTGCCGTTCACGCCGATGTGGGCGATGGCCGCGTCGATCGACGGGACCACGGCGACCGAGAGCTTGAGGTCGAGGAACTCCCTCGCGAAGTCGTCGGCCGTGGCCAACGCCATCCGGTCCGGACCGACGATGGCCTGCGACGCACCGTCGCCGACGAGCTCCACCTCGGGCATCTCCGACGCCACCATGGGCAGGAACGTCGCCGCCACCGCCTCGTGCACGAGAAGGGATTCGAGTGCGTTGCACACCGATGGACGCTGCGTCTTGCCGTTGAGCAGGATCGTCAACGCCATGTCGAGGTCGGCAGTCTCGTCGACGTAGAGATGGCAGTTGCCGTCGCCGTCGATCACGTAGGGCACGGTGGCGTTGTCGAGGATGGAACGGATCAGCGACGGACCGCCACGCGGGATGAGCACGTCGATCGACTCCCGCAACTGCATGAACTGGGTGGCTGCCTCGTAGCTGGTGTCCTCGACCAGCACGAGTCCGTCGGCGGGAAGCCCGGTTTTGACGAGACCGTCGCGCATCGCCGACGCGATCACCCGGTTCGATTCGATCGCCGCACTCGAACCCCGCAGGAACGCGGTGTTGCCGGACTTGCAGCACAGACCGAACGCGTCGCTCGTCACGTTCGGGCGGTTCTCGTAGATGATGGCGACCACACCAAGGGGCACCCGGACCTTGGAGATCCGAATCCCGTTGGGACGCACCCAGCCCTCGATGATTTCGCCGACCGGATCGGACAGCGCGGCGACGGAGCGCAGGCCGGCAGCCATCGCCCGAACCCGGGCGTCGGTCAGCCGGAGCCGGTCGACGACGGGAGCGGGCGTTCCGGCGGCTTCGGCGCGGGCGATGTCGATGGCGTTGGCGGTCAGCACCTCGTCGGAAGCGGCGTCGAGCAGGTCAGCGGCGGCGAGCAGCGCGGCGTTCTTGGTCGCTGTGGACGCCATTGCCATGGCCTTCGAGGCGACCTTGGCCCGCCGACCCAGTTCGGCCATACGGGCAGCGAGATCGGCAGACACGGCCCGACAGTCTACCGGCACCCCCACCCACCCGGGCGGAGCATTCCGGAGCCCGCCAGGACCGTCCGTCCCCTTCACGCGCACCTCAGCCCTCCTCACGCGCACATCGACTCGTTTCGGACGATTCCGGCAACGGAACAGGCGAGGTGCGCGTGGGAACCTGTGAGGTGCGCGTGAGAACCCGCCAGGTGCGCGTGTGCGAACGGGGCTCGCCGGGCTCCCTTGGCGCGCCCGCCGGACGCGAAACGGCCCGCCCCTGCGTGTGCAGGGACGGGCCGAATGCGTGGCGTTGTGCAAGCTCGGCCGGAGCCGAGCCGCGTCTTACTTATAGGCCTTCGCGGCGGCGGAGTTGTACGGCTTGATGG
>JANOHI010000217.1:0-7994 GCA_031406385.1 Acidimicrobiia bacterium
GCCTTTGCCGGCGCCGCGAGACGTTGATCGATCGGGAGCACGGCATCGCCGTCATCCCAGCACCTCCGCAACTCCTCGACGAAGGCGGTCCCCGGCGGAAGGTCAACGGCGACAAGGCGACGCGTCATCGGGGTTCGGTCATGGATCAGCTCAACCAACTGCGCTGACGACGGCCAGAGCGCCAAGCGCAGTGTTGCGGATGATTGTGTCCGAGCTGATCGGCCGCTCACTGAGCGAACCGAAGCAACGGCACACCGGTGCCTGTCCACGGCGAAGCGTCCGGGCCATCGCCACGGTGAACGCGCCGAGCAGGAACAGTGAACCCAATGCCGCGGCACGCCGTACCGGGGAGACGAAAAGGCCGATGATGAGTGAGGCGCAAAGCCCGAGTTCGACGATCGGCAGCAGGCGGCCGACGACTCGCGTCAGCGCGGCCGGAACGCCAAGCAATCCAGCCGCAGTCGCGGTGGCGTCGACATCACGCGCCTTCGCGAATGCGGAAACGGAGAAGACGCCGACGAGCACCATCGTGGCAACGGCGACGACGGCAGAACGCACACCCCCAACCTATTGCCCGGCGCACTACCCCGTCATCGCAGGCAGCCGGTACGGTTGACGTCGTGGCTGGACCGATTTCCACTCCCGTCGCGGCTCCCGGATCGCCGCCCTCGCCTCCTGCCCTTCCGTCCGGAATGCAGGCGTGGTTGATCGGTGCGCGGATCCGCACCCTGCCCGCAGCCGTGGTGCCTGTCCTTGTCGGCACCGCCGTCGGCATCGCCCAGCGTCCGAGCGGTTCGTCGTGGAGCGTCGCCCGCGCCGCTCTTGCGCTCATCGTTTCCCTGGCGCTCCAGGTCGGCGTCAACTATGCGAACGACTACTCCGACGGGGTCCGGGGAACCGACGACGCCCGCGTCGGGCCGTTGCGGCTTGTCGGGTCCGGGGTGAAGAGTGCTGCGGCCGTGAAGCGAGCGGCGGTTGCCGCGCTGGGCGCGGCGGCCCTCGCCGGCCTTGTTCTCGCGGCCGTGACCTCATGGTGGCTTATCGCAGTCGGGCTCGCGGCGATCGCGGCGGCGTGGGGTTACACCGGTGGGCCCCGCCCCTACGGCTACGCCGGGCTCGGCGAAGTCTTTGTGTTCGTCTTCTTCGGGATCGTCGCGGTCACCGGTTCGGCGTTTGTGCAGTATGAGCAGCTCACCGCGGCCGCCACCGTGGCGGCGTTTCCCGTTGGACTGCTCGCAACGGCGTTGTTGGTCACCAACAACCTCCGTGACATTCCCGGCGACCGCGTCGTCGGTAAGGCCACGCTTGCGGTTCGCCTGGGCGATCGGAGAACACGGGTTTTGTTCGTGTCGCTCGTTGTCGGAGCGTTCGTCACGATTGCCGTGCTGGCGATCGTGCTGCGCCGTCCGGCGGCGCTGATCGGGCTCCTCGCCTGTCCTTTGGCTGTGGCACCGGTCAGGGCTGTACGCAGCGGGGCGCTCGGACGAGACCTGATCCCCGTTCTCGGAGCCACGGGGAAGCTGCAACTTGGCGTCGGAGTACTGACCACCATCGGGATCCTGCTGTGAGACGTGTGCCGGATGCATCGCTCCGGAGTCGGTTCCGGCGAGTCGGCCGCGCGTGATCCAACGCCCTCGACGCATCGCCCATCCCGATGATGCGCTTCGTCGGCTGGCCCGCACCGGACGCCCGGCGCTCGCTCAGACGACCGATCCCGGGAGGAAGCACAAGCCACCCTCGGCTGTGCGCCAGTTCAACGTCGCCGCGATCGCCGTGCTGGCCGTGTGCACGGCCATCGCACTCGCCCCGTTCGTCGTTCCTCAGCACGAGCTCACGCTGTCCGGGGTGCGGTCGGGGTCGTATCTGAATGCCGCTGCACTGAAAAAGCTCAAGGTGGTCATTGCCGTGACACCATCGACTGCGGTCGAGCGTCTCGACGTCCGTCTCGACGGAGTGTCCGTGCCGATCGTGCGCAACCGCCGGTCGGCGGAATGGGTCCCTCCGGCCGACCTCGCCGACGGCGAACACCACCTTGTGATCAGGTCCGGATCGTCGGTGCTGTGGCGCGGACCGGCTCGGCGGGACGTGAAGTTCGTCGTCGATCGTGTCCGTCCGGAGCTGAAGGTCCGCAGCCGACCCAACGTTGATGGCCAGGCGCTGGTTCTCTCGGGTACGACCGAACCTGGGGTGGTGCTCCGGGTGAACGGTGTCGTCGTGCCGGTGAAGAACGGCGGTGATCAGAAAGGATCGTTCCGGGCCACGTTCCGTCAGGCGCCGGTGGGTACGGTCGAGATCGTCGCCGTCGATGAGGCGAACAACCGGAGTCGTCGGCTCGTGCGGACGGGGGTGGAGAAACCGAAGATCCGCGGCGTGCACGTGACCCCGCGCGGATGGCAGATCGCTTCGGTTCGAAACCCCGTCTTCCGGATGGCCGAGTCGAAGCAGATCAACACCGTGATGCTCACGCTCAAGGACGAGGCCGGAGGACTGGCATATCGCTCCTCGGTCCCGAAAGCAATCGAGATCGGGGCCAGCCAGGATCTGCTCAGCCCGCGCAAGATGATCGATGAGCTTCACGCGCGGGGTGTTCGGGTCGTCGGGCGCATCGTCTGCTTCCGTGATCCGCTGTTCGTCGCCGATGCCGTGCGGGGCGGACATCTCGATCGGGTGGTCACCGACGCCACGGGGCTACCTTTCGTCGGCGCCGACGGCGTCTTTGCCAACCCGGCCAACCCCGATGCGCAGCGCTACGTTCTCGACATCATCGCCGAAGCGGCGAACATGGGCTTCGACGACCTTGTGCTCGACGAAGTCCGCCGTCCCGGGGGCGAGCCGACCTCGATGGTCCTCACCGGTTTGCGTCCGGACCTCCGCGGGCTCGACACCGAGCTGGTCTCGTTCGTCCGTCGGGCCGGGGAGCAGCTGCGAGGCCTCAACGTCGGCTTCGGAGTCACGGTGCTCGGAGCTTCGATCAACGACCCCGAGGCCTACGGCCAGAGCATCGGCCGGTTCGCCCCGCTGGTCGACTACCTGTCCCCGAAACTCTTCCCGTCGCGGTTCGCCCCGGGTTCGTTCGGGATCGAATCGCCAGCGGAGCGTCCGCACGCGCTGGTCGCGGCGGCGGTGAAGGTCGTGTTCAGACAGGTTGCGAACACCGACGCCGCCGTGCTGCCGTGGCTACAGGACTTCTCCGAGGGTCGCCCGAACGGGCCGGCTGATGTGCGTGCGCAGATCGACGCCGTCGACGAACTCGGCGTCGGCCGCTGGATGCTCGTCGACCCGAAGATGTCGTACAACACCGGGGGCATCCCGTTCCGGGCAGAGTCGGTGATGCGCGGCCGCACACCAGCCGCGTCGGTCCCCTCGACATCGACCGCGGTCCCGGCGCCGGAAGACGCCGTCACGCCCTGAGACGCTCCTGACCGCGGCGGAGGGCGTGCACAAACGCGCTCGGCCGCTCGAGGTGGCAGGCATGGCCGGCATCGGCGAGTTCCTCGTGGACGGCGTTGGGCAGCGCGCTCGTCAGGCGGCGGCCGAGCGAGGTGAACTTCGTGTCCAGTTCGCCGGTGATGACCACGGTCGGAATCGTGAGCTCCCGGAGACGGTCCCACAGAGGCGTCTGGGTTCCGGTCCCGCAGGACCGGAGCGACGACGCGAGGCCGTCAGCGGTGTTGCGGAGCCGGTCCGCTCGTTCCTCGTCGCTGACGCTGAGGGTGGCGAACAACGGTTGGGCCGCCCAACGGTCGAGGAACCGGTGGAGGCCGTCTCGCTCGATCTCCGTGGCGAGCACCTCGTCGGCGGTCTTGCGACTCGCCCGTTCCGTGGCGTCGTCGATCCCCGCGGTCGACGAAACCAGGACGAGGCCGGCGACCAGTGTGGGACGGGACAGCGCGAGGTGGAGAAGCACCCGTCCGCCCAATGAGTAGCCGATCCACCAGGCGGAACGGCCGTGAAGGAGCGCGGCCGTCCGGTCAGCGACCAGTGCCGCGGCCCCGTGCAAATCTCGCGGGCACTCATCGGTGGCCGATCCATGCCCCGGCAGGTCTGGCGCCAGGATCGTCTGACCGAGCGCCCGCTCCACTGCGCCCCATGAGCGCCCCGTCTGGGTGAACCCGTGCAGCGCAACCAGGGGACTGGTCTCCGCCGACGGGACTCCCGCAGTGGGCATGCTCGGCGGTAGCGGTGTGGGCACGGCATGATCGTTGCATGTCGTCAGACCCATCGTCTGCTCCCACCGCAGCTGACCTGCAGGCGACGTTCTGCGCGACGCTCGTCGACGAGTGGGTCCGCAGTGGTGTCCGCGATGCTGTCGTCAGCCCGGGCTCGCGCTCGACACCGCTCGCGCTGGCTCTCGCAGGCGACTCGCGGATCCGTCTCACAGTCGTCCTCGACGAGCGCAGCGGGTCGTTCCGGGCACTGGGCCTGGCCCGGGCCATGGGGCGGCCGAGCGTGCTGTTGTGCACCAGCGGCACTGCTGCGGTGGAGTACCACGCTGCGGTGGTCGAAGCCGATCTTGACCATGTGCCGCTGATCGTGTGCACCGCGGATCGTCCGCCCGAACTCCACGGGATCGGCGCTCCCCAGACGGTCAACCAGCAGGGCCTCTTCGGCGTTTCCGTGCGCTGGTTCGCCCAGCTCGGCGTTCCCGACGCGGCCAATCAGCACTCGTGGCGGTCCTTCGCTGCTCGCACCGTAGCCGAGGCCGTCGGGTCGCCCCGTGGCCCCGGGCCCGTCCACGTGAACCTGCCCTTCCGGGAACCGCTGGTCGGGATGCCGATGCCGCTGTCTGCGGGCCGCGACGCGGGCGAGCCGTGGCACCGGGTGATTGCCGGCGGCGCCGTGGCGGTGGCGTCGGGTCGGCTGGAAGCGGTGCGGGCGCTGCTCCACGGACGACGTGGGGTGATTGTCGCAGGTGCCGGCGCTGTTCATATCGGTGACCGGGAGGGTGCCGAGGTGATCCACCGACTGGCGTCGGCGCTCGGCTGGCCGGTGTTGGCCGACCCGCGTTCGGGCCTGCGGACGAAGGCCCCGAACCTGGTTGCTGCAGCAGACTCGATGCTGCGTTCGCCCAGGGTGGCCGACGCGCTCCGTCCCGAGGTCATACTCCGCCTCGGCGCGCCGTGGGCGTCGAAGGTGCTCGGCCAGTGGCTCGGGTCGTGCGGGGCCGACGATGTGTTGGTTGATCCGTTCGGCTCGTGGCTCGATCCGCACCGCACGGCGACACTGGTGGTTGCGGCCGACCCGGTCGAAGTGGCGCGCGGCCTACTTGACCTGCGGGTCGAAGCGGCCCAGCCGATCTGGACCTCTCGTTGGCGGTCCGCAGCGTCGGCGTCCGATGCCGTGATCGCCGACGCGCTCGACGGCCCGCCCCGTTCGGCCGATGCCCATGATGCACTGTCGGAGCCGTGGATCGCCCGGTCCCTGCTCGGTCATCTCCCGCGGGATTCGCGCGTTGTGGTGGCGTCTTCGATGCCCATCCGCGACGTGGAGTGGTTCGCTCCGCCGCTGCTCGATGTGGAAGTTCACGCCAACCGCGGCGCCAACGGCATCGACGGCGTCGTTTCGACTGTTCTCGGCGTTGCCGGTGCAGGCGACGGGCGCGCCGCCGTAGGTCTGCTCGGCGATCTTGCGTTCCTTCATGACGCCGGGTCGCTCGCGTCCGCCGCGGGTTGCCGCGCCACGATGGTCGTCGTCGACAACGGCGGCGGCGGCATCTTCGAGTTCCTCCCGCAGGCGACGTCGTTGACGCGTGAGCGGTTCGAGCTCCTCTTCGGCACGCCCCAGGGCGTGGACTTAGCGGCCGTGGCCCGCGGCTACGGCGTGGACGTGGTGGAGGTGGCGAGCGAGTCGGGGTTTATCGATGCGCTGTCGGTCGTCGGGTCGCCGGGCACGCACGTGATCGTCGTGCGCACGGACCGCCAGGCCAATGTCGGTGTCCACGATCGCCTCAACGCCGCGGTCGCCGCAGCCGTGGAAGCCATGCTCCCACGGTAGTGGTCTTGAGTGTCTGGTTGATGCGGCCGGTGAGCCCGGAGCGATCCAGGGGAGCGTGTACTGTTGGCGTTGCCACGGGCTGTGGCGCAGCTTGGTAGCGCGCTTGACTGGGGGTCAAGAGGTCGTGGGTTCGAGTCCCGCCAGCCCGACCATAAAAACCACAGCTCAGAGGCACTATCTGACAAGCGGCGGTTTTGAGTGTCCACGTAGTGTCCACCAGGTTCGGTGGACAGTCGTGGACAGTACGCTTTCCGCATGAAGGGATCAGTGCGTCGGCCAAGGACTTTGGGCGGTTCGTGGGCATATCGGATTGATGTGCCGGCCGGTAAGGGTCAAACGCGCCGGCAGGTTCAGATGGCAGGCTTTGTCTCGGAGGCGGATGCCCGGGTGGCGCTGGAGGCAGCGTTGGCCGAGTACGAGTTCGAACGGCCGTTGCGGCGTGCTCCGGACTCCGTTGGCGGGTTCCTGACCGATCGTTGGCCTCGGGGAATTCGTGGTGAGGTGGCTGCGTCGGCGTTGTCGAACTACGTCACGATCGTGAGTAGCTACGTCGTGCCGCGAATTGGCGAGGTGCGCTTGTCGAAGCTCAGGAGCTCTCGGATCGATCAGTTGTACGTGGACTTGCTTGCTGCTGGTGCGAAGGGTGGTGGCCTGTTGGCGCCAGCAACGGTTGCTCAGGTGCACCGGACGTTGCGGCGAGCGTTGAACGATGCGGTCCGTTGGGGTCTGATTGATCGCAATCCGGCTGTCGATGTGAAGTTGCCGCGATCTGATGGTCCGCAGTTGAGGGTGTGGACGCCGATGGAGGTGGCGACGTTCCTGGCGTCTGTCCGCGATGATCGTCTTCGTGTGCTGTGGCTGTTTGCGTTGCACACTGGTCTGCGGCTCGGTGAGCTTGCTGGTCTGCGTTGGCGTGACGTGGATCTCGTGTCGGGCAAGGTGTCGATCGTCGTGCAGCGCACAACCGATGGCTACCGGGTTGTGGTGGTTGAGCCGAAGGCCGGTTCGCGACGTGTGGTGCAGCTCGCTGCGGACGTGCTTGTGGAGGTGCGGGCTCACGGTGAGCGTCAGGCGTCAGAGCGTGCGGCGCTCGGGCTCCGAGAGGCGGGACCTGATGACACGGTCTTCGCTGATGAGCGCGGGGAACCGTTTCATCCGCAACGGCTGCGGGTGTTGTTCGGTCGGGCAAGTGATCGGGCGGGGTTGCCGTCGATCCGGTTGCACGATCTGCGTCACACGATGGCGACCACGGCACTGTCGGCAGGTATCCATCCGAAGGTGGTGCAGGAACGCTTGGGGCACACCACGGTGGCGATGACGCTCGATACGTATAGTCACGTCACGGACACGATCCAAAGCGAAGGCGCCGAGAGACTTCACCGGGCAATGAACCCGAAATCCAAACGTCGACGCAACAAGCTTGATCCGCGGATCGGTGAATCGCTCGAAGAATCCCCGGAAGCGCTGATAGCCGCAGCGAAACCAATGCCCGAGCGCAGACCCGCCCGCCGAGGAGTGTCGTCGCCAAGCGATCACGCGTTCTCGAACGCCATCAGCCAGGCCTGAGGGCAGCCGGGATGCCAACGGTGCGAGTCATACTGTGAAGGTGAATGAAGTCGAAGTGAGTGAGCGGCTCGCCGGGATGCGTCGATGAAGCAACGTCACATTCGGACCGACGCTGACCTCGACGATGACCAGACGATCGTCTTGCGGGGAGGCTCACTCGACCCGGAGCTGTTGCGGGTCGACGCCCTTCGTAACTATGAGATCTACAGCGAATACGGGATCTCCGTCTTCGCGGTGTTGGATGCAACAGTCGATGAGCTCTCACAGATTCCTCCGCTGGTCCGATTTGCCTTACTCACCGTTGTCCGGGTCGGAGATCTCCGAGAGAGGGGACTTCGGCTCGAACCTACTGGCCGTAACCCGAGGCACTACGACATAGCCTTTGACGACTTGGACGAAGGGATCGGCAAGCTAGCCGCGTGTAGCCACCGGAC
>JANOHI010000228.1:0-5362 GCA_031406385.1 Acidimicrobiia bacterium
GAACGCGCGCCGGCGCACCTTCTCGACATTGATCCCCACGGCGGCCGCGACTTCCGGTTGCTCCCGAACTGCGTCCGCAGCGAGGCCGAATCCTGACTTCCGGAGCCGGGCGAACACTGCGCCGGCGAGCACCAGGATGAGTACGAGCGTCGGGAAGGAGACTGTCCTCGGCACGGCGACGCCGTTTGCTCCGCCGGTAAACGTCGTGAGGTTGAGCGCAAGAACGCGAGTGATGAGCACGAGCGCAATGGTCGCGAGTGCGAGGTAGTGACTTGTGAGTCGAAGCAGGATGAACGATGCGATGTAGGCGAGCACGCCTCCGATCAGAACGCCGACGACCAGGAGCAATGGGAGCGGCGTCTGGTGGTCAGCAATGAGTCGTGCGGACGTGAAGCCGGCTGCGGCACCGAAGCTGACGGGAGCGAGACTGAGCACTCCGGACCAAAGTCCGACGAAAGCGCTCAATGCGAAGAGCCCGTTGACGATGGCGAACTCAACGTTGCTCTTGTGGACTGCCCAGAAGTGGCTCATCGGCCGGCTCCGAAGCGTACTTCACCGAATATTCCGCTTGGTCGGACGATGAGAAAGAGGAGCAGGAGGCCGAAGGTTATGGCGTCTCGAAAGCTGTTGGAGATGTATTGAGCTCCGAGAACTTCCGACATGCCGATGATCATTCCTCCGAGGAACGTGCCCCGCACGTCACCGAAGCCGCCGACCACGACAGCGGCGAAGCCTTTGAGGAGAAGGCCCTCGCCAAGCCCGACGGAAACGTTGTCGAAGGCGAGGGAGACAATCACGCCGGCGATCCCGGCGATGGCGGCAGCGAGAGCGGAGGTCCATATGATCACCGCTCGTGCGTTGACCCCGCTCAATTGTGCGGCGGCGGCGTTGAAGCCAACTGCGCGCACGGCTGCGCCTGCGGCGGTTCGGTGGAGGAAGACGTAGAGGCCACATACGGTGGCGAGGGCGATCCCGATCATCAGCAGCTGGGCACTCGACAGTTCGATTCCGGCGAAGGAGAATTGTCGCTGTTTGAACACTTTCGCCGGGAAGGTTTGAGGCTGGTGGTCCGTGGCCACCTCAGCGAGATTGATCAGGATGATCCAGGCTCCGATGCTCGTGATGATGTACCCGAGGACGCCGCCGCGTTTGCGCAGCGGCTGGAACGCCACCTGATCAACGACCACGCCGATACCGGCGGCGAACACGGCGCCGGCGGCGATGGCGAGGGGGAACGGGAAGTTCCAGTGATCCACGGTGTAGAGAGCACCGAGCGCGCCCCACGTAGCGAACGTGCCGTGGGCGACGTTGAGGATCCCCATTGTTGCCAGGACGAGCCCAAAGCCCATAGCGAAGATCGCATACGCCGCGCCGAGCGCGATCCCGTTCGCGAGTTGTTGCAGGAAGAGGTTCACAATGGCTTTCCGAGTCGGCAGGAAGGGAACGTCGCGAGGGACGGCATTTGTCGCCTAGCCGGTCCTCGCGGCCCCGTCCCGGGGAGCACGCGAGGAGACCGACCAGGCAAACAGCCGCGGACCCCGCAGTCGGGTGAGGTCAGAAGCCGGACCACACCCGGGCGTAGCCGTCCTTGGTCCACTCGAGGAAGAGCGCGTCGCCGACGAGCGACGACTGACCATCCTTGATGGTTGTCTCGCCATAGACCGTCGTCATCTTGTCCATCTTGGCGAGCGCCTGGGCGACGCTCTCCGCCTTTCCGTCACCGCTCGCCTTCATGCCTATGGCCAATTGCCACGCAGCGGTGTAACCCTGGGCCGGAAACACCGAGGGATCCTCCTTGTGCTTGGCCTTGTACCGGGCCACGAAGTTCTTCGCTGTTCCGTTGACCGCATTCGGTGCGAAGAACACGATCGGGTAGATCGTGCCGGCAAGTGAATCGCCGCCAATGTCGTAGTTGCTTTGGTCGGCAATCCCGTAGTTCGACACGATGCCGCCTTTGTAGCCGCGGTTGCGCAGGGTCTTGATAAGTCGCGTCCCCGGCCCGCCGAGCATGCTGCTCACGACCAGGTCCGGCCTCTGGTCGAGGATCTGCGTTGCCGGTCCGGTGAGATCGGTGTCGGCGCCCCCGGTGTCGATCGTCTTGAGAACGGTCACTCCCTCCTTTTCGAGCGCGGACTTCCAGACCGTGGCGTCATCTTTCATGCCCTGGTTGTCTGCGGTGATGGCGACCACTGCGGTGGCCGGTTTGCGTTTTGCGACGTAGGCCTTGATGAGCGACGCGTTGACCCCACCGGGAAGACCGAGGAGTAGCACCGGCCGGTACATGTAGGGCGGTTCGTTCAGGCCGAGCAGAACGGCCGAATCCACGATGGCCGGGATCTTGGCAGCCTTCGCCAATGGCTTGATGGCGCCGGCCTGGCTCGACAACGCGCAGCAGATCACACCGGAGACCTTCTCGGCGCTGAATTTGTTGAACGCCGCGATCGCCTTGTCGACGGCACCTCCGGAGTCTTCGGTGAGGAGTTTGATCTTGGCGCCCTTGCCGAGGAACTCCGTCTCATTGATTTCCTCGATGGCGAGCTCGACGCCTTGGGCGAGCGGGACCCCCGCGAACGCTGCCGGGCCAGACTTGAGGGCCTCGAACCCGACCTTGTACTCGCCGGGCGGCAACCCGCCCGGAGTCGCAGTGCTCGCTACCGGAGCGACAGTCGCAGGAGTTGTGGGAGCGGGTGTGGGCGCGGCGGCAGCCGCCTGCCACACTTTCTTCTTTCCGACGGCAGCGCACGTCAGCGACCCCGACTTCTGACCGACCTTGGCGCACGACCCACCGGACTTCGCTT
Source organism: Acidimicrobiia bacterium (assembly GCA_031406385.1). Taxonomy (GTDB): domain Bacteria; phylum Actinomycetota; class Acidimicrobiia; order Acidimicrobiales; family JANYDT01; genus JANLQX01. The sequence continues at coordinate 2,799 of JANOHI010000228.1, forward strand.
TCGCTCCGGAGGCGACGCCAGGGGCGAGTAGCCCGGCTACGAGAGCAAGGCTCGCAACCGCGCTGACTCTCCGAACACGACTCTGCTGTTGTCTTGTTGTCATCTTTTCCCCCGGGGATTTGTGCTGTGGACGATGGCGTGCGGATTAACCAACCAACTGCTTGTTTCTACACTCCGATGTGACCGATGTCAACTTTCAAGCTGCTTCTGATGTTGGCATAGGCCGCTGGCGCCAGAACTTGTTTCCCCGTTCGGGCGTTACGCTCAGCGCTGATTCTCCTCACCCTTGCTCGTGATCGGATCCGATATGAACAACAAGTCGTCGCGGGAAACGGTTCGGCGCTCATCTCCTGCAGCTGAACCGGAGTTCGAGGTGATCGTGGTGGGCGCCGGCGTCGGTGGGATCTACCAGATCAAGCGGTTGATGGACTTGGGCGTGAACGCCACGTTGGTCGAACGGGGGAGTGACCTCGGCGGCACCTGGTATTGGAACCGCTATCCGGGCGCCCGGTTCGATTCCGAGAGTTACACCTACGGTTACTCGTTCTCCAAGGAACTGCTCGACGAGTGGCACTGGACGGAGCGTTTCTCCGGGCAGCCCGAGAACCTCCGTTACCTGAACTTCGTCGCCGACAAGTTCGGGTTGCGCTCGCACATGCAGTTCAGCGCAACGGTCGAGGCGATGGTGTTCGACGAAGCCGCTGATGTTTGGCGGTTGAACCTGGCTGACGATCGGCAGATCACCGGTCGCTTCGTCGTGACGGCATTGGGTCCGCTGTCGGCGCCGACGCCACCGCGCATCGAGGGTGCCGAGACGTTTCGAGGTCAGGCATTCCACACCTTCCATTGGCCCCATGAGCCGGTGGACTTGGCAGACAAGCGAGTCGCGGTGATCGGCACCGGGGCCACGGGTATTCAGGTCATCGCCGAGATCGCCGACAAAGCGGGTGACCTCACGGTCTTCCAGCGTCGGCCGAACTGGAGCGTGCCGCTGAACAACGGTCCGATCTCGGTCGAAGAGATGGCCGACATCCGATCCCGCTACGACGAGATCTTTGCGAAGTGCGCGCGGACGCCGGGCAGCTTCGAGCACGAGCCGGATCGCCGTGGGTTCTGGAACGTGACGCGCGAAGAGCGGGTCGCGATGTGGGACAGGCTCTACGACGAGCCCGGGTTCGGGATCTGGCTGCAGAACTTCCTCGAGATCTTCACCGACGAGGCCGCCAACGCCGAGTTCTCCGAGTACATCGCGGACCGCATTCGCCAACGCGTGAACGACCCTGTCGTCGCCGAGAAGCTGATCCCTCGGGACCACGGCTTCGGAGTGCAACGTCTCCCTTTGGAAACGAACTACTTCGAGGCATACAACCGCGACAACGTTCACCTCGTCGACATCACCGACACGCCTATCGAGGCGATAACACCAACGGGCATCCGGACCACCGACCGCGACTTCGACCTCGACCTGATCATCTACGCCACGGGGTTCGATGCGATGACGGGAGGCTATGACCGAATGGACATTCGCGGGGTCGGTGGAACTGCGTTACGCGACGCGTGGGCTGACGGACCGGCCACCTATCTCGGAATACTCGTGAGCGGATTCCCGAATATGGTCATGGTGGCGGGCCCGCAGAGTGGCTCGGGTACCGCGAATTTCCCGCGCACGATCGAGACGGCGGTCGACTGGACCACCGACCTCATCACCTACGTCCGAGACCACGGCTACACGCGGTTCGAGGCAACGGAGGATGCCCAACGAAGCTGGGTCGACCACGTGGCGAACCTGTACCGGTCGATGCTCATGCGCAACGCCAAGAGTTGGTTCACCGGGTACAACTCCAATGTCGAGGGCCATGAGCAGGGCACCATGCGGTACTTCGTGTACAACGGCGGAGCCCCGAAGTTCACGGCGAAGCTTGCCGCTGTAGCGAAAAGCGGATACGAGGGTGTCGCGTTCAGCTGACAAGACTGATGTGTACCAGGAGTTCGGCTGAACGAGCCCCGTCGCCGGCTTGTCGAGGTCGGCTTTTCGACGCTTCCGAGAAGCCCGTGACGGTCCTGTTGCTGCCAAGCGATTTCACGTCTCGGCGACGACGAAAGTGGTCGTTCGACAGCGAAGACCCTCGCTTGCGATGCTCCTCCGGAAACGATTCAGCCCGAACTAGTAAGCGAGCGTACGATCGTGCCTGCGAAATGCCTGCATCTACGAAAACCCCTGCCTGAAACTGCGCGTAGGTCGAGTCGGGTTCGTGGATGTTGGTGGTCGGGATGCATCCGGCGGTGATGGTGATGAGGCCGGTTGTCGGGTCGGGCATGAGCACGGTCGGCGTGTTCATCGTGTGACCGGCCCGGTGGTGATGGCGGCGACGACGGGGGAGAGTGCCCGGGTGAGGCTGCGGGGCGGTCGGGTGGTGAGCAGTCCGGCGTCGACGGCACGGCTGATGTCGGGGGCGTAGGGGACGGCGGCGGCAATTTTATTCCGTTCCAACTATTTAAACCAACCATCACACTCTGGACGCCAGCCTCAACCGCGGCTGTAAACGGCGGTAAATGCACGCGAC
>JANOHI010000240.1:0-6965 GCA_031406385.1 Acidimicrobiia bacterium
GTCACCGACGCCCCGTCAAGGACTTCGAGAACCGCCTTCAAGCGTTGTTCCACAGCGTTGAGCTCCACCAACACGACGGGCCTCCCTCGGGGCTAAATGAACGCGGACGCCCACCATCGAAGAAGGAGAAACCCAGCCCAACGCGGACCCCCACCGTCAAACAAGAACCGGACCACCTGTAAACCAGGAACCGGACCCGACCGGAAAGTGTCAACCAGGAACCGGAATCACACTGTCAAGCATGAACCGGCACAACACATGCCAAATGGCGGGACCTATGGCGGGACCTGGCCTGTGGAAAACAAGAAGCCCAGGTCGAGAAACGCTCTGACCTGGGCTTATCTGGCGCGTTCGGAGGGATTCGAACCCCCAACCTTCTGATCCGTAGTCAGATGCTCTATCCGTTGAGCTACGAACGCTTGAACTGAGACACCAACCTTACTGGAGCGCCCAGGGCCCTCCCGCATAGTTTGGCGTGGCGGAGAAGGAGGGATTTGAACCCTCGGACCCAGTTTCCCAAGTCAACTCATTAGCAGTGAGTCCGATTCGGCCGCTCTCGCACTTCTCCGTGCCGACCGAAGCCGACGCCGAACAGTTTGGCACACCCCGCCCGGGCGCGGCGGAGCCGAATCGGGGGACGGACCCGGGTCAGCTCAGCGCGTTGGGTCGGGATTTGTGCCTCCAGGCGATCCAGCCGACCCAACGCAGCCAGCCGACCCAACGCGGCCAGCTGACCCAGACGACGGACCCGCTAGCGGCTGTCGAGCAGGCCGAGGGCGTGCTCGGCGAGGGCGTCGACGCGGCCGGCCATGCCGTCGGTCTCCACCCCGGTGTTGTCGCCCATCACGCCGGCCAGGTAGCGCGACAGCACGCCTTCGGCGATGCAGGCGAGGCGCCAGCACGCGAACGCCTCGTACCAGCCGATGTCGGCGACCGTACGTCCGCTGACCTCGCAATAGCGGGCCACGAACTCGGCCCGGGAAAAGAAGCCGGGATGTCCACTCGGGTCGTTCTCCCGGCGGAACGGCTCGCCGGGGTCGGTCCAGTACGACACCACGTAGCCCACGTCGGCGAGCACGTCGCCGAGCGTGCACAATTCCCAGTCGAGAACACCGGTGAGGCGACCGGATGCGGGATCGACGAGCACATTGCCGAAGCGGTAGTCACCGTGCACGATGCCGGTGTAGATCTGCTCGGGCTGTCGCTCCATGAGCCGCGCCCGCACGACCTCCATCGACGGGAGCTCACGCGTCTTCGACGCGTCCCACTGGGCCGACCAACGCTTGAGCTGCCGCTCCACGTAGCCCGTGCGCTTGGCGAGGTCGCCCAGGCCAACGGCATCGATGTCGACAGCATGTAGCTGGGCGAGCGTGTCGGCAAGCGAAACGGAAGCTGCCCGCCGAACCGCGACCGACAGCTCCGCACCTTTGGCCGGCGAGTCGAGCACCACACCGTCGACGAATCCCATCACGTAGAACGGGGCGTCATTCACCAAAACATCAGTGCACATACCAAGCGCGGGAGCGACCGGCACCCCTGCCCGAGCAACCGCGCTGATGAGCTTGAACTCGCGACCCATGTCGTGCGCCGTCGCCAACACGTTGCCGAGCGGCGGACGCCGCAGCACGTAGAGCGTGCCATCGGCACCGGTCACTTTGAACGTCAGGTTGGAGCGGCCCCCGGCGATCAGATCGAACGTGAAGGGACCACGCGCCCCGTCCACGTTGGATTCCAGCCACGCCGTGACCGACGCGGCATGAATGCCCTGCAAGAGAATGCCCCGCGACCCGTTACGCGCGCTTACTTCGACTTCGGTGGCATGCGTATGCCACCGTCGACGCGGATCGTTTCCGCGTTCATGTAGGAGTTGCCGATGAGCTCGCCGACCATCGAGCCCAACTCGCTCGCATGACCGAGTCGCTGCGGGAAGAGCACGTCCTTGCCGAGGGCCGCCTTGAACGCCTCACTCGCCTCACCGGTGCCATAGATCGGGGTGTCGATGAGCCCGGGGGCGATGCAGTTGCACCGGATGCCCGACGCCGACAGGTCGCGGGCCACCACGAGCGTGAGGGCGACAACGCCGCCCTTCGACGATGCATACGCCGCCTGGCCGATCTGGCCGTCGAACGCCGCGACGGACGCGATGTTGACGATTGCGCCACGTGAGCCGTCGGCATCGGGCTCGTTCGAGTTCATCGCCGAGGCGGCCAGACGTATGCAGTTGAACGTGCCGATGAGGTTGATCTCGATGACCTTGCGGTACACGTCGAGGTCGTGCGGCGAGCCATCACGTCCGATCGTGCGCGACGCCCAGCCGATACCGGCGGCGTTCACGAGTGCACGCAGCGAGCCCATCTCCACCGCAGTCGCAACCGCCGCGCTCACCTGAGCCGTGTCAGCCACGTCGCACGGCACGAACGCGCCGCCGATCTCCTTGGCCAGGGCCTCGCCCTTTTCCGACTGACGATCGAGGTCGGCGACGACGACCTTCATCCCCTTCGCGGCGAGAATCCGAGCGGAGGCTTCGCCGATACCCGACGCCCCTCCGGTGACAATGGCAGAAAATCCGTTGAGTTCCATGAGGCGTCAACGTTAGGACGCCGAACGGCCCCAATCACAACCGACCGCCCACCCGACCGGGCCAACCGCGCGCTCAGGGCAGACGAACCTTCGCCGCCCAACGACCGTCCTCGTTCGAGAGACGCACCTCCAGGTCGAACGCGGCGCTTACGTTCGCATCGGTCAGCACCTCGGTGATCGGCCCCGACGCCACCACCCGCCCCGCTCGCAACAAGAGTGCATGGGTGAATCCGGGAGCGATCTCCTCCACGTGATGGGTGACCAGCACCAACCCGGCAACGCCGTCGGAGCCGTCCGCCGGCGTAGACGCCACCACCGCGAGGCGGGCGATCAGGCGCTCGCGGTTCCCGAGGTCGAGGCCGGCCGCCGGTTCGTCGAGCACCAACAGCTTCGGCGGCCGCATGAGCGACCGGGCGAGCAGCACCTGCTGGCGCTCCCCCTCCGACAGCACGCCGAACTCACGCTCGGCGACGTAGCTGTACCCCGACGCGTCAAGCAGCCCGAGGGCACGAGCACGATCGGCGTCGGAGTACTCGTGCCACCACGGTTCGAGAGCGCCGTAGAGCGCCGTCATTACGACATCGACGGCACGCACCTGCGGACGCATCTGCTTGGCCAGCGCCGCACTCACGTAGCCGATCTGCGTCCGGTGCACCCGCCAATCCACGCCGGCGCCGAGCGACGCACCGAGCAGGGAGTACGTCCCCCGTGACGGGTGGAGGAAACCCGACAGCAACTGCACCAGGGTCGACTTGCCGCAACCGTTGGGGCCGATCACCACCCATCGCTCCCCCCTCGAGATCGACAGGTCCACCCCATCCAGTGCGTAGGAACGGGCGTCGTAGGACACCGCAACGTCTCGGAACGACACCAGATCACCCATCGGACCGACCACTGTACGAAATGGTCGACCCAAGGCCTTCCGCTCTAACGTCGACAGGCGGACGAGCTCCGCAGATTCAGGGGCTGCACAGTTCCGCTGCACTGCCCGCATCACCAGTCACGCGACCACGACCAGGTACCAACGATGACCGCATCACACTTCGACGAAGACACCGCGCTGGCGCCGCCCTCGACCGGGCCAGGCGCGGGACGGTGGGCCGGCACGTTGTCGGACCGGTGGGACATCGGCGACAAGCCCAACGGCGGCTACCTCCTCGCCGCGGCGATCCGCGCCATGGGCGGGGCGCTCGGTCCCGAACACCCCCATCCGTTCTCGGTCAACGCGCACTACCTGCGTCCCGGTGAAGCCGGTCCGGTCACCGTCGATGTCGACATCGTCCGCCAGGGACGCACCCTCTCGACGGTCACCGGATCGCTCGTGCAGTCCGGCAAGGAGCGGCTGCGGCTCCTCGGCTCGTTTGGCGACCTGACCCGCAACGGCGGACCGAGCGTCGTCGCCGGCTCTCCTCCGGACCTCCCACCACCCGAACAGTGCGTCAGCAGGAACGCGAGCTCGATCCACTACAAGCCGTCGCGCATCGCCGAGAACATGGAAGTGCTCTTGAACCCGGCCACCGGATGGACGAAGGGGGCACCGAGCGGAGTCGCGGACATCTCCGGATGGCTGCGCTTCACCGACGGCCGCCAGCCCGACGTGCTGTCGCTCGCCCTCTTCGCCGACGCCATGCCGCCCGCAGTGTTCGAGGTGCTCCCCAACTCGCAATGGGTTCCGACCGTCGAGCTCACCGTCCACTTCCGCGCCGTGCCCGAACCGGGCTGGCTACGCGGCCGATTCGTCACCCGCTTCCTCGTCGGCGGGTTCTTCGAGGAAGACGGGGAGTTATGGGACTCGACCGGTCAGCTCGTCGCCCAATCCCGCCAGCTCGCGATGGTCATCCCCGTGCCGGCGGCGTAGCGATTCACACGCGCGCATCGAACACCGCGTCCAACAGCCGAGACGCGCCCTGACGCACCACATCGACGCACACCAGTCCGGTCTCCGCCGCTACCGCCTCGCACGCCGACGCTGCTGCTTCGTCCGAGGTGAGATGACCGCAGTTCAACGCGATGCCCCGCACCTTCGCCCGCGGGAAGCCGATCCCGGCACCGGCCACCGACTCATAGAGGGCCACCACGTCGCGCAGCGGCGGGATGACGAAGCTCTCGAGTCCGTTGAGCAGTGCTTGCTGCCCGGCTCGGTGCACGAGGACCAAGTCCGTCGGCATCGAGCCACGGAGCAATGCCGCCCACGCCGTAGAACCCGGATGCAGCGCCGAGCCCTGACCCTCGATGTGCAAGATGTCGTGTTCGGGCCCGTGCTTCATCACCTGGGCCTCGACGGAACCCGACGCGAAGTCGACCCGCACTGCGTCGAGCGGCACGCCGTCGCCGGTGATGCAGATGCCGATCTGACCGGTGGCGATCATCCTCGAGCGCAGACCGCGTCGACGACACTCCCGGTCCATCTCGAGCGACGCCGTCATCTTGCCGATCGCCATGTCGGTTCCGACCGTGAGCACCCGGCGACAGGCGAGGGTGGCGGCGAGACCGCGGCCGCTGGAGAGTCCCGACGGCTCCTGGCGAACGTCCCAGATCCACGCGGCTTCCGCAAGGCTGGCGGCGTACTCGGGGTCGTCGGCGTAGCGACCGTGCAGTCCATTGACGAGCGACATCCCGCCGCGCAGCGCAGTGAGGATCTCGTCGCGATATCCCGGCGGGAGGATGCCACCACTGGTCGCGACGGCCACGACGAGAACGTCAGCCCCAAGTGCCACGGCCTCGGACGTGTTGGCGACGATCGGTACCGAAGAGGCGATCCCGGTGATTCCCCGCAACGACCCTCCCGCATGGTCGCTGTCGATCACGCAGACGATCTCCGCGTCGCTGTAGCGGAGTAGCCCGAAGCCCATCTTGCCGTGACGGTCGCGCAGATGCCTGTGCATGAGCAGGGCGAGTCGGTTGGACGGCTGAATCATGGCGAATCCCAGAAAGAGCTAGGTGAGCAGACGATCGACGACGCCGAGACCGGGCAGGTCGTTCGGGACGATCCGTCCGTCCACATACGATGCCCCCTCGAACGGATCGTCGAGCAGATTGAGGTGACTGTCGAGGTCGACGGCGTCGACCAGTGGCGCCAACTGCGCGCCCGCCGAGATGGCGAGCGACGACTCGCCCATGCACCCGATCATCACTCGCAGTCCATGGGCACGAGCCGTATGGATGATGCGGAGACCCTCACGAAGTCCGCCGCATTTCATCAGCTTGACGTTCACCCCGTGCACGCGATCGGCGATGTCAGCCACATCCGACGCCACCCGGATGGATTCGTCGGCAAAGATCGGAATGGTCGTCGTGCGAAAGAGGATCGGGAGCTCCTCCTCCCGGCCCGGGGCGAGGGGCTGCTCCACCTCGATAACCCCACGCTGGGCCAACCACTCGATCATCCTCTGTCCCCATGTCCTCGCTCGCCATCCTCTGCCGCTTCAGGTACTCGCGGGCGATCCGCGCGAACTCCGCCGGATTGGAGTGCTGCTCCTTGTAGACGTCGTCGATCGAGCGCGAGTTGCCCGTCTGCTTGCGGATCGTCTCGTCCACCTTCTTCACGTAGGCCGCGACCTCCTCGTCGGTCACCGCGACGCCGCGCCGCTTCGCCTCGATGGCCACGCACGTGTCGTCGATGAGAAGGTCGAGCGTCTGCTTGCCGCGCTCCGTGCCGCCCCAGCGCCTGACGAGGCGGTCGAGCAGGTCCGTCTCCTCGATCTCGCGCCCGTGGACGCGGGCCACGACTCCGGGCGGCAGCGCCGGTTCCTCGGCGGCCGCACTCGCGGACGAGAGCACGGCGGCGAGAGCGAGCGCGAGGAGCACCGGCAGGCCGGCGCGGCGGCGGAGACCGTCGAGCCGCGCGCCGTCACGTTCGATCTGCGCACCGTTCATCGTCGTCGCTCCATGGAAATTCATCGCAGCGCCACGAGGAATTGCGGCTCCCCGGCCTCCGGTTGGAACTTCTTGCCGTCGAGCGAGACGGCCACGGCGAACGCCCGCCCGGCCTCCGCGCCGAGGCGCTCGCGGGCGAGCTTCGTGCGGCGGCGGGTGCTCGCACCGTTCGTCGCGAGGCGCGCGCCGACCTCGATCGTCTCGGACTTCGACCACGGATCGGTCACGGGGCCGAGCCCGATGCGGACTGCGACCTTGCCGAACGTGGCCTTCGACTCCTCGGGCGTCTCGATGCCCACGTAGAGGACGCCGCCCAGTGAGCCGACCAGGGCGACGACGCCGTCGCCGAGGTCGACGCGGCGAAACGCGACGTGGAGCGCCAGCCAGTCGGCGAGGTTCTCCTCCACCTCAGCGACGCGGCCGAACATGTTCGTGCCGTGGAGGGACCGTTCGTCGGCGCCCTCCTCGGGCGAAAACAGTCTCTACCACTGCCAATTTCTTTGATCTGG
>JANOHI010000291.1:0-11587 GCA_031406385.1 Acidimicrobiia bacterium
CTCCGGTACTCGCCCGAGCTCCTCCGTCGCCGGGTCTCCGTTCCTCGGAGTGGGGACCCCATCGGTGCCACCCCTGCACTCCGCCCGCAGCTCCGGCCCGCCACCAACTACCTACGGATCATCACTACCGTGTTCTTCCGCCACGGGAGCCACCCCTTCTCTCCGCCCGCAGAGTGCTCGCACCGCGGGCCCAAGCTCTCGGTCATCGGGTTCGCCGATGCAACGGGAATTACTTGCGGATCATTCCTACGGTGTTGGTACGCCACGGGAGGCGCCGTGAAAGCGACCTCGCTTCGACTCCGTTGGATAGAGCCAGGCGAATCGCCGCCTTGGTCTCGGAACCGAGCTTGCGCCCCATCCGATCCGTGAGGTCGAAGCGGTCGAAGGCCATCGAATCGTTCGTGGTGATCCTCGCCGAATGCACGTCGGCACCGGCCGCCGCAAACGCGACCGCCAGGGCATGGAGGAGCCCACGACGATCCGTGGCGCGAACCTCCGCAATCGTGTGCCACGGCGAGCCGAGATCGTCGAACGAGACGACGGCGTCGCTCACTGCGGCCGCGACGAGCGGCTGATGCTGGGCGTGCGCAAGGGCGACCAGAAGGGCGTCGGCGTCCGGAGCGACGCCGATCACGCCCGTTCGGACGCGGAAGGCCTGGAGCGCGCCACCGTCACCCCACGTTGCGAGGACGGCATCGACGACATCGAGCTGGGCACGCTCGAGCACACCGGTGACCAGGGCGAGAAGGCCGAGCTGGTCGCGGGCACCGATCTCGACCCGCCACACCGAATCCGACTCGGGCGTTACGGCTACACGGAACGAGGCACGCGGGGGAAATGGTTCGAGCAGTCGGGCGTGGCGAGCCACGGCAGAGGGCTCCTCGGCAAGCAGGTAGGCGAGCGGTGCCGCAGCCACTCGATCGCGCAGGAGCGGGGACTCCGCTACCAGGGCAAGCGCACGGTCGCGGGTCCGGTCGAGCAGCGTGAGTGCATCGGGACCGGCGAACGTCGGTCCCTCGAGTGACGCCACCACCAGGCGGTGGAGTTCGGTCAACAGGCTCGATTCCCAGGTCTCCAGCTCGTCGATCGCCACGCTCAGCACGTAGAGCGCTCGAGCCTGCTCTGGCGACCCGAGGTGCGCGGCGATGCGGAGTACCGAGTCTTCGTGCAGGCCGTCGGCACGAAGCGCAGCGGCACGCAGAAGTTCCCGATCAGCCACCAGCGCCGCAACGGCGGAACGGTCGGCGTCGTCGATCGTCAGCCGATCGAGAACGGCTCGTGCCTCGGACGCATTCGCAGACAGCTGTCCGAACATGTCGACGAGATACGCGCCGAGAAGCAGCCGATCCGGATACAGCAGGTGTCGAGCCTCGGTTGTCGCCCGTTCGTCGTCGACGAAGTCGTGGGCAGTACCCGCCACCAGCCGACGACACCGCTCAAGCAGCACTCCGTGGTGAACACCCGAGGGATCGAGCAGGGAGGGATCCCGTCGGCGGCGGGTCATCGCCTCTCCCAGTTCGGGCAACGCCCGATCGAGCACCGCCGTGGACTCGAGGAAGCGCCACGATCGAACAGAGCCGCTCCGGATCACGGAAAGGAGCGCCGCAGTGGAATCTGCGTCCCATCGAGGTGCGTCCACGCCGCTGGTCGCTTCGACAAGATAGTTCGTCAAGGCGAGCGACGCATCAGCAACGTCAACCATCAGCGAGGCGTCGAGTGCGATCACCAGGGCGTCGCGACTGGGTGGCTGCGCCGCGAGCTCGATGGTCGCCCGGCCGCGCACCGGCAACTCCACCCTCAGCCACCCATCCTCGGGTCGGGGGGTGGCCGTGTCTGGTGAGGATGCCACTCGGCGCTGCGATCGACCGAGCCGAGCGCTCAGCACGGGTGGTGTGACCAGTGTCGTCACGAGAACCATGGCCAAGACCGCGGCGTAGACATCGCCGGTCAGGATGCCTTCGCGGAGCCCGATACTGGCGAAGATCAAGCCGACCTCACCTCGTGGGATCATGCCCAGTCCGATGAGCAACCGGTCGGCCGGTGAACCCGTTGCACCGATCCCGGCCACGACCTTGCCGAGGATCGCCACTGCGGTCATAGCCGCCGCCAGGCCGATCACCGACGGTTTGAGAAACTGCTTCACGTCGGTGTTGATCCCAATCTGGAGGAAGAACACCGGGATGAACAGATGACCAACCGACGTGAGTTCCTTCTGCACTCGCGTCGACACCGAACTGCGTCCCAGAACCAGACCGGCGACGAACGCTCCGACGATGGGGGCAAGCTTTGCGAGCATCGCCAGCTCGGCGACGGCGAGGGTGAAGGCGAGGGCCAGCGCAACGAGGGTTCCGCTGGAGCGCGAAAGTCGTTCGATCTGGGCGAACAGCCGGGGCACCGTCAGCGTGCCGATCAGGGTCGCCAGGAACAAGAACCCGAGCGCCAAGACGATGATGCCGAGCAGACTCCCGAAGGAGAACGAGCCGTCGCCGGCGGTGATGCGGACGACGACGGTCAAGATGATGAGGCCGATCACGTCGTCGGCCACGGCTGCCCCGAGCACGGTCCGGGCCTCCACCGTTGCCAGCGCCCGCAGATCGCCGAACACCCGAGCGGTGATGCCCACCGATGTCGCCGACAACGCCGCACCGACGAACAGCGCCTCGTTCGAGGTGAGCCCCATGAGATGTCCGACCCCCACACCACCGGCCATCGGAATGACCACACCGATGACGGCGACGGTGAGCGCAGAGCGTCCGACCGCACCGAGCTCGCGGAGATCCATCTGCATCCCAACTTCGAGCAGCAGCAGGATCACGCCGATCTCGCCGAGGGTCAAGAGCACCTCGGCCGACGAACCCTCGCCCGTAGCAATGAACCCGAGGACGGATGGCCCGATGAGAATCCCCGCCAGGATCTCCCCGACCACGGCGGGAATCCCGACGCGCTCAGCAACCTCGGCGGCCAGCTTCGCAGCGACGAGGACAACGAGAATGTCGAGAAAGATCCGGCTCATCGCCGGAAACTCACCATCAGCTGCCGACCGGCACGAGCATCCAGCCGCGCCCGCGCACATTGACCAGTTCTTCGGTCGTCAACGAGCGCCGAACGTTCACGAGGTGCACGTCGACGCGGCGGGGGTGCTCACGAAGTCCGGCTGCCCTCGCCAACTCCCGTCGAGTGACCACGCGCCGACCCGACGCCCGAAGCGTGTCTAGGAGGGCGACCTCCCGGTCACCGAAGTCGGCACGTGAGTCCAGCGGGTCTTCGACGGGCATGGCCAATGACCGTAGGCCCACGCGATTTCTTCGGTGTTGACCCGGCGTTACGGTTGTGTTTCGGCTGGAGGACAGTCGGCCCGACCAGCGACCGACCCGATGACGTCAGGCGAAGGCGCGGACGACGAGCGCATCGCCCTGCCCGCCGCCACCGCACAGGGCGGCCGCACCGACGCCACCACCGCGACGACGAAGCTCATGAAGCAGCGTGAGGGCCAGACGATTGCCCGAGGCGCCGATCGGATGGCCGAGGGCGATCGCGCCGCCGTTGACATTGACGATCGCATCGGTGACGCCGAGATCGACCATCGACGCGAGTGCCACCGACGCGAACGCCTCGTTCATCTCGAAGAGGTCGACGTCGGTGACGCTCATCGACACCCGGGCCAGGGCGGCGAGGATGGCCTGTGAAGGCTGGTGGAGCAGCGAGGCGTTGGGTCCGGCGACCATCCCGTAGCTCACCACCTCGCCAAGTGGCGTCACACCCAGGCGGTCGGCCGCCGCTCGGGACATCACCACAACGGCGGAGGCCCCGTCGCTGATCTGTGACGCATTCCCCGCGGTGATGGTGCCACCGGCCTCGAAGCTCGCCCGCAGGCTACCGAGCGACTCGGCCGTGGTACCCGGTCGAACTCCTTCGTCGGTCTCTACGAGCAGGGGATCGCCCTTGCGCTGCGGTATGGCGACCGCAGTGATCTCGTCGGCAAATCGACCATCTTTGATCGCCGCCGCGGCACGCTCGTGAGACTGGGCGGCGAACGCGTCCTGCGCCTCGCGCTGCATGCCTTCGGCCTTGCCGTAGCGCTCGGTCCCGAGGCCCATGGCCACGTTGTCGAAGGCGCAGGTGAGCCCATCGAACATCATGGAGTCGATGATCGACTTGTCGCCGATCCGCATCCCGGCGCGAGCGTCGGGCAGCAGGTATGGCGCGTTCGTCATCGATTCCATACCGCCGGCAACCACGATGTCGGCATCACCGACGGCGATCATGCGGTCGGCCTCGATAATGGCATTGAGCCCCGAGAGGCAGACCTTGTTGATCACCGTGGACGGAACACTCATCGGAACACCACCCTTCACTGCGGCCTGCCGTGCCGGAATCTGCCCGGCACCGGCGAGCAGCACCTGCCCCATGATCACGTGGTCGACCTGATCGCCCCTGATCCCAGCCCGCGCCAGGGCGGCGGCAATGGCGTGGCCACCGAGGTCGGTGGCGGAGAGTCCGGCAAATGCACCAGCGAGTTTGCCGATCGGGGTGCGGGCACCGGCGACGATGACGGATCCAGGCATGGGAACTCCTCCTCGTAGGTCGCCACGGAAAGCATCCGTGGACGGAGCACGTCCACGAGCATCACGGGCGTGCTGATGAAAGTCTGGCTCAAACTCCGGCTCAGCCGCCAACCGGTTCGACTTCTTGTCGGCCGACCGTCCCCGCCGGCGCCTGAATGGAAATCATGAATATGCACGACCTACCGTGCATGTATGCAAACGAATCAAACGCCGTTCGCCCGAGCGATCGTTGACCTGATCGAGTCCGGCGCACCGGTCGGTGACGTTGCCGCTGTCCCGCTGCCGGAAAGCTATCGGGCGGTCGTGGTGCGGCGAGAGGACGCGGCGATGTTCGAAGGGCTCGCTTCGGAGGACAAGGACCCCCGCAAGAGCCTCCACGTGCAGGACGTCGCCCTGCCCGAACTCGCTCCGGATGAGGCCTACGTGGCAATGATGGCGAGCTCGATCAACTTCAACACCGTGTGGACGTCAATTTTCGAGCCGATGCCCACGTTTGGTTTCCTCGACCGCCTCGGCAAGGAGGGCCAGTGGGGGAAGCGACACGGGCTGGCGTACCACGTGGTCGGTTCCGATGGGGCGGGTGTGGTCCTTCGGGTCGGGTCGGCCGTTCGCAATTGGAAAGTCGGTGACCGGGTCACGATCCATTGCAACCACGTCGACGACCAAGACCCGTCGTCGCACGACGACTCCATGCTCGGATCGAACCAGCGCATCTGGGGCTTCGAGACCAACTTCGGCGGACTCGCCGAGATTGCCGTGGTCAAAGCCAACCAGCTGATGCCCAAACCACGTCATCTCAGCTGGGAGGAGGCGGCATCCAACGCGCTGTGCAACTCCACCAGCTACCGGATGCTCGTGAGCCGAAATGGGGCGCGGATGAAGCAGGGCGACGTTGTGTTCGTATGGGGAGCAACCGGGGGCATCGGCGGCTACGCCATCCAATACGTGCTCAACGGCGGCGGGATCCCCGTCGGCGTCGTGTCGTCGCCGGAGAAGGCTGATGTGCTCCGCTCGATGGGCTGCGAGGCCGTGATCGACCGGCGGGCGAACGGCTACAAGTTCTGGTCGGACCCGCACACCCAGGACGAGAAGGAATGGCGGCGCCTCGGCGCCGACGTGCGGGCTCTGGTGGGCGAGGACCCCGATATCGTCTTCGAACATCCCGGCCGTTCCACCATGGGTGCGTCGGTGTTCATGGCCAAGAAGGGCGGCACGATCATCACGTGCGCCGCGACATCGGGCTACATGATCGAATACGACAACCGCCACCTGTGGATGAAGCTGAAGTCGATCAAGTCATCGCACTTCGCCAACTACGCCGAGTCCTACGCCGCCAACAAGCTCATCTGCCAGGGAAGGATCCATCCCATGGTGTCAGCGGTCCACACCATGGAAACGACCGGAGAAGCGGCCTACGCCGTGCACCACAACCAGCACGAGGGAAAGATCGGCGTGTTGTGCCTCGCCCCGCGTGAGGGCATGGGTATCGACGATCCCGAGTTCCGCGCCAAGATCGGCGAAGCGGCCCTCAACCGATTCCGCCACGCCGGCTGAGGCACGGTCGCTGCGGGTTGCGTGCCCGCTGGGAGAGAGGTTGCCCCCATATATGGGGGCAAAACACCTCCTAACGCTGTTGGGAGGCGTTTTGCCGCTCTTCGGCTTGGTCTTCCTGAGGTTCAGCGTCTTACGCCTGCCGCAGATCCTGTTCGTAACCGGCCGAAAGAGAACGAGCGGCGTGGACGACGACCGACCGCCACCATCACTGTGCCGACCACGATGAGCAGCAGGGCGCCCGTTGCCATGAACGCGGAGGCGCTTCCGGTGTACGCCATGGTCTCTTGCGCTCCGAGAACGCGGTGGTACTCGCAACACCCAGCCGACTGGAAAGCCCCACCCCGGCGTCGGCGCACCACAAGGATTCGACCCACCACCACACCGCTCGGACAACGGTCGCCACCCACAACGAGGCTCCGATGGCGAACGCCGTTCGACGCCATCGCGAAATGAGCGGTCGAAACGAGTCAGCAGAGAGTTCACGCGCCACATCGGGTCCGACGAATGCGCCGAAGGTTCGATCCGAGAACCGGACCGAGAACGGCGGCGCAATCGTCTCGTCATGAACGATTCCGACAGCCCAGGGCCGGCGAGGGTCTCAACAACGGTCATCGTGCACTCTCACTAGGGAAATCCCCGCGTCCATGCTTTCGGCGGACGGTGGGCGCAGCTTGACCGAAGCCGAAGTACGCGACTGACGATTCCGGCGACTCACGGCCGAGGCGCGAAGATGAGCAGATGAGTTCTGCCCCGTCCTCGTCCGCCGGCCTGTTGACCGAGATCGACCACGTCGCCATTGCCGTCCACGACCTCGACGGCGCGATCGCCTATTACGCCGAGGTCTACGGGGCCACGGTGGACCACCGCGAGGTCGTGGAGAGCGACGGCGTGGAAGAAGCGCTGCTGAAGGTGGCCGAGAGCTACATCCAGCTCCTCACACCCACGAGGCCCGACTCCCCCGTGGCCAAGTATCTGGAGAAGAAGGGGGAGGGCCTGCACCACATCGGCTACCGGGTCGCCGATTGTGCTGTTGCCCTCGAGGCGGTCAAGGCCGCTGGCGGCCGGGTCATCGACGAAGCGCCGCGCCCGGGGTCACGCGGCACCACCGTTGCCTTCATCCACCCGAAGACCACGTTCGGGACCTTGGTCGAACTCGTGCAGGACAACGGACCCGTCCACTAGCGCGCGACGACACCCGGCCCGGGCGAACACCGTGACGAGCCGGTTCACACCCTGCGGGCGAGAAGATCACGCATTGATCGTCCAGCGACGAGTCCCTTGCGCTCGTAGTTCGTCACCGGCCGTTCCGGGTGCGCCGGAGCGAAGCGCGCGTACGAATTCTCCAGGAGCGGCTCACCGGCGATCACGTCGGCCATCTGTTCCGCATAGGGCGACCAGTCGGTCGCCAGCCTGAGCTCGCCACCGACGACGAGGCGCTCAGCGAGCATCCGGGCGAACGAGGCGTTGAACAGTCGGCGATGCGACTGATTGTGCTTCGGCCACGGATCGGGACACACCAGCTGAATGATTTGCGCGCTTTGCTTCGGGATCATCAGGTTGATCACATCGAAGGCATCGGCGCAGACCACGCGGACGTTGGTGATCGCCCGCTGGTCGAGCTCATGGGCGAGCATTGCCAAACCGTTCTCGTGCGTCTCGATGCCAAGCACGTTCGCATCGCAGTAGCGCCGCGCAAGTGCGAGCGTCGTGTCGCCAGATCCGAAGCCGATATCGACGATCAGTGGCGCTGTCCTTGCGAACACTGCACTCGGATCGATCAGAGAAGATGACGATGCGATGCTCAGCTTGGGCACCAGGACGGCAAGCGCATGTTCCTTCTGCGGACCGCGCCGACCGCGACGGATCGTGAAACTCCGAGCCGAGCGCTCACCCGACGGGCGCCCCGCGTAGGAGCCCGATTCGGAAGCAGGGTTTTCCACCCGACCAGTGTCGCGCCCGGCTCCCGACCCCGGGGTCGGATCAGCGTTTCCTGGGTTTGGGCCTCGGCTTGGACTTCGACTTCGACTTGGGGTCGTTCGACGAGGTATCCGGTGCACGCAGCGCCAGCGCCGTTGGGCCGCCGGCGCCGCTGGCCGCAGCCTCGGCCTTGATCACGTCGCTAAAATCCGTGCCGATGGTGACGGGACCGGTCGACATGTTCTCGCCGTAGGTCGAACCGCGAGTCATGCCGATCTTGATCCACCACGTGCCCTTCGGCGCGTTCGCCCAGTTCCACGAGTTCAGGCCACGCGAGACCGCGGCCGTCCCGATGCGATCCCACGGACCCTTGGGCGACTGCGCCGCAAAAATCTCGGCGGTCGTGCCGTCTCCGGGGTTGTTGTCCTGGAACACGATGTCGGCCGAGGAGACCCCGCAGTCATCTGTTGACAGCCACACGTGGTCGACCGGCGTCTGACGAGGCTTGTACGGCTCGGCGATGTCCACCCGGAACGTCTTCACCCGCAGCCCGGGCCGGCTCCAGCCGAGCTGTCCTTTGGACGTCGTGTCGTTGATGTTCAGCGGCGGCGGCTCACTGCCATCGAAAGGCGTGGGGTCGTTCAGGGCGACACTGATCGTGGTGTCGTTCGGGTACTCCACGATCGGCGCAGACTCCTGGAAGCGCTCGTTCCCGACGAACTTCCAGATGTTGCGAAACACCCATCCGCCATCGTTGCCGAACTCCTGGCTGTACCGGCCGTCCCACGATGGGACGATCAGGGTGGTTCGATGCCACACGCTCGGATTGATCGTGCGGCCCTGCAGAGCGAGTCGGATACCCGGATCGCCCGGCGCTCCACCGTTCGGCGCCGTCATACCGATCCCGTTGAACTGGCTGTTGGCCACATCCCACGAGACGTAGTTGTCGATCTTCTCGACGTCGGTCTTCTTGTCGAAGTCCCAGGCATCGCCGCGGACCCGTGTGGCCCAGTCGTTGTTCACACAGTTCGTTCCGTTGAAGGCGACCGGACGTCCACCAAGGGGGAACAGGAGCGGGATGGCCCCGGCAGCATCAGGGTTCAACACTTCGGGCACCGGCCCGATGAGCGCATTGTCGATCGTGGTGTTGCCCTTGTTCGGACCGAGGACCTGCACCCAGTCGACGTCGACGTTCACGTTGCCGCTGATGGCCACCCGGATACCCGACACCGATGCCTTCGGTACGTCGGCCTGGTACGTATGCCAACCGGGTGTCGTCACGAACTGGATGCCGCTCTGGCAGCCATCGTTCACGCCCGCAGTGCACGTGTAGAAGAAGATCCCGGCCCCGACGGCGCCGCTGACGTTCATGCGCACACGGAACGTTGTGTACTCAAGACCATCGAGCCGACGGGCGTTGCCCTCCCGGTCGTGGCCGACGGCGTCGCTGCCCATGGCGTGCCCGCCCACGTCGTAGCCGCCCCACAGCGGGGAGAAGTAGCCGAGGCCGTTGAACTTCAGGTGCAACTGTCCGTCGGACAGCGTGGGCCGCTCGGCCACACCAACGATCAGCGCCTCGTCGACCAAAGCGACGTCTTCTCCGTTCGAATAGTCGAGCGGATCGGCGAAGGTGTCGGCAAAGAACTCCTTCTGACCAGCGGGACCGGCGGCCGTTGCGTCGGACGACCCGAGGAGAAGCGCAGAACTGAGCACCGCGCCGGCCAGGACAAGTGATGTGAATCGACGAAACGCCATGTCCGTGTATCGGCCGCCGTGGACGGTGAGTGGACCGTCGAAGGCCGGCGGGGCGCGGAAACAGGCCGATCAACCTACCGAACGAGTCGATCGACCCCGAAGGTCAGGCGTCACGCGTCACGCGTCGCGAAACCGCCGGCGGCCACGACCTGAGGACTTCGACCCCGGGTCGGAGGACTTCGCCTGCAGCAGCCGCTCGTCCGCCCGGCGGAGCGTCTTCAGGGGGTCGCCTCCGTCGTGTTCGGCATCGCCGAGCGACGCGCTCACGAGCAAGGTGGCGTCAGGCAGGGGAACTGCGACGGCCCGCAGGCGCCCCCGGAGTCGCTCCACGGTTTCGTGACGCTGCTGACTCGAACCGCGCACCAAAGCGGCGAACTCGTCCCCGCCGAGACGCGCCGCGACGTCATCGGGGCCCAGCGTCGATACGAGCGTGTTCGCCACCTCGACCAGCGCCGCATCGCCCACATGGTGACCGTGGAAGTCATTCACGGCTTTGAAGCGATCGAGGTCGACGATCAACGTCGTCACGACCTCACCGCTGCCGATCGACGCCAGCGATTCCTGGAAGGCGCGGCGGTTGCTGATCCCGGTCAGGTCGTCCGTGCGCGCCAACTGGAACAACCGACGACGAGTGTTCGCCGACTCGATGGCCAGCGTGGCCAGCGAAGCGACTTTCTTTGCGACGAAGGCGTCGACCGGGTGAATAGCGGCGTTCGCAGAGAGCACGTGCAGCGTCCAGCCTCCCCATTGATTCCCGGTGTCATCGAGATCCCCGGCGAACGGTACGTCCACCGTCCACGTGGCCCGACCGGTCGCAAGGTCGCCCCAGGGCCTCGTGGCCGGGTCGTCGGTGACCCGAACTCCTCGGGAGGCCGCGACGACGTTGCCGCGCTCGTCGACGAACGCTCCGATGGATTCGCCCTCTCCCGCTCTCGAAAGCGCGCTGAGAAGGATCTGCAGTGAATCGACGAGCGGTGCGTGTGCCGCAACCGACTGCATCGCTTCAAGCAGCGTGCGGTGGGCGTCGGGCAGGGTGAGCATCACGAACATGGCGTCGAGGGTCGAATCGCCGTACCGTGCGGCGGCGCGCAAGGTGAGCAGCATCCAGCCGTCATGCGATCGAATGCGGACATCGACGGTCTGGCGAACGCCGGAGCCGTTCTGGCGTCGTGTCGAGGAATCCGGGTCGGTCGTCGCAAGCTGCGTGACCTCCAAGATCATCGAGAGGTCGTCTGGATGCACGAACTCGTATGCCGGCCGGCCGACGATATCTCCGGGGTCGTGGCCGAGCAGCGATCTGACGCCCGCGGACGCCCAAAGGATCATCAGGTCCGAGTCGACAAGCATCTGCGCGGAATGGGGATCGGCCTCCATGCCCGACACGATGCGCGACGGGGAGACGGTGTGCTGCGCGATCCCGCTCATCCGAGCGTCATCGGCACGCGACCGGGTGGTGTTGACCATTCATGCACGGTGTTTCCCGAAATGCCTTCCAGTCGGCGGCGCGCGGCAATGCCCAGCGCGCCCAAACTACAAGCATGCGCGTGCACCTCGTCGACGGCACCTACGAACTCTTCCGCTACTTCTTCGCTCTCCCGTCGCACGTCACCGCCGACGGCCGTGAGACCGGGGCGATAAGGGGCGTGCTCGGAAGCATGCTCGATCTGATCGAAGACGGAGCCACCCACCTCGCCGTCGCCACCGACCACGTGATCGAGTCGTACCGCAACGATCTCTACGTCGGATACAAGACTGGTAAGGGCATCGATCCAATCCTGTGGAGCCAGGCCCACCCG
>JANOHI010000335.1:0-12011 GCA_031406385.1 Acidimicrobiia bacterium
CACCGTCGACACCAACGATGCGTCGCCCCAAGACCCTGCGGAGGTGAGCGAACAGTTCTCGGGCCGACGCGAGGTGCTCGACGAGCTCGAGTTCCTCGACGCCGAGCTCGCCGCCGTCACCGCAGCGCTCGGTCGGCTCGACGCCGGCACGTACGGCCGGTGCCTGGACTGCCACGCGCTCATCGACGAGGAGCGTCTCGTCGCCCGGCCGAGCGTCCTGCGATGTACGGCCGATCAACGTCGCTTCGAGGCCGGCGACACGGGACTCTCCCGGCGGTGAACGGGCTTCGACACAATCAGTGTGAAGGCTGAACGGGCTTGCGAGTGAGGACCATCGACCCTCGCTACGGAGCACGGCGTTCGCCAACCTGGAGGCGTGGCCGATATGGCCCGCAGCGCGAGGAGTGCAGCGATGGCAGCCATTGAATTCGTTCACGTCACCAAGAAGTTCGAGAACGGATTCGTTGCCGTTGACGACTTCTCGCTGAGCTTGCTCGACGGCGAGCTCATGGTCCTCGTCGGTCCGTCCGGCTGCGGGAAGTCAACAGCGCTGCGCATCCTGGCCGGTCTGGAGGACCCCACCGAAGGCGAGGTCCGCATCGACGGTCGAAACGTCAGCACGATTGCACCTCAGGGGCGAGACATCGCCATGGTGTTCCAGAGCTACGCGCTGTACCCACACATGGCCGTGCAGGAGAACATCGAGTTCGGACTCAAGCTCCACCACGTGAGCGATGAAGAGATCCAGCGACGGTTGGCGTTCGCGTCGGAGCTTCTCGGTCTCGACGAACTCCTCCAGCGCCGACCCAAGGCGTTGTCGGGCGGACAGCGCCAACGGGTGGCGATGGGTCGGGCCATAGTGCGCGAACCCAAGGTGTTCTTGATGGACGAGCCGCTGTCGAACCTCGACGCCAAGCTGCGGGTGCACATGCGCAGCGAGATTCTCCGCCTCCAGCGGCGGTTGAAGACCACGATGCTCTACGTGACGCACGACCAGGTTGAGGCCATGACCATGGGAAGCCGGGTCGCGGTCATGAAGGACGGCGCTCTGCTCCAAGTCGGAACTCCCAAGGAGATCTACAACCGACCGCTGAACGCGTTCATCGCCGGATTCATCGGGTCACCGTCGATGAACCTGGCGCAAGCAACGCTGGAGCGTGGTTCTGACGCCCTCACATGGTTGCATCTCGGCGATCAGCGGCTCGTCCTCGATCAGTCCGTCCTGGTCGATCACCCGAAGCTGGAGGCTGCCGTCGGGAAGGGCACGAAGGTGGTGTTCGGGGTTCGGCCGGAGGACCTTGAAGACGCGGCGCTGGTGAGCGCTCCGCCGGATCGCTGTCTCGAGTCGATGGTTGACCTCGTCGAGGAACTGGGCTCACAGACGATGGTGCACTTCGGCGTGAACGCAGTTGGCGTGAACGCCGAGGAGCGTCCGGATCTGGCGGTGGCACTTCCGAGCGGGATGACGTTCGTCGGCACGTTCAACCCGCGAACCGAGGTCCGAGCCGGAGAGCGGGCGCGCATTGCTGTCGACACGAAGCGACTGCATTTCTTCGACCTGGAGACCGGCGTCAGCATCTGATGATCCGGGCGTCTGCGGCCAGGGCGTTCAGCGTCGCCACAGCAACGCGTGCGCGCCCACGACGAGGCCTCCACCGGCGACAGACACGAACATGACCGTGGCGGGCAGGTCGAGCTCCAGCTGGTGTCTGCTCCACGGCCACCAAAGCGTTGCCGCGCCCAGACCGGTCATCGCCCCCGTCACCCAATGCCGCAGAGTGCTGCGGCTCCCGGAGAGTTCGACGACGCCCAGCCCGATCACCACCGCGGCGATGCTCGCCGCCGCCCGGCCCGAGTGTGTCCCGTCGGCCATCCGGCCAGCGATCTCGAAGAGCAGGAACAGGCCGGCGGCGGCCACTGCTCCAGTCGGCACCGAACGGTGCAGAACGCGGCGCAGGTAGCCGGGACGGAACCGGTCATCGCATCGTTCCGTGGCGAGGACGAGACCGGGAATCCCGATGGTCAGCGTTGCTGTCCATGTGAGCTGACGTGGCAGGAACGGGTATGGACGCGCGACGATCCCGGCGACGATGGCAACAATTGCCGCGTACGCGACCTTGACCATGAACAGGTGGGCCACCCGTTCAATGCTGCCGAGCACCCGCCTGCCCTCTTCGACCAGAGACGGCAAGGAGGTGAAATCGCTGTCGAGCAGCACAAGGTCGGCGACCCCGCGAGTGGCCGGCGCACCGCTGGCCATTGCGATGCCGAGGTCTGCGACCTTGAGGGCGAGCGCGTCGTTGACTCCGTCACCGGTCATGGCCACGACATGACCGGCGTCTTGCAGCGCCCGTACGATCGTGCGCTTCTCATCGGGTGACGCCCTGCCGATGACTCCGTGGTCGGCCAGATCGGTGGCCAGGTCCCGAGGTCCCGACGAAGCGAGTTCCGTGAAGGCACTACCCCGATCGGCGTTCGGTATTCCCACTTTTCGGGCCACCGCCGCCACCGTCGCCGGATGGTCCCCAGACACCACCTTGATCTCCATACCCTGGCGCAACAGATACGCAACGGCCTCGGCTGCGCCGTGGCGGATCTGTTCTTCCAGCAGTACCAGCGCCACCGGCACCAGTGCGGCGAAGTCGCCCGTGGCACCCCGGGAGAGCACAAGGACGCGGGTCCCTTCGGACGCATGTCGGTCGGCGAGCCCGCGGCTCTCCGGTTCGGTGAGAAGGAGTTCGGGGGCGCCGATCGCCCAGGTCCCGTGGTCGGCGAAGTCAGCCCCGCTCCACCGCCGGGTCGACGAGAACGCGACCCTCTCGGCGACCGTCCAGCCCGTCGGCGGTGGCAGCGCCCGATGGATCGCGTCGAGCGTCTGGTCCGACCCGGGATCGGCAGCCATGGCCCCGAGGGCCTCCCTGATCACCGCCCGTCTGGCCGAGGGGGTGTCACCCGGAGTTCCGGAAGTGCGCCGATCTTCCGGGGTGACGCCGTTCGTGCTTCCATCGATCGGCAGCAGCTCGATGCCGACCATGCGCGTCGTCCCGTCCGTCAGCGTCCCGGTCTTGTCGAGCACGAGCAGGTCGGCGCGGGCGAGAACCTCAACTGCCGCCAGCTGGTGGGTCAAGACGCCACGCCTCGCCAGCCGGGCGGCGGACAGGAGGAACGCCAGACTGGTGAGTAGCACGAGGCCGTCGGGAACCATCGCGCCCATCGCTGCTGCGGTGTCGACCACGGCATCCTGCCACGACGCTTCGCGACGGAACGCTCCCCACAATAGGAGCGGCCCCACCACGACCAGCGCGACGATGATGACGACGATCAACTGGTTGGTATCTTCCATCAGCACAGAACGCGTTCGCCGCAGGCGTCGGACGTCCGATGTCAGCTGGTTGGCGTAGGCCTCCGCACCGACGTGCGTCACCTTCACTGTTCCCGTTCCCGCCACCACGATGCTCCCGGAGAGCAGCAGATCGCCGGGATGCTTGGCCACCGGCTCGGACTCCCCCGAGAGGAGCGACTCGTCCACCTCGAGGCCTGCGGAGAGCGCGTTGCCATCGGCGGGGACCTGGTCGCCGGATTGGAGCACCATCACGTCCCCGGCGACGAGGTCCTCGACAGCAACTACCACGGTCTCCCGCTCACGTTCGAGCCGGACGGTCGGTGCTTGGATCACGCTCAGGCGTTCAAGGGTCCGACGCGCCCAGACCTCCTGGGCGATGCCGATACCGGAATTCAGGACGACGAACAGGCCAACGAGAGTGTCCGGCCAGCGTTGCGTGGCGGCAACCATCACCGTCAGGGCCGTCAAGAGTGCGTTGTACGGGGTGAGCACGTTGGACCCGATGATGTGGCTCAGTGGTCGCGCGGGCGACGCCGCGACGACTGGTCCCCTGCTCGGCCGTGCCATCAGCCTGGCAGCCCGCTTCGGGGCAGCTGAAGCGCGGGGGCCATGGGCTCTTGGTCTAGTGCACTGAGCCGGAAGATCCTGTTCCGTCGATCCTTCGGACAACGCTCGCAGTGCAACGAATACAGTTCTTGTGTCTCAGGCTCTTCTGGGGACGCGCACGTTCGGCAGGCCGTCACCTCCGCCCGGACGACCGGGACTTTGGTCCCGGAACGGGCGGGATCACGGCCCTGGTGCTGTTGTGCCCTTCGTCGGCACACTGGAGCAAATGAATGCGTCTGCTGTTCAGGTTGGTGCCGTCGCGGATGATCACCCGGTCGGCCTTCCGTCGCTGGAGGAGGTGCGCCGGGCCATTCCGCCGAGCTGCTACGAGCGGAGAATGGGCCGCGGGCTTGCGCTGGTCGTCGTCGACGTGACCCTCTATGCCGCCGTCGTCATCGTGGCCGTCCGTTCCACGTCGTGGATGATCAGCGCACTGATGGCGGTGGTCATCGGTTTGGTTGTCAGCGCACTTTTCGTGCTCGGCCACGATGCCGCCCATGATGCGCTCCTGCCGAGCAAACGCCTGAACCGGCTCGTGGCCCTGGTGCTGATGTTGCCGTCGCTGCATGTTCGCGACGGCTGGGTGTTCGGACACAACAGGGTGCACCACGGGTTCACCGTTCGCCGGGGGATGGATTTCGTTTGGCACCCGTCCACGCCGGAGGAGTTCGCATCTATGTCGCGAGAGCAACGTTTCATGCACCGCCTCGACTGGTCCTGGGCCGGCGCCGGCATCTATTACCTCCGCCATGTCTGGTGGTCAAAGATGATCCGCTTCACGCCGCCGGAGAAATCCGCTCCGGGCGTGCCGCGCGACCGGCGCATCGTCGTCGGATTCTTCGCAGCGGCCACGGCGGCAACCTTCGCGCTCGGCTGGCGGCAGGACCAGAGCATCATCGGTGCGCTGTGGATGTGGGCGAGGGTTCTGGTGATCCCGTTCCTGGTGTTCTCCTGGGTGATCGGGGCGACGGTGCACATCCATCACGTGCAGAGCGACCTGCAGTGGTACGAAGGCAAGGAGTGGACCCGGTCGAAGGCCCAGCTCGTCGGAACGACCGTCATGCGCGCACCCATGCTCGTCGACGTTGCCCTGCACCACATCTTCATCCACGTGCCGCACCACGTCGACGCCCGCATCCCCTGCTACGAGCTGTCGAGGGCCGCTGACGCCATCGATGCCGCATTCCCTGGCATCGTGGCGCAACGTCAATTCCATCTGCGCGATTACATTCGCGCCACCCGTGACTGCAAGCTGTTCGACTTTGCGACGGGTCGCTGGGTCCGCTACCCCGACGCTGCCTGACGGGATCGAGTTCGGGGGATCTGTTGCTCTGTAAGCAACAAACAGCCCGAACTTCAGCCGTGGCGGGCCCCGTAGGTGCGGGCCGCCTGTTGGATCACGCGGACATAGTTGGCGCGTTCGTAGGCATCGGGGTCGGGCACGTTGGCGACGGCCATCGACCCTCGGAGCTGGGTCACCGACTCGAATTCGTTGTCGGTCATCCACAACGCCAAACCGTCCCGGAGCGTTGCGATGTGACCCGGTCCGTGGCGCAGCAACGACGAGGTCGTCATCACCGCCGTGGCGCCGACGAGAAGCGACTTCACGACGTCGGCCGGTTCATGCACACCTCCCGAAACGGCCACATCGGCGTCGACGTTTCCGCTGAGCAGAGCCGTCCAGCGCAGCGGCAGCCGGAGGTCCGTCGAGGTGGACAGATCGAGGCTCGGCCGCACCGAGAGCGTTTCCAGGTCGATGTCGGGCTGGTAGAAGCGGTTGAAGAGCACCAGCCCGTTCGCTCCCACGTCGACGAGGCGGCGCACAAACGCCGGCAGGGCGCTGAAGTACGGCCCGATCTTCACGGTCAGGGGAACCGTCACCCGCGCCCGGACCGCTTCGACGAGAGCGAGGATGGATCCCTCGACGGACTGCGCGGTGTCGGCCGGGTCGGCGGCCACTCGGTACACGTTCAGCTCCAAGGCGTCGGCGCCTGCAGCGCCCAGCTCCGTGGCATGGCGGATCCAGCCCGATGGGGTCGTTCCGTTCACGCTTGCCACGACCGGAATGTGCAGTGCCGCCTTGGCATCGGTGACGAGGCGGATGTGTCGCTGGGCGACGTCGAGCGAATCGAGCGGCATCGCTGCGTGCGGGACGGACTCGGCGTGGACCAGCGAACCGAGGCCGCTGGCGGCAAGGATGAACGACGTCTCGCGGTCGGCGTCCTCCTCGAACAGTGAGGGGAGAACGACGGCGGCTGCGCCACCGTCTTCGAGGGCATGCAAGGTGTCCACCGATCCGGTCAGCGGACTCGATGAGGCCACGACGGGGTGGGCGAGATGGAGCCCGAGGTAGGTGGTCGACAGATCGACGCTCATTGCGGTGTCTCCTCGTGGGCCGTGTCGTCGGTGAAGGTGCCGGGCAGCGAGCGTTCGATCCGGGCGAGCTGCTCGTAGTACCGCCAGCGTTCGTCCACGTCGGACTGCGCCAGCAACGCGAGCTCGGCGGCGGCAGCCGGATCCGAACGTCGCAGCGTGGCGAATCGGGTCTCGGCATCCATGAACACCTGGACCGGAAGCGTCGGCGCCTTGCTGTCGAGGTGGAACGGGGTGAGGTGCGCCTCGACGCCCGGCTGATAGCGGTAGAGCGGCCAGTAGCCCGACTTCACTGCGTCCTTCTGATGCGACATCGACGTGCGCATGTCGATGCCGTGGGCGATGCACGTCGAGTAGGCGATGATCAGCGACGGTCCGGGCCAGGCCTCGGCTTCGGCGAACGCCTTCACCGCCTGGATGTCGTTCGCCCCGATGGCGATCTGGGCGACGTAGACGTTCCCGTATCGGCGAGCTTCGACACCGAGGTCCTTCTTCGCTGTCCTCTTCCCGCCGGCGGCGAACTTGGCGACAGCGCCGCGTGGGGTGGCCTTGGAAGCCTGTCCACCGGTGTTGGAGTAGACCTCGGTGTCGAGGACGAGCACGTTGACGTCGCGGCCGGACCCGAGCACGTGGTCGAGACCGCCCGACCCGATGTCATAGGCCCATCCGTCGCCACCCACGATCCACACGTTGCGGCGAAGCAGGGAGCCGGTCAGCGGGGCAAGGCGTCGGGCCAGCTCGCCGACCTCGTCCCCTTGCGAGCCGAGCGCCACGAGGAGTAGATCGAGCTCGGCGAGGAGGACTCGCTGCTGCGCCGTGGTCGCGTCGTCGGCCGGTAGACGTGGGTCGATGGCCAGCAGGGGTTCGGCCATGGCCGGTGACAGTTCGGGAGCGATCTCGGCGAGCCGGCGCAGGGCGTTGTGCGCGACCTCGTGCTGGCGGTCGAGGGCAACGCGCATGCCGAGGCCGAACTCGGCGTTGTCCTCGAAGAGGGAGTTCGACCAGGCCGGCCCTCGGCCGTCGCGATTCGTCGACCACGGCGTGGTGGGGAGGTTCGCGCCGTAGATCGACGAACAGCCCGTGGCATTCGCCACGATGCTGCGGTCGCCGAAGAGTTGGGTGAGCAGCTTCAGATACGGCGTCTCACCACAGCCCGAGCATGCACCGGAGAACTCGAATAGCGGCTCGCGCGACTGGGCGCCCTTCACCGTGCTCGGGTCGAGCAGTCCCGGCTCCACCGATTCCATGTCGAGGAAGAACGACCAGTTGCGGATCTCGGCGTCGAGGCGCCCCTCGAGCGGCTCCATGTTGAGCGCTTTGTGCTTGACCTGTGATTTCGAGTGGGCCGGGCACACGTCGACGCAGACGCCGCAACCCGTGCAGTCCTCCGGCGCGACCTGGATCGTGAGATGCAGCCCCGGATGGTCATGGGAACGGAACGGCTTCGTGAGCAGGCCGGCCGGGGCATTCGGAGGCGACGCGTTCTCATGCACCTTCATGCGGATTGCGGCGTGCGGGCACACGAGCGTGCAGCGCGCGCAATCGATGCAGACCTCGGTGTCCCACACTGGGATCTCCGTGGCGAGGCGGCGCTTCTCCACACGGGCCGTTCCGGTGGGGAAGGCTCCGTCGACCGGCATCGCGCTGACCGGCAGGAGGTCGCCCTCGCCCGCCAGGATCCGGGCGGTGACCCGCTGGACGAACTCGGTCGCGTCGGCCGTGACCAGCGGCCGACGCCCCGGTCCGGAGACGGTGTCAGGTATCGAGAGTTCGACGAGCCTCTCGCCCGCGAGATCGACCGCCGCGAGGTTCGCTTCGATGATGCGTGGCCCCAGGAGCGCGTACGTCTTCCGGATAGATGCCCGGAGGGCGTCGAGAGCGACGTCGGGTTCGAGGAGATCGGTCAGGAGGAAGAACGCAGCCTGCATGACGGTGCTGATCAGACCGGGCAGCCCGACCTCGCTGGCCACCCGGTGACCGTCGATGATGTGCACACGTAATTTCTTGTCGATGATGTGGCGCTGCACGTCGGCGGGAAGCCGGTCCCACGTGCGTTCGGGCGCGTAGGGGCTGTTGAGCAGGAACACGCCCCCGGGGCGGGCCATGGCCAGAACGTCGACGCGATCCAGCAGACCCACCTGATGGCAGGCCACCAGGTGTGCATCGGACACCAGATAGGTGGAGCGAATCGGCCTACGCGAGAACCGGAGATGCGACACCGTCATCGAACCCGACTTCTTCGAGTCGTAGACGAAGTAGCCCTGCGCAGTCATCCCGCCGAGCTCACCGACGATCTTCGCCGTCGACTTGTTCGCGCCGACGGTTCCGTCAGATCCGAGACCGAAGAACACCGCTCGGAGGTCGGCGTCGTCGGTGGAGAAGGACGCGTCGACCGCAAGGCTGGTGTGTGACACGTCGTCGATGATGCCGACCGTGAAGCGCCGCCTGGGTGCCGGTGCGGCGAGATCGTCGAAGACCGCCTTCGCCATCGCCGGCGTGAACTCCTTCGATGCAAGACCGTATCGGCCACCCGTCACGAGGGGCATCGGCCTCTCGTCCGACATGGTAAGCGCACCGATCACATCGAGGAGGAGCGGATCGCCCGTTGCACCGGGCTCCTTGGTCCGGTCGAGGACGGCCACACGGGTAGCCGTCTGCGGCAGCGCAGCAAGGAACGCGCTGACCGGGAACGGCCGGTACAGACGGACCTGGATCACTCCCACCCGCTCGCCCTGCGCGGTCAGCGCCTCGACCGCCTCGGTGATGGCCCCGATGCCGGAGCCCATGACCACGATCACCCGGTCGGCGTCGACGGCACCTGTGTACCCCACGAGCTCGTAGTGACGGCCGGTGCGTTGGGCAAGTTCGTCGAAGACCGTCTGCACGGCCGCAGGAACGGCGTCGATGAACGGATTGATGGCCTCGCGCGCCTGGAAGAACACGTCGGGGTTCTGCGCCGTGCCCCGCAACGTCGGATGGTCGGGGTCGAGGCCGCGAGAACGCAGCGCGGCGATGGCTCCTTCGTCGAGCAGCGCTCGGAGATCTTCATCAGAGGGGATCTCCACCGTCGCCACCTCGTGCGAGGTTCGGAACCCGTCGAAGAAGTGGAGGAACGGAACCCGAGTGGTCAGCGTGGCGGCGTGTGCAACCGCGGTGAAGTCTGCGGCTTCCTGCACCGAACCGGCCGACAGCATCGCCCAGCCGGCGGAACGCACTGCCATCACATCGCTGTGGTCGCCGAAGATGGAAAGTGCATGGGTCGCCACCGTTCGGGCGGCCACGTGGATCACCGCTGGGGTGAGCTCGCCGGCGAGCTTGAACATGTTGGGCAGCATCAGCAGCAGGCCCTGCGACGCGGTGAACGTCGTAGCGAGCGCCCCTCGGGTGGTCGCGCCGTGAAGCGTTCCGGCGGCGCCGGCCTCGGACTGCATCTCGACGACGTCCGGCACAACTCCCCAGAGGTTGGGTCGACCTTCAGAGGCCCATTGATCGCACCATTCCGCCATTGCCGAGGCCGGCGTGATGGGGTAGATCGGGATCACCTCGGAGAGCCGGTATGCCGTTCGGGCGACGGCTTCGCCGCCATCAAGTGTTTCGGTCATGTCGATGTCGTTTCGAGGTTGGGCAGCAGGAGTTCGATGCGTTGACGGAGGACGTGTTCGGGCTGCGCTCCGACGACGGTTTCGAGGACGCTGTCGTCATGAAGGAACAGCAGCATCGGAATGCTCGTGGCCCGGTATCTCGACGCGAGACCCGGAGACTCGTCAACGTTCACCTTGACGACCTTCAGGCGCCCTGCATACTCGACGGCGAGTCGCTCGAGGACCGGCGCCACGAGACGGCACGGCCCACACCAGGGAGCCCACAGATCGACGAGTGTGAGCAGCCGCGTGTCCGTGGCCGAAGCAAACGACGCGTCGTCGGCGTCGACGACCCACGGAAGGCCACCCTGGCAATGGCCGCATCGCGGCCGGCCGTGGGCGGACATCCCCACGCGGTTCTTCCGGCCGCAGTGCGGACACGCGACGATCGAGGGATCCGGGGCCATGAGGAAGAGCTCGGTTGCTACGTGAAGATGATCTGGCCGCCGGCGGCCTTGTCGTAGAACTCGCCGACCGTGATGATGTCCTGAATCTGCTCGACGAAGTCGTCCTTCGTCAGATCGAACATGTCGACCGATGCTTTGCACGCATACATTCCGGCTCCGGTGTCACCGATCATCTCGATGAACTCGTCGATCGGAGGGATGTCGAGCTCGCTCATCTTCTTCATCATCATGTGCGTCGCGAGTGCGGACATGCCCGGGAGCCCACCGATCATCGTCGGGATGTGCATTCCGGGATTGCCCACGGTCGACACCTTGATGTGCTCGATGCGCTTCTTGTGAACGGCGTCGAGTCCGAAGAACGTGAAGAACAGGTTCGCCTCCATTCCCTCGGCGCGTGCGCCGTTCGCCATGATCAGCGCTGGGTAGATGCCTTCCAACGATCCTTTCGACACGACGATCGAAACCTTGGTGATCTTCTCTGCGTTCATGTCAGGTGCAATCTCTCGGTGTGGCGGTGCTGACGATCGGAGTTGACGTTCACGTCAGATACAACCTTTCGGCTTCGGGATGCCGGCGATACGGGCCGCCACCTTGGCGGGACCCTTGGGGAATAGGAGGTAGAGCTCCTTGACGCTCACGCCCGAGGTCTTGCCGAGGACCCGGACGGTCGGTCCGGTGCCCTTCTCGGCGAATTCCTTGCGCACGAACTCGATGACCTGCCAGTGCTGAGGGGTCAACTCGTCGATACCCTCGTTCCTGGCGAGTTCGACGGCGATCTCCCTTGTCCATTGGCCGGGGTCGACGAAGAAACCCTCTTCGTTGAGGTCGACGGTCGTTCCGGCATACGTCGCGGTGGTCATGCTGGTATCTCCTGTTTGATCGTGGGCTCGGGCCGTCGTTTGCCGCTGGTGGGCATGTCGGCTCCCAGGCCCGGGATGTCGCGTCCCGGAAGCAGACCATGCCAATAGAACCACTGGAACATGAGCTTGCCGAGATGGTTGATATGGCTTTCCTTGAGCAGCGGCATGCCGACCGGCGAAGGGAAGTGGCCGGGTAGCGGCTCGGTCTCGTAGTTGAAGTCGATCAGCAGCGCCTTGCCGAAGCCGGTTTCGATGAAGCAGTTGGCGTGGCCGTCGTAGGTGGCGTCGAGTTCCTTGCCCTCCAGGAACCGGATGATGTTCTCTACGAGGACTTCGCCCTCGAAGTGAGTCACCGAACCGGCTTTGGACGCCGGGACGTTGGTGGCGTCGCCGATAGCAAACACGTTCGGCTTCGCCTTCGACTGCAGCGTCGCCGGGTCGGTGGGAACGAAGTTGAGTTCGTCACCTAGGCCGGCTGAACGGCCGACGAAGTCAGCTCCGCTGTGGAGCGGAATGACGACGGCGAGATCGAAGGGGACTTCGCGCCCGTCGTAGCCGGTGAGGATTCCAGCAGGCCCGTTGACCTCGCCGGTGTTGAACTCGGTGATGAGGTCGATGCCCTTGTTCGAGAGCAGGTTCTTCAGGGTGGCTGCGGCGACCGGCTTGGTGAAGGCGCCGTCGAGGGGCGTGACGTAGGTGAGGTGCACCTTGTCCCGGATCCCTTTCTGGGTGAAGTACCAATCGGCGAGGAAGCAGAACTCGAGCGGCGCAACGGGGCACT
>JANOHI010000340.1:0-6117 GCA_031406385.1 Acidimicrobiia bacterium
CACAGCGATGCGCCTTTGCGTCCCCCCACGCCTCGCTGCGCCAGCATCGACGCAGCCGGCACACGAATCGCGGCCGCGACACGACCAACCGCGGCGACGGGCACAGCTAGCCGGTACTTGGGATATCCGGCAAAGAGTTCGTCGCTGCCCTCGCCGGACAGCACGACCTTCACCTCTTTCACCGCTTCGGCTGCGAGCGCCGCAACGGCGATGTCGGAGACCTCGGACACTGGCGCGCCGCGAAACTTGGTCATCTCAGCAACCGCTTCCAAGAAGCGGGATGCATCAACGACAACCTCCCGATGGTCGGTTCCGACCGTGTCGGCCACGAGGCGAGCATGATCGCGCTCGTCATCAGGACCTCCGAAACCTGCGCAGAACGTCTTGAGAGGCTGCGCGGTGTGCTTTGCAGCGATCGCAACGACCAGGCTCGAATCGACCCCGCCGGACAGGTACGCCCCGACCGGCACATCAGCGATCATGTTCTCCGCAACCGAAAGATGGAGGAGTTCATCGAGCCGTTCAACGGCTGCCGCAGGAGCAATCTTCGTGCGCCGAACCGGCGTGCGAGCGGTCCAGTAGCGACCGTCCACCCGCGTTCCGTCCAACGAAAATCGGATCCAGGAACCGGGAATCACCTTTTGGATACCGGCGACCGTGGTTCGTGGTGCGGGGACGGCGCGCCGTCTGAGAAGATCGGAAAGGCACTGTCGATCGAACTGCCACTCCTCGACGACGGGCCGGAGCGCTGGGAGCTCAGAAGCAAAGGCAATCGTGCTTCCCTGTTGAGTCCAGAAGAGCGGCAGAATCCCCAAACGATCCCGCGCCAACAGCAGTGAGCCGAGTTCTCGGTCCCACAACCCGAATGCGAACTGCCCTCGAAGCGCACCGAGCGCATCAATGCCGAACCGCTCAAGCATGCGCAACAACACCTCGGTGTCGCCGTCCGTCAAGCACGCCAGCTCATGGTCACTGCGCAGGGTGCGGTAGTTGACGATCTCGCCATTGAAAACCAGCGTGTAGCGGCCCCCGTCGCTGGTCATCGGCTGCGGTGAACCGGCGACATCGATGATCGCAAGGCGGGTGTGGCCGAGCCAGGCAGGCGCACTGTCGACGAACCCGGAACCATCTGGCCCTCGGTGGCCAAGGAGGTTCGCCATTTCGCGAACGACATCACCCCATTGGGCCCCCGACGATCCGTCGAGAACGCCCGCAATCCCGCACATCGGGGTGTTACGCAAACACCGGGTTGGTGAGGAGAGCGCGGATCACGCGATCCGCGGTCTGTCCGTCCCAGAGATCAGGGCGCCGTTCGGCAACGGGCTCTGAGAGTCTCTCAACCGCTCGTGCGACGGCGCGGTAAGGATCGAGGCCGACAACTTCGTTGGTGCCGTGCGTGACCGTGACCGGACGTTCGGTACCGTCTCGTAGGGTGAGACACGGCACGCCAAGGCAAGTGGTCTCTTCCTGCACTCCGCCGGAGTCCGTGAGGACAATCGCCGCGTCGGACTCGCAGGCGACAAAGTCCAAGTAACTCAGCGGCCCTGTCAGATGAACGTCGGCGCTGGGGCGAAGTTTCAATCGATCGATCATCTGCGCAGTCCGTGGGTGGACCGGAAAGAGGAGCGGTAGCGAATCGGTCAGCTGATTCAGAGCGTCCAGGACATCGCCAAGCCTGTCCGGGTCATCGACCAGCGCCGGACGGTGGAGGGTCACAAGGCCGTACCGACGGGGCGAGAGGCCAAGACTCTCAGCAGTAGTAACGGAGGGTCGGCGGGATCGCGCATCGAGCAACGAGTCAACCATGATGTTCCCCACGCGTTGAATGCGACTCGCGTGCGCCCCCTCTCGTCGCAGGTTGTGGTCGGCGTCAGCGGATGGCGTCAGCAACCAATCCGAGACCGCGTCAACGAGAATCCGGTTCGTCTCCTCCGGCATCGTTCGATCGCCCGAACGCAATCCCGCCTCGACATGTGCGATGCGAATGCCCCGCTTAATGCCGACAAGAGTGCACGCAAGCGTCGAGTTGACGTCACCGACGACCACAATGGTGTCGATTTCGCGATGCTCGTCAAGCCATCCATCGAACGACTTCATGACAGCAGCTGTCTGGACGGCGTGGCTACCTGAACCAACGCCGAGGTTGGCATCCGGCGCCGGGATGTCAAGGTCCCGGAAGAACGACTCGGACATCGCCTCGTCGTAGTGCTGTCCGGTGTGCACGAGCCGCACTGGCATGCCGTGGCGCCGGAATGCCTTCTGCAATGGTCCGATCTTGACGAAGTTCGGACGAGCACCGGCGATCAGCACGGGGTTCATCGCGCTGCCCGAAGTCGCTGACGTTCCGCTATGACCAACTTGATGAACTCCCTGTTGCCGTTCCAGTACCGCTTGAACATCCGCCTCGGCTCCTGGAGGAGCCGCCAGGTCCACTCAAGACCCATACGCTGCATCAGCTTCGGCGCCCGCCGGGTCTTCCCGGCCACAACGTCGAAGGAACCACCGACGCCCATCGCAAACGGAACACCGAGTGCCTCGAGCTTCGCATTCAG
Organism: Acidimicrobiia bacterium; assembly: GCA_031406385.1. Classification (GTDB taxonomy): domain Bacteria; phylum Actinomycetota; class Acidimicrobiia; order Acidimicrobiales; family JANYDT01; genus JANLQX01. Next base: position 2,553 of record JANOHI010000340.1, read on the forward strand.
CCAGAACTCCTTTCGCGGACTCGGGATGGCGAGAAACAGATATGTAGGTTTGGCGGCGCAGACTTGCGAAATCACTTCGTCGTCGTCACTCCAGAAGCCGTTCCGGATGCCTGCGATTTGTAGCCGAGGATGACGCTCTCGTAGCACCCGAGCGGTCCGGTCGACAACGCTCTGCTCGGCGCCAAGCAGAAAGATGGGGTCCCCGTCGTCTGCTGCAGCCCTCACAAGTTCGAGGAACAAATCGATCCCTGCGACCCGCTCAGGGACGCGGTGGCCGAGCAAGCGGCCGGCCCATACGACGGCCTGCCCATCCGCGTTAATCACGTCGCAGGTGTTGATGATCGACCTCAAGGCGTCGTCGGATTGTGCTGCCACGACCTTGGCTGCATTTATCACCACGTGCTGATGCGTTCCGCCAGCGTGTGCCAGATCTCGACAGCGGTCGATCGTCTCCTGCATCGTCAACGCATCGAGACCCAGGCCGAGCAGGTGCATGCGAGCGTTCGCAGCGACCCGGCGGTCAGGGAGGATAGGCGGGACGACCGCGTGGCGGAGGCTGGGGTTGCTGTTGCGCATAGGGGATGGTTTTCGTTGTTTGGGTGTTCGGTTGACAGCGAGCGAAGGGGAGGCTCGCAGACAGCTGCGTCCCTTTACCTTTCGGGCGAAAGTGGTGTCGTTCTTAACCCAAAATCATCGGATCCTGGCAATAACCCCCGCATCCTGTTCACTCCGCCGTCTGACTCGGTAGTTTGACAGACATGTTTCATCGCGTTGCGGTAGTCGGTCAAGGCTACGTCGGGCTTCCGCTGGCAGTGAGGGCAGCGGAAGTCGGGCACTCGGTTGTTGGGATTGACCTCGATGAGCGGCGTACCGCTTCGCTCCAGAACGGCGTCTCGTTCGTGGGGGACATCTCAGACGAACGGTTGCAGCTGGCGATAGCCACTGGAAGGTACTGCGCCACGGCCGACTACGCGGAGATCGGTCAGTTCGATGTCGCCGTCATCACGGTTCCGACCCCGCTCAAGGACTCCCTCCCGGATCTCTCGTTCGTGGAGAGTGCCGCACGGTCCCTCGGGCAAATCCTCAGCCGCGACGCCCTGGTCGTGCTTGAGTCGACCACCTACCCGGGAACCACCGAGGAGGTCCTCGTCCCGATCCTGGAGCGCGAATCCGGGCTTCGGGCCGGCGCCGATTTCAAGGTCGGATTCAGCCCCGAACGGATCGACCCGGGGAACAAGCGGTTTTCGCTCGAGAACACCCCCAAGATCGTGGCGGGGCTCGACGATGCGTCGAGCCGAGCGGTGCAGGACTTCTACGCAACCATCGTCGAGCGAGTCGTGCCCGTTTCCTCCTGCGGCGTCGCAGAGCTCTCGAAGTTGATCGAGAACACCTTCCGAACCGTGAACATCGCGTTGATGAACGAGCTCGCTATGTATAGCCACGATCTAGGACTTGACCTGTGGGAGGCGATCGACGCCGCGTCAACCAAGCCGTTCGGATACATGCGCTTCACGCCGGGACCCGGAGTCGGAGGACATTGCCTCCCGATCGACCCCAGCTATCTCTCGTGGCGGGTTCGTCAGGCGCTAGGGCAATCGTTCCGCTTCGTTGAGCTCGCGACCGATGTCAACGAACACATGCCCGACTACGTCGTTCGACGAATAATGTACGGTTTGAACGAGAGAGGCAAGTCGGTGAAGGGTGCGCGCATTCTTGCATTCGGTTTGACGTATAAGGCCGACACCAGCGATGCGCGTGAGTCGCCTGCGATTCACGTGATTGAGCGCCTCGTGAAGATGGGCGCCGACGTGACCACAGTCGATCCACACGTCGCGATCGGGGATCCTCAGGTCCCGCCCGGGGTGGTTCATGCAACAACGATGGATGGGCTCGTTGCGGCGGCAGACTGCGTCGTCATGCTCACCGACCACACCGCATTCGACATGACAAAGATCGTCGCAGAGGCGTCGTACGCACTGGACACGCGCCGGTGCCTACCGAAGGCCGACAACGTCGAGCTCCTCTGACGTGCGGGCCGGCCGCCGGAGGCAAGCCAACGTCGCCCTGCCCAACCTCCACCACTCTCTTCATCGTGAGAAGGAACTGTAGAGGCCAGGTCTTTCGGAGCAATAGGGAGATCGCCAAATGGGTCGGACGGGGGGAGATTTGGTCGGTAGACCCAGCAAGAAGTGCTCAGAGAACGACGCAGCGAGGGACAAGTTCTCGTGTTCCAGCCGTTCCTCTGAGAACCTACTTACGCTTCCCACTCTTCTTAGTCAGGTCGTCGGCGATCGGCATCACCACTTCACGCAATTCGCCGAGCGAATGCACCCCGACCTTACGGTAAATGTGCTTCAGGTGGTTACGGATCGTGTGCTCGCTCAGGAAAAGCTCACGCGCCATGGTGGCCGTTCGCTTCCCTTCGAGAAGACCCCGGAGGATGTCGCGCTCGCGATCGGACAGTGACTCGAGCCGGCTCGACGTTGAGCTGTCGGCGTCGGGGACCAAAGCGAGATCACGGGTGCCGGTTTCGGGAACGGCCTTCACGACGGGGGCTCGTCGCTCCACGAACGGGAACGGTCGCGGAGGAACACTGACAGCCGTGTCGCCTCCAGCGACGAGCTGCTTTACCGCGGAGGAGAGGCGGTGAAGTTCGGACGTGACCTGAGAGAGATCGGGGTTCCGGTTCGACGGGACGGTGAGCGGTGTGACGATCCCAACGAGGCCAAGGAGTACTCCGGTGCGCGAAAGCAGTCGTTCACCGATCAGCTCGCACGGTACATCCGAACCATCAACGTGCTTGAGTGAGAAGACCTTCGGTCTGATGCCGAGTTCTACAGACCGGCCGCTCCGGTGCACCTCAACGAAGAAGTTCCAACGCGCGTATTCGTCTTCACGAAGCCACCACGGGAAGACATTGTCTCGCCGGATCGTGAGCTGGGGATCCTCTGAGCTGTCGGCAGCCAACCCGACCAGCGCACGGAAGGCTGGATTCATGTAGTGGCACTGACCGGTCTCGTCGAACTCGAACACCGGTTCGTTCAAGCTCGTGAGAAATCCAAGAAGACCGGGGACAGCGCTGCGCGCCTCACCATCGCCCTGCCCTGGGCGAGGTGGTTCCTTCCGGGCACCCCCAACTAGCGAAATCGCCATGCTCACTCCGTCGTCGTGCTGTGCTCCCGACTTTAGACAACACGGAAAGTGAGTGTCAACTCAACAATCAACACAAGGCGTGACTATTCTACGTTCGCATATCAAGAACGTGATTTCGGCTGGTCCTGGTCACGCGCTACGTTCAGTCTCGGTCAGAAGCCCGAGATCCCCTGCTCCTCCTTCCTCAATCGAGCGAACACATCAGTCTGGTTCTCCTACGGATTGCTGCTCAGGATGGAGGCCCCGGCGCCACCGTCGACGTCGAAACCGGCACCGTCGTCACCGTCGAAACCGGCAAAGGCGCCACCGTCGACGTCGAAACCGGCACCGTCGTCACCGTCGAAACCGGCAAAGGCGCCGGGGCCTCCATCCTGAGCAGCAATCCGTAGGAGAACCAGACTGATGTGTTCGC
>JANOHI010000353.1:0-6829 GCA_031406385.1 Acidimicrobiia bacterium
GATTCTCCCACGAAAGGCGCGCTTACAAGCAGCCGGGCTTCGGGCGCGTCCACCAGCTGAAGCCCGGCGCCCGGCGGCATTCGACCGGCGCTCCCGCCGACGACAACGACCACTCGCACGATCACGACGACCTCGACGACCCGACCGACGACAACCTCGACGACGTCCACCACTCGCCCATCAACAACGACGACGACCACGCCACCGACCACAACGCCGCCGCCGACGACCACATCGACCACCACTTCGACGACGACAACAACTTCGACAACAACAACAACCACCACCACCACGACGACAACAACACCGACCACCACAACCACGACCACGTCCACGACATCCACGACGACGGTGCCGCCCCCGTCCTGAGTGGACCGGCGCCCGTCCGCCCGGCGACTTCCTGCTAGACACCTTCGGTGGATCAGTTCCAGACCGCTACGACCACACGGGGATGGGATGCATCGCTCGCCGGTCGACTCGGCGACGCAACCATCACGGCGCCGCTATCGGCCGCCGCCAACACCGAAGCAATCGTGACCGTCAAGCGGTTCGGGTTCGCCATCCTCCAGTCGGAACCGACCGCTCTCACGGAGTCCGCCATCAATCGTCGACGACGCGAGCTCCACGAGTTCGGCAGTGCGCTCGGCACCCCCGTCTTCCAGTCGCCGCGGCGGGAGCTCGTCGAGGACGTGAAGGACTTCTCCGACGTGGAGAGCGGCGACGATCGCGGGTACCGCTCGGGCGGCGAACTCAAAGCGCACTCCGATCCGCCAACACTCATCGTGCTGCACTGCGTGCAGCCGGCGAGGTCAGGTGGCGAGAGCAGCCTCGTCAGCGTCGCGTCCATCGTTGCTCGGATGGCAGCTGCGGACCCGGCCCTCATCGACGAGCTCATGCGTCCGTTCCCCGACTGGCGCATCGCCGGTCAGGACGGAGCCCCGGAAGCTGGGCCGGCGCCACGTCAGAGGCCGGTCCTGGCGCTGCACGGCGGCACGCTGAGCTGCGTGCTCTATCGACCCTTCATCGAGCTCGCCGCCGATGCACTTGCCACCCCCCTACGCCCCGAGCAGACGGCAGCGCTCGACCTGTTCGAAGCATGCTCGTTGAACGACAACCTGACGCTGCGCTTCGTCCTCCAGCCCGGCCAGACCCTCGTGCTGCACAACCGGTCCGTACTGCATGCGAGGACGGACTACACGGACTGGCCCGAGCTCGATCGGCGACGCCATCTGCTGCGCATGTGGATCGATGCGCCGGAGTCCTTCCCGGTGCATCCCGAGCACGAACTCGGGGATCTGTTCACCTCTCCACCTTTTCCCTGAACCTCGACGGCACTTGCGTCGATACACGCGTCGACACACTCGGGGTGGGTCCCCTACCGTGGCGCCATGCGAGTGAGCGATGCCTGTCTCGAAGAGTTGCGGACGCAGGGATTCACGATCGTCGAGGGATTCCTCAACCCCGATGAGCTCGCCGCCGCTCAGGATCAGCTCTGGCACTCGTTCCCCCGACCGGAGGAGTTCTTTGCGGCCCCTTCGGCTTTCCCGCATCTCGCCAAGGGACAGTTCGCCGGGCTGAAGCTCTTCCCGTTGCCGGGGTGGGAACTGAACCGTCTGGCAACGCATCCCGACCTCGTCGACGCCGCAGAGCGATTCCTCGACTCCGTGGAACTCGAGCTCTACAAGGTCGAGGTGTGGGCGAAGTACGCGGGCGCCGTCGACTACGACCAGACACACCATCGCGACTTCGGCAATCACTCGCTGGTGGTGCCTCGCGACGACGGCGTCGGCCGCCAGCTCACCACCTTCGTCCTTCTCTCCGACGTCACCGACGTCGACGGTCCGACGAAGGTCGTATCCCTCGAGCACACCCGCGGCATTCCGATGGTCCCCGACGAAGCCGCCGCCGGACGGTCGTTCTCGGTGCCCCCGGGACGATTTGCTGATGTCGAGGTCAGCGTGACGGGCCCCGCGGGCACACTGTTCATGTACCGAACCGACGTGTTCCACCGCGGTTCGAACTTCGGTGCGCCCGGCCGTTCACGATTCGCCATGCTCACCGATTTCCAAGTGCGCGGTCCTTCCTGGGCAGGAAAGATGTCGTGGCCGAACACCGCCCTCAGCCCCCATTGGGTGGAGCTGATGGAGCGGGCCAGCGTTCGGGAGCGCGACCTGTTCGGGTTCCCCAAGCCGGGCGATGGGTACTGGAACGCACAGACTCTTCGCGACGTCGGACGGCGTTACCCCAAGATGGACATGTCCGCCTACGGCAACGCGTAACCGTATGCGCGCGTCGCACTCAGCAGACTAGAAATCGAACATCTCTCCGAGGAACGACTTCTTCTTCTTTGGCTTGTAGCCATCCGACGAAAAGCGGCGACGGTCGTCGTCGTCATCATCATCGTCGTCTCGTTTCCACGAACGGTCGTCGCGCCGGGGAGCATCGCGCGATTCCGGCCCGGGGGACGAGACCGCTGCGACGACAGCAGCAGGAGCCGTTGCCGCGCTCCGCTCGATGATTTTGTCGAGTTCACCTCGATCAAGCCACACGCCGCGACATGTCGCGCAGTAGTCGATCTCGATTCCCGAGCGGTCGGCCATCACGAGAACGGCGTCAGGACAGGTTGGGCATTTCATGGTTGGGTTTCCTTCGGTTTGATAGGCAAGAACCGAAGGTCTCTCCCGGCCGGTGCAATCGGCCCTTCACCGCCGGGCCCAGGGCCGTGCTGACGACAGCGAAGATTCGGGATACTCCCCTTCAACAGAAACATGCTACCTGAATTCGAGTTCTTCTGTTCGGCGACCGTCACGACAGTCAGCAACAATCCTTCGGTGACCGATGAACACGTCGTACCGGCGGTGCCGGCCAACGCCGATCGACGATCGTGGCGAAACCCTCCAGGTCGATGGGCCGCCTTGGGTTCGCGGTCCCGAGGCCACGTTGACGGACGCCAACTTCGAGAATCCGCAGTTCCAAAGCCTCGGAGGAAAGTGGTGCGCCTGGACCGCGGGTGAGGACTGGCGCGCTTGATCCACGAGTGCACTAGAAACGACGCCATGGCGACTCGGATACCTCGATCGGAGTTCAATCGTCGGTATGAACTGCCCAACTGGCGGGTCATCAACCACACGATCAGTACCGATTTCGCCTGCGGCGACTTCAGTGCCGGCGCCGAGTTCGTGCGCCAGATCGCGTCCCTCGCCGATGACGCCGACCACCATCCCGATCTTGATCTCCGCTATCCCGGCACCGTTCGGGTGTCGATCACCAGCCACGATGCCAAGGGCCTCACCGCACGCGACGCCGCGCTGGCATCGGCAATCGACGAGTTCGCATGGGCGAGGAACCTCGCAGGAGATCCGACGAAGCTGGGCACGGTCGAGATCGCCATCGACGCCATGGACATCCCGTCGCTCCTTCCGTTCTGGAAGGCCGTGCTCGGCTACGTCGAAGAAGAGCCGGCCAACGTCGGTGATTCAGTCGATGCGCTGGTCGACCAGGGTCATCGTGGGCCACCGGTGTGGTTCCAGCAGATGGACGCGCCTCGCCCAGAGCGCAGTCGCATGCACATCGACGTGCGCGTCCCTCACGACGAGGCGGAAGCCCTCATCGAGCGCGCAATCGGCGCCGGTGGACGGCTTCTCACCGACGCGTACGCCCGGGCGTTCTGGGTCCTCGCTGACCCTGAAGGCAACGAGGCCTGCGTTTGCACATGGCAGGACCGCGACTGACGCTTGAGCGTCGTCAGAGCACGTCGCCCGCGCCGTAGAGCAGGGCCAGGTTGAACCCGCGACCGACCCATTTGCGAGTGAGTTGGGCCGCTCGTCCATCACCGGCTTCAGAGAAGTCGAACGTGCCGATCAGCGAGAGCGGTCCGCTGAGCAGGTAGGCCGCCTGTTCCGCCGCGGCGACTAGAAGGTCGGCCAGCGGCCACGAGACTCCGTTGCGTTCGAGCGCATGGTGGTATCGGACCAACAGCGACTCGGCGTGTTCGTTCTGCACGTCGATGTCCATCGACGTGGCCAGCAGCCACACCACGTCGTAGACACCACGGCATCGAAGCGACAACTGCCAATCGATCAGGGTGAAATCGTTGGTGCCGGGAGTGAAGAAGAGGTTGTCGAGGCGGGCATCGCCATGGACGAAGGTGCGCGGCCCGGCGGCGCACTTGTGAATGATGCTGACAAAGCTCGCATTGAGACGGGCCGCCAACTCGAGTGATCCTGCGGGGAGGTCGGCGGCGAGTGCTGGAAGCGCGGCCACTCCCGCAGTGACGATCGGTGGGACCGCGGCGACGTACACCGGGTCGTTCTGCAAGGGCAACCAGTCGAGTGCGTCGAGGGCGGGGGCTTCCCACCAAGTGGCATGAAAGCCGGCCAGCGCGTCGATGATGCTGGCCGCCCGGTCCGGCGTGATGCCGGCGAGCTGGTCACCGGCCTCGAGGTGGCCGAGGTCTTCCATGATGAGCAGGAACTCGCCGGCCTCGGGGTCGCTGAGCGACACGTGACACGTTGGTACCGGGAACGGCACGCTGTGGGCGATGGTGTCGTAGAAGCTGTTCTCCCGGGCGTATAGCCCGAGGGCCATGCCCACATTGCGGTTGGCCTCCGCGGCGGTCGGCAGCTTGGCGATGACCGTGGCCGGGGCCGTGGCCGGTGCGCCCGAATAGGTCAGGTGGAGCCGGGCGATGATGCCGAACACGCCGACCCCGGTACCGATGTCGTCGGCTCGGACGCCGGTCACGGAGCCACCGTCGATCAACCCGGCGAGCGCCACAGTCAGCCACGCGGGTGTGAGGTCGCCAACGGTTTGCGGAATCGTCATGGGCCGAACGTAGTGGGGTCGTGCCTGTCGCCGCCCATTCGCGAAGGAGTTCGGGGTCTCGGTTGCTCCCAGAGCCACCGAGACCCCAAACTCGCCGAACCCGACACCTCACCGACCAGAGAGGTTCACAGTGCGATCGCCTTCAACACGTCGAGGCGGGCGGCCCGGCGGGCTGGGAATTGCGCTGCGAGGATGGCTGCCACGACCGCGGCACCCGTGAGCACGGCCAGCGAGCCAGCCGGGACGTTCATCGTCGTGGCGATGTTGTCAGGGAGCGCCTGGACACCGATCCAGCCGAGTACCAGGCCGAGGCCAACACCGAGGAGTGCACCGAAGGAAGCGATGAGCGCCGCCTCCCACCGGACCGTTCGTCGCATGGCCCGACGGCTCATGCCGACGGCCCGGAGCAGACCGAGCTCCCGCGTTCGTTCGATCACCGCAAGGGCGAGCGTGTTGGTGATGCCGAGCAACGCAATGATGATCGTGAGCACGACCATGAGGTTCACGACTGCCAGCATCTGATCAACCTGACCACTGATCCGCTCGGTGAACTGCCTGCCGGTCTCGACGTTCATCTGCGGGAGCGCGTCGGCAAGTCTGGTGAGTGCATCTGACCGCTGGGCTGTGGTCACCGAAGGCAGGAACCTGCCGGCGATGAAGTTGGCCGTCGACGCCGTCGAGACCTGGTCCCAGCTCGCGAGGTCCAGGACGGCATCACCGAGGAGGGCGTCGGCACGATAGATCGCGGTCACCTTCAACGGGCGTGCTGCGCCGATCGGGAACTCGGTGTCCACGGTGTCACCAATGCCGACACCGAGGCGCTCGGCCTTGTCGACAGAGAGCGCGATGGTGTTGCGACCGCCGGTCAGGCTGCCCTCGGCCAGGTCGAGGTTGAAGAGCTGCGACGACGTCGAGAACGCCATCCCCTGGACGGCGGTCTTCTTGCCGTCGAGCCGGATCTCGCCGGGTCGGATCTCGCCGATCGCCGCGAACGCGCCTGTCGCCCGCATCGTCTCACCCAGCACCACCGGGACTCCGGTATCCGTCTTCGACGTGATGAGCACATCCGCGGCGACAGTGCTCGCCACGGCCTTCGAGAGATGGTTCTTGATCGACTCGCCGATGACGAGAGAACCGGCAACCACCGAGAGGCCGATCATCAGCGCCGCTCCCGTATTTGCGGTTCGACGCGGGTTGCGCATCGAGTTGACCTGGGCGAGCTTGCCGCTGTGACCGAGCAACCGTCGAACCGGTGCGCCGATCACCCGCAACACCGGTCGGACGAGCAGCGGAGCAAGACGCAGCACTCCCCCGACGAGGGCGACCACACCGATGCCGACGCTGAGCATTTCAGCGCTTCCGGACTGCTGCTGGCCGAACGCGATCAGGGCTGCCCCGCCGACAACCACGCCGAGACCGAAACCGGCCGAACGGACTGACACCGCAGCTTCGGCACCGGCAACGCTCGCCGACATCGCCGTGACCGGCGCGACCTTCGCCGCGCGCATGGCCGGACGGACGGCGGCAAGCATCGTGACGCCGAGCCCGAGCAGCAACCCGATCGCCCACGTGCGCGGTGACACCACGAGGTCGGCGTCGGGCAGAGTGATGCCCAGACCGCTGAACGCTGCGCGCAGGCCGATCGTGACCAGCACGCCGACGCCTATGCCGGCCAACGAGGCACCCAGTCCGACGACTGCTGCCTCACCCAGGACCATTCGACGGACTTGGGTGCGAGAACCACCAAGTGCGCGTAGCAACGCGAGTTCGCGTGTCCGCTGACCGACGACGATGGCGAACGTGTTGGCGATGATGAAGCTCGAGACGAACAGCGAGACGATGGCGAAGCCGAGCAGCACGTTTCCGCCGCGGTGCGCCCCGCGCGCCCGGCTACCCAGGCGAGCGAGAGCGCCTCGCGGTTGTCTTCATGCAGCTGCGCGACGTTGACCTGGAGCATCCGGCTGCCATGCGGAGATGACCTGGTGCAATGCCGCGGCGTCCGCAG
>JANOHI010000414.1:0-24833 GCA_031406385.1 Acidimicrobiia bacterium
GAGCGGGTGACCGGGATCGAACCGGCATGGCCTGCTTGGAAGGCAGGAACTCTACCATTGAGCTACACCCGCAGACCGGGGCCGAAGCCCCGGAAGCGAACCACCACACTAGTGGTGCGGCGTCGGGGTGACTGGACTCGAACCAGCGGCCTCCTGCTCCCAAAGCAGGTGCGCTACCAACTGCGCTACACCCCGTTGAACCTGTGGGTTGTCACGTAGCGGCCCGGGTTGGGCTCTTCGCTACACCCCATTGTGATCGATACCAGGCTAGGCGCTGGCTGCCTGCCGACGTGGCGGACTTCGTCGCAACCGTGTGGGCGACCTCCCGGACCGGTCGATCAACAATCCCGGAATGGCGCAAACTGGGGAGATGTGACCGGTTTCAGGCGGATGTGGGATGCCGGCTCCCGCTATCTGGGACCACTTCGCGTGTAGGCGGCTTGCCGCGTACACGCGGCAGCCCGAATCCGCCGAGCCTGCCCGGGGTGGACGCCGCGGAGGAGTCAGAGAATCCCGTCGGAAACGGTCAGCGGAGAAGCGCCTGGCCGGTAGGATCTGTCCCCCGTATGAAGACCAGCGTCGAACCCCAAGAAGGCAACCACGTCAAGCTCTCGGTGGAAATCGAGGAAGCTGAGTTCGAGAAGTCGATCGACGCTGCGTTCCGCAAGATTGCCCGTGAGGTCCGCCTCCCAGGATTCCGTCCCGGCAAGGCGCCCCGCCGGGTGCTGGAGCGCCACGTCGGCAAGGAGTCGGCCCGTCAGCAGGCCATCCAGGACAGCCTTCCCGACTACTACCTCCAGGCCGTCACCGACGCCGACGTCGACGTGATCGCCCCGCCGGAACTCAACATCACCGGCGGTGCCAGCGAGGGCCCGATCACCTTCGAGGCCACCGTCGAGGTTCGCCCCACCGTGCGGGTGCCGGGTTACGACGGCCTCCAGGTCACGATTCCGTCGCCCGTGGCCTCCGAGACCGAGATCAACTCGCAGGTCGACCGTATGCGTGATGCCTTCGCCGCCACGACCGTCGTAGACCGCCAGGCCCACCCGGGCGACAGCGTCCGCATCAACGTGCGGGGCATGCTCGACGGTGAAGAGGTCGACGGCCTCCACGCCGACGGCTACGTCTACGAAGTCGGCTCCGGCACCGTGATCCCCGAGCTCGACACCAACCTGATCGCCGCATCAGCCGGCGACGTGCTCGAGTTCACCGCCCCGCTGCCCGACCACGACCACGACGAGACCCACGACCACGGCGATCTCGAGATGCGCGTCGAAGTGCTTGAAGTGATCGAGAAGATCCGCCCCGAGCCGACCGACGAATGGGCCGCGTCGGCGAGCGAGTTCACCACCATCGCCGACCTCCGCGCCGACATCTCCAAGCGGATGAGCCTGGTCAAGCGGGTACAGGCCTCGATGGCGTTGCGTGACGAGTGCGTCAAGGCGCTCGTCGAGCTGAGCGACGGCGGCGACCCGCCCGAGCCTCTGGTGAACCAGGAGATCGACCGCCGGCTGCAAGAACTGGCCCAGCGCCTGTCGCAACAGAACGCCTCGATCGACGATTACCTCATGGCCACCGGCCGCAGTCCCGAGTCGCTCATCGACGAAGCGCGCCAGTCCGGCATCGAAGCCGTCAAGGCCGACCTGGCACTGCGCTCCGTCGCCGCTTCCGAGTCGATCGAGGTGACCGACGAAGAGATCGAGCAGGAGATCGCCAACCTCGCCAACCGCTTCAAGATGAAGCCCAACAAGGTCCGCAAGAACCTGGAGAAGAGCTTCCAGATGTCGGTGCTGCGCTCCGACATCCGCAAGGCCAAGGCCGTCACCTGGGTGAGCGAGCGCGCCTCGATCGTCGACGCCGACGGCAAAGCCATCGACCGGGCCCTCCTCGAGGTCTCGCCGACCGAATTCGCTGAAGTCGACGCCGACGACGAGATCCTCGGTCTTGAGTCCAGCGTCGACGTTGCCGATGACGGAAACGACAACGGCTGATCCACAGATGCAGCGCCGATCCGCCGATAGGTGGGGAAGTGCCGCGAGTAGACGGGCCGGCCGTGGCAACGTGGTCAACCCGGTTCGCAGTGAAGTCGGAAAGAAAGAACACGTGATGTCTCGTCAGCCCATCCTCAACTACCTCGTCCCCACGGTCGTCGAACAAACGAACCGCGGCGAGCGTGCCTACGACCTCTACAGCCGGTTGCTGCGCGAACACATCATCTTCCTCGGCACGCCGATCGATGACACCATCGCCAACCTGATCTGTGGCCAGATGCTGTTCCTCGAGTCGGAGAACCCCGACAAGGACATCAGCCTCTACATCAACTCGCCCGGCGGCGAGATCACCGGACTCATGGCCATCTACGACACCATGACCTTCATCAAGAACGACATCACCACGTTCTGCTACGGCCAGGCCGCCTCCGCCGCCGCAGTTCTGTTGGCCGCCGGCACCCCCGGCAAGCGCTTTGCCCTGCCCCACAGCCGGATCCTGATCCACCAGCCCTACTCCGGCGCCGGCGGCCAGGCCTCCGATATCGAGATCCAGGCCCGCGAGATCCTGCGCATGCGGGAGATCCTCGACGGCCTCCTCGCCCACCACACCGGCCAGACCGTGGAAAAGATCTCCAAGGACACCGACCGCGACTACATCATGGAAGCCGAAGAAGCCCGCGCCTACGGCATCATCGACGAAGTGCTCACCAGTCGACTCGCCGCCGATGCGGCAGCAATCGCCCGCTAAGTCCGCGTACAATAAGCCCCCGCAGCGACCCCCCGTCCCTAACGCCTTCCCAACGCACCGAATCAGTACGAGCTCGAGGAGAACCCGGTGGCCAAATTCGGTGACGGAACAGACCTGCTGAAATGCAGCTTCTGTGGCAAGTCGCAAAAGCAGGTCAAGAAGCTGATCGCCGGCCCCGGCGTCTACATCTGCGACGAATGCATCGATCTCTGCAACGAGATCATCGACGAGGAGTTGGCCGGCGACGGTGAAGTCCGATTCGACGAACTCCCCCGGCCCCGCCAGATCCACGCCTTCCTCGACGAATACGTCATCGGTCAGGATTCCGCCAAGAAGCAGCTCGCGGTCGCTGTCTACAACCACTACAAGCGCGTGCAGGCCCAGGGCACCACCGGCGCCTCGAACCCCGAGGTAGAACTGGCCAAGAGCAACGTGCTGCTCCTCGGCCCCACGGGTTGCGGCAAGACGCTGCTTGCGTCGACCCTCGCCCGCATGCTCAACGTCCCCTTCGCCATCGCCGACGCGACCGCGCTGACCGAGGCGGGCTACGTCGGCGAAGACGTGGAGAACATTCTCCTCAAGCTCATCCAGGCTGCCGACTTCGACGTGAAGAAGGCCGAGACCGGCATCATCTACATCGACGAGATCGACAAGATCGCCCGCAAGAGCGAGAACCCGTCGATCACCCGCGACGTGTCCGGCGAAGGCGTGCAGCAGGCGCTGCTCAAGATCCTCGAAGGCACCGTCGCCTCCGTGCCGCCCCAGGGCGGACGCAAGCATCCCCACCAGGAATTCATCCAGATCGACACCGCCAACGTGCTGTTCATCTGCGGTGGCGCGTTCTCCGGTCTCGAGAAGATCATCGAGGACCGCATGGGCCAGAAGGGCATGGGCTTCACCGCCCGGGTCCGTTCCCGCACCGAAACCCCAATCGGTTCGTTCTTCCAGTACTGCCAGCCCGAAGACCTCACCAAGTTCGGCCTGATCCCCGAATTCGTCGGCCGCCTGCCAGTGATCGGGGCCGTCGGCAACTTGGACCGCGACACCATGATCCGCATCCTCGCCGAGCCCAAGAACTCCCTCGTGAAGCAGTACAAGAAGTTCTTCGAATACGACGGCGTCGACCTCCAGTTCTCCGACGATGCCCTCGAGGCCATTGCTGACCAGGCACTCATGCGCCAAACCGGAGCCCGCGGCCTGCGCGCCATCCTCGAAGAAGTGCTCCTCGACGTGATGTACGACCTGCCGAGCCGTACCGATATCGGCCGTTGCGTCATCACCCGCGAGACCGTGCTCGAGAAGGTCAACCCGACCCTCGTGCCCCGCTCCGAGATCGTTCCCGAGCGCACCGACCGGCCCCGCCGCGCCGCCAGCTGATTCGGGTCATGCGGCGCGCTATTGCGTTGCCGCTGGCCAGTGTGATCCCCCCGCACCCTCATGACCTACGCCTCATGAACCACGTCGCATGAACTACGCCGACGCGCTCGCCTGGCTCGACAGCCACATCAACTCTGAGACCGGCGTTGTGGTGGACCGCGCCGGTATCCCGGTGTGGTCAGCGCCGTCGTCGTCGCCGACTGTCGCCGGGCGCCGCCTCGATCCGCCCAATCTCGGCCGGATGCGTGACCTGCTCGCCTTCCTCGGCGACCCGCAGCTCGACCTCGACATCGTCCACATCACCGGCACCAACGGCAAAGGGTCCGTCGCCCGGATGGTGGCGTCGCTGCTGAGCGCCGCGGGGCAGTCCGTCGGCGTGACGACCAGCCCCCACCTGGCGTCGTTCCACGAGCGCCTCGTCGCCCTCGGAGAGCCGATCGCCAATGCGGCGCTCGCCGACCATCTCACCGCCGTCGCCCTCGCCGAGCAGGCGGCGATCGAGCGAGGGGGAGAGCGGGCCAGTTGGTTCGAGATCATGATCGCTGTGGCGTTCCGATGGTTCAACGACCTGGCCGTCGACGCCTCCATCGTCGAAGTGGGTGCCGGTGGCCGCTTCGACGCCACCAACACCGCCGACGGTGCCGTCGCCGTCGTCACCAATGTGGCCCTCGATCACGTGGAATGGTTCGGGCCGACCACCGCCGACATCGCCCGGGAGAAGTCCGGCATCATCAAACCCGGCAGCGCCGTGGTCATCGGCGAGACCAACCCCGACCTCGTCGCCATCTTCGAGGCCCGCGCGGCGGAGGTGGGCGCGTCGTCGGTCGCCCTTGCCGGCGTCGACTTCGCGTGTGACTCCAACCGCCTCGCAATCGGTGGCCGTCTGCTCACGCTGCGCACGCCACGGGCGTCGTATCCTCAG
Source organism: Acidimicrobiia bacterium (assembly GCA_031406385.1). Classification (GTDB taxonomy): domain Bacteria; phylum Actinomycetota; class Acidimicrobiia; order Acidimicrobiales; family JANYDT01; genus JANLQX01. The sequence continues at coordinate 5,039 of JANOHI010000414.1, forward strand.
CTGTTCCTGCCCCTCCACGGTTCGCACCAGGGCGAAAACGCCGCCGTTGCGTTGGCCGCAGCGGAAGCGTTCCTCGGTGACGAGCTCAGCCCTGACACCGTCGGCGAAGGCTTTGCCAACGTGACCAACCCGGGGCGCATGGAGGTACTCAGGCGCGACCCGCTCATCGTGATCGACGGTGCCCACAACGAAGCCGGCGCCCGTGTGCTCGGCGCCGCTCTTGCCGAGACCTTCGCCGCCAACAAACGCCACATCATCGTCCTCGGGCTTCTCAAGGGACGCGAGCCATCTGAGATCATCAGCGCGCTTATGGCTTCGGGTGAGATCGAGCTGATCGTCGCTGTCGCTCCTCCCACGCCGCGCGCCCTCGATCCCGAGCTCATTATTGCGGCGGCACGGGGCCTCGGCATCGACGCCGTCGCCGCGCCCTCCATCGCCCGAGCCATCGAGCTCGCCGAAGACGCCGCCGACGACCACTCGCTCATCGCCATCACCGGCTCGCTCTACCTCGTGGCCGACGCCCGCGCCCGCCTCCAGCGCTAACGCCGACTCGCGTGAGTCTTTCGTCCGGCTGAGCGCCGTCTCGCCGTCTGTCCGTCCTGTCCGTCCTGTCCGTCCTGCAACGTTCACGCGCACCTCGTCGGGTTTGACGCGCACCTCGGCCCAATTACGCGTCGGTGCCGACCTTTGTCGACGAAGTGCGCGTGGGATGCGCCGAGGTGCGCGTCGGCCGGGGCGAGGTGCGCGTGAGGACGCAGCAGGCCCGAAACGTGAGCCAGCCGAAACGTGAGCCGGCCGATGGAGGTGAGATGACTGAACTGCGAACACCCCATTCACCGCTCCTTCATGTCGATCCGGAAGACTGAGGTACATGTTCCAACAGCGCTCGCGGCGAAGGGTTCGGGCGTTTCTCACCGCGATCACCCTCGCCGGGCTCGCCGCCACGGTTGTGCTCCCCATACGGCCAGCCGACTCGGCGACCACACGAAAGAAGAGCACCCCCCGCACGCCCTTCTCGGCGCCCGCCAGTGAGTACGGATCCACCCTTGTCAAGTTCGCTGCTGACCTCGACGCGTTCTGGGCCGTGGAACTCCCGAAGTACTACAAGATCCCGTACCGGCCACTGCGCGGATACTTCGCGTACGACAGCGCGACCAACCCGCCCGACTGCGGCACGCGCATGCGCTACTCCGACATCGCCGGCAACGCCTTCTACTGCCGGGTCGCCGACTACATCGCGTTCGACAACGAACAGCTCTTCCCCGACCTCTACAACGGATTTGGCGACATTTCCCTTGGCATGGTCCTCGCCCACGAGCTCGGCCATGCGGTGCAATCCCGCACCAAGACGCGCCTGCCGTCGGTCTATGCCGAGCTCCAGGCCGACTGCTTCGCCGGCTCGTGGCTGCGTCACGTAGCCGACGGCAAATCCAAGTTCGTCAAGCTCGACAGCGGCGTCATCGAGGATGCGCTCAGCGCCACCCTGGCCTTCCGCGACCGCCCCGGCATCGGCGCGCAGGAGGCTGGCGCGCACGGCAACGGCTTTGACCGCACCGGCGCCGTCCAGATCGGATACGACGAAGGCACCGGCCGCTGCGCCGCGTTCCGGACCAACCCGCCGCCGGTCACCGCAACGTCGTTCGTGGCCGCATCGGACGCCGCCAGCGGGGGAGATGTCTCGCTCGACGAAGCCGTCCGCCTCACCATCGCCTCGGCCAACCGTCACTTCGCCTCTATCCCCGGATTCGTGCCCATCACTGCGGTGCAGCGCACCGACCGCACCACCGTTGCTGCGCTCAGCCGCGAGTGCGCGAATGCTGCGTCGGTCCTCGAACAGCGGGTGGCGGTGTGCCCCGACAGCGGTTCGGGCCAACCTCTTATCCGGGTCAGCGAAAACGCGCTGAACGACGCGGAGACGAAGGTCGGTGACGTCGGCGTGTCGATGATCCTCGTCCTCGGCTGGACCACACGCGTGCAGCAGCTCCTGGGCGAACCGACGCGTGACACCTCGGTGAAGGCCGAACTGCGGGCAACCTGCCTTGCCGGATCGTGGCTCGGGGCTGCCCAGCGGGGCGAAAGCGGCACCGCTGAAGATCCCATCAGCCTGTCGCCCGGCGACGTAGACGAAGCACTCATCACCGTTATTCGCACCGGTGGGGCGTCCACGATCTTCGACCGGGTCCGGGCATTGCGCGTCGGCTTTCAGGCCACCTCGCCGGTGGCTGGCTGCGCCCGCTTCTGACGAACCCCCGAAGCGACGGCGGGTCGGACAGTGCAGGTGTAGCGGCTTCAGAGCGGCTTCGGAATCCTCGGCAATCGCACTGAGCAACTGGCGGAACTCTGCGGTTCCACCGCCTACCAGCTCCAGCAGCGACCGTGGCTGCACTCTCGCCGTTGTCCCGACCACCATGGTTCCGGGCCCCCGTGGCTGCACGCTCTCGCCGTTGTCTCGATCGCCGGTGTTCCGATCGACGGGGTTGCGACCGCCGTTGTCCCGATCGCCGTGGTTCCGGGGCTCCAACCGGGCCCGTAGAATTCACGGCCCCATGGATAGAACGTTCATCATCTGCAAGCCCGACGCTGTCGAACGAGGCCTCGTCGGCGAGATCCTCGCCCGTTTCGAACGGCGCAACCTCACGCTCGCGGCCGTCGAGATGCGCACCATCGACGACGCCACCGCCCGTCAGCATTACGCCGAACACGACGGCAAGCCGTTCTTCGCCGACCTCGTTTCGTTCATCACCCGCGGCCCGGCTGTTCTCGCCGTGGTCGAAGGCCCCGGCGACACCTGGAAGGTTGTGCGCACGATGATGGGCGCAACGAACCCCAAGGAATCGGCCCCCGGCACGATCCGCGGCGACCTCGGCATCCTCTTCACCGAGAACCTCATCCACGGCTCCGACTCCGCCGAGTCCGCGGCCCGTGAGATCGAACTGTTCTTCCCCGGTCTCTGAGTTCCATGTGCGGCATGGGCTGAATCGGCGCCGCACGCGCTGAGTCTGTTCTTCGGCGGTCGCTGAGCCGCACGTCCCGCGTGCGTCGCACGCGCCCGGGCCTGAGCCCACGACGGCTCGGGAGACACGTTCAGGGAAAATGGGCGTAACCTTGCGGTGTTCATCTGGGCACTCGACCCGTTGCAGGTGGGAGAGGCCGGCGTGAACAGACGAAAAGGAGCGAGCATGTCTTCTCTGATGGGGCGAGACCTCGCCGTTGATCTGGGAACTGCCAACACCCTTGTCTACGAACGCGGCCGAGGCATCGTTCTCAACGAACCCTCCGTCGTCGCCATCAACGTCCGCACCGGGCGCCCCGTCGCCGTCGGCCTCGAAGCCAAGCGCATGCTCGGGCGCACGCCGGCCCACATCCAGGCGATCCGTCCGCTCAAAGACGGCGTGATCGCCGACTTCGAGGTGTGCGAGCAGATGCTTCGCTACTTCATCCACCGCGTGCACCAGCGGCGCTTCGCCAAGCCGCGCATGATCATCTGCATCCCATCGGGCATCACCGGGGTCGAGAAGCGGGCGGTGGAAGACGCCGCCAGTTTCGCCGGGGCCGGGCAGGTCCACACCATCGAAGAGCCCATGGCTGCGGCCATCGGCGCCGGGCTCCCCGTGCATGAGCCCACCGGCAACATGGTCGTCGATATCGGCGGCGGCACCACCGAAGTGGCCGTGATCTCCCTCGGCGGCATCGTCACCAGCCAGTCGATCCGCATCGGCGGTGACGAACTCGACGAAGCGATCATCGCCTACGCCCGCAAGGAATACGACCTGGCGTTGGGCGAACGCACCGCCGAAGAAGTGAAGATCGCCCTTGGCTCGGCCTGGATCCTCGAAGAGGAACTCCGCGCCGAGATCCGTGGTCGCGACCTCCGCACGGGCCTGCCGAAAACAGTCATCACGACGACCCAGGACATCCGCGGTGCTATCGAAGAGCCGGTCACGGCGATCTGCGATGCCGTGAAGTTCACCCTCGACAAGACCCCGCCCGAGCTCGCTGCCGACATCATGGAAAAAGGCATCTACCTCACGGGCGGGGGCGCCATGCTCGGTGGCCTCGAGCACCGGCTCTCCACCGAGACGGGGATGCCGGTGTTCGTCGCTCGAAATCCGCTGTTCGCCGTGGCCATCGGCACCGGACAGTGCCTCGAGAACTACGACATGCTCAAGGGTGTCCTCGACGCCGACCGTCGCTCGTAGTGCCTCTTCGCAGAAGTTCCTGTGACATCGAATTGCTCTAATTCGAAGACACGCCACTAGGCGCCGGCTCGGATCTCGCGGCGTGCGGTGCTCCCACGGATTGCTCATGCTTGGACCGATACAATTGGGTGGTGGCTGTGACGTCGTCTTCTCGGCCCCGATTCCTCTTTGCGCTGATCCTGCTGAGCAGCCTCACCGTGCTGGCGGCGTCATCGAGCCTCACACCGGCCCGTGACCGAGTCCGAGCCGAACTCGACCCGGTTCGCGACCTCGGACGCCGGGCCACCGCCGGTGTCAGCGTTGGACTCGGCCGCTTCGGCGGCGACAAGAAGCTCCGTGAGGAGAACGCCCGCCTTCGACGCGACCTCGACGCCGCCCGCTCCGCCTCCTTGCGCTACGAAGACGCGTTGCGTGAGCGCGAAGAACTCCTCACCTTGCGCACCTACAGCGAACTGACCGCCATCGCCGCCGTCGACGGCCGCATTATCGACGGGCCGATCAACAACTTCGACGAGACCATCGAGATCGATCTTGGCGCCAAGCAGGGCGTGCAGATCGGCAATCCCGTCGTCACCGGCGCTGGACTCGTCGGCGTCGTCGTCGGGGTCGGACCGGACCGGGCGCGCGTCAGCCCCGTGTCGAACGCTTCGTCGGCCGTCGGCGCCCGGCTGTCGCGCTCCGGCGACACCGGCATCGCCCGCGGCGTCTCGACCGGCCGGGCCCTCGACCTCGACCTGATCGACCTCGAAACCAAGGTGGCCATTGGCGAAGTCGTCGTCACCAGTGGTCTGCAGGGCAGCAAGTTCCCGCCCGGCATACCGGTCGGCCGGGTCGCCCGGGTCCGGCCGGGCACGATCCACCAGAAGATCGCCGTGCGGCCCGCAGTCGACCTCGAACGCAGCGTCTACGTGTCGGTCCTGCTCTGGGTGGGTCCGTGATCACCTTCGGTGTCGACGCCCGGGTACCGGTTGCCCGTGTGTTGCTGCTCAGCGTCACGGTGCTCGTGCTCCACGTCATGCTGTTCAGCCGGTTCTCGCTCTTCGCGGTCCGTCCTGAACCGTTTCTGCTCCTCGCAATCATCGGCGCACTGCAGCTCGGTCCCAGCGGGGGAGCGCTGCTCGGGTGCACCTCCGGACTCGCCGCCGACCTGCTCTCGTCGAGTCCGCTCGGCCTGTGGATGCTGGTGTGCGGCATCATCGGCCTCGGGCTTGGGGCGCTGCAAGGCCAGCTCAATCAGGAGCGTCAAGGCACCACCACCATGGTCGCCGTGGCGAGCTGCACGGTCCTCGGCCTCCTGCTCTATCCAACGCTGGCCTTCGCTATCGCCGAGAAGAGTTTTCCGCCGCCGCTGCGCTTTCTCACCATCCTCGTCTTCGCGTGCCTCTGGAACCTCCTCCTAGCTCCCGGCTTCGCCGCCACGACCCGGCGCCTCCTCCGCGCCAAGCGGGTCGCCCGGTGAACACCCAGCAGCGCCTGCGAGTGATCGGCGTCATCGTGGTGGTGCTCATCGCCGCGCTTGCCGGACGGCTAGGCATCCTCCAGACCGTCGAATCGGCCGACGCCAAACGGCAGGCCGCCCGCAACATCTTCGACACCGAACCGATCGAGCCGACCCGCGGCCGGATCCTCGACCGCAGCGGCCGTGTGCTCGTGGACAACCTCCCGCTCAACGTGGTCCGTATCGACCGCAAGAAGCTGAAGAAGGCCGACCGTGTCCGAACGTTGAGCCGGCTGTCGGCGCTGCTCGACGTCCCGTATTACCTTCTCGAACGGCGCCTCGACGACAATGCCGGCGGAGAGTTCTCCCCCCGTGAGGTGGCCCGTGGCGTGAAGGAGTCGGTGTCGATTGAACTGGCCGAACATCCCGAACGTTACCCGGGCGTCGCCATCGGTTCTGCGTGGCAACGGGTGTATCCAAATGGCAACATAGCGGCCCATGTTCTTGGCTATGTTGGGAAGGTAACGGCTGAGGAATTGGCCCGACAACCACTCGCTCTCGGATATGCACGCGCCGATTTCATCGGCAAGACGGGCGTAGAGCGAGCCTTCGAACGTGAGCTTCGAGGTGAGCCTGGTGCGGAATTGATTACGAAAGACCGATTGTCGAGAGTGGTGGATCGTGAGGTCACCAAGGAGCCGGTGCCCGGCAAAGACGTTCGACTGACGATCGACCTCGACCTGCAGAAGCTTCTGGAAGAGACGCTGGTGCAGACGGAGCGAGCCGCTCGCCAGAATGTCGATGCGGATAACCCGGCGGTCTTCGTCAAGGCCACGAGTTCGGCCGGGGTGGTGTTCGAACCCAACACCGGCGAGGTGTTGGCCATGGCCTCACACCCCACCTACGACCCTCGGGAGTTCGTCCCCAGCATCACCCAGGAGCGCTACGACGAGCTGTTCAAGGGCGAGGAGAAGGCATCGCCGCTGACCAACCGGGCGACCTTCGGGCTCTATCCGCCGGGGTCGACGTTCAAGCCGTTCACCGCGGTCGCCGGGTTGCGGGCCGGAATGATCACGACCCAAACTGTTGTCGACGATCAGGGCGAGTTCGTGCGCGAGGACCTGTGTAAGCGCCGCGTGAAGTGTCGGTGGCAGAATGCCGGTAAAGCAGCGCTCGGCATCACCGACCTTCGCAAGTCACTGCGCGTCTCCAGTGATGTTTATTACTACGAGATCGGTAACAAGTTCGACGATCTTTCGAAGGCGAAAGAGAACGGCATCCAGCAGCTGGCTCGGGAAATGGGTCTCGGTAAGCCGACGAACATTCGCCTACCCGACGAGCGAGCCGGCGCGGTTCCCGACGAGGCATATCGCAAGAAGCTCACCTCGCTCTACGGTCGAAAGAAGTTCCCCAACGACAACTGGTTCACCGGTGACACCATCAACGTGTCGATCGGCCAGGGGGAAGTGCTCACGTCGCCGCTCGGGCTGGCCCGCGGCTACGCGACTCTGATCAACGGCGGTACCGTCGTCGACGCCAAGATCGACCTGGAAATCCGTGACCGCGCCATCGGCGGCGCAGTCGCCACGGCCGGGGACGCATCGACCGGGGCGGGGGCGAAGCCACCGGCAACGACCTCCACACTCGCGCCGGTGAACCCGTCGACGACAGCGAACCCGGCCGCACCAACCTCGGTCGCCGGGCCGACCGTGCCCGCGCCGTCCACGACAACCGTGGCTGCCACCGAACTCATCGTCGGTGCGGTCGGCGCGCCCGACCTCGGCATTCCGCCGGGTACGACGCTCCCGCCGATAGACGCCAAACCCACCGTGGAAAATCACCTCGACTTCAACGAGAACGACCTTTCGGTCATCCTCGCCGGGCTCGAAGATGTCACCTCGGCTGAGGGGGGCACGGCGGTCAGCGCGTTTGAGGGGTTCCCGTTCGACAAATGCCGAGTCGGCGGTAAGACGGGCACGGCGCAGCGAACCGGTAAGCAGGACACGGCCCTGTTCGTCGGGTTCGGTCCGCTGCCCAACCCGAAGTACGTCGTGGCGCTCGTTGTCGAAGAAGGCGGCTTCGGGCGCCAAGCCGGGGCCGGGGTGCGACGCGTGTTCGAAGGGCTTTGCGGCCTTCCCGTGAACCCGGTACGCAGCGTCACCGGCGGCGGGGCAGAGTTCTGATGCCGCGATCCAACGCCAACCGGTGGTTCCCATGGCGATGACCGACACCGCGCCCCGCACCCTTGTCTCCGGGTCGGTCCGCGCCGAATCGGCGGTGAAACGACTCGATGCCGTTCTCATCGCCGCCGTCCTCGCCCTCTCTGGCATCGGCCTCGTGATGGTCTATGCCGCTAGCCGCGACTCCCTGCTCGCCGTCGGCGCTGACCCGGGCCTGTACTTGAAGAAGCAGATCATCTTCATGACGTTCGGCCTGGTCGCGGCGGCCGCCGCCGTGCGCCTCGATTACCGGAGCTTCCTCGAACGCATGCCGCTGGCCTTCGTCGTGTTGGTCATCGCGCTCCTCGGACTGTTCCTCGTCCCGGCCAAGAACGGCGCCCATGGCTGGTACCAACTCGGCCTCTTCCAGCTCCAGCCCGCCGAGTTCGGCAAGATCGTCGTCATTGGCTGTCTCGCCGCGTACGGCGCCGCCCAGCGCAACCAGCTCGACCTCCGGCGATTCACCTTCTTTCTCACCATCGCCGGCTTGCCGACTGCGCTCGTGTTCCTCCAGCCCGACCTCGGAACGGCGCTCGTCTATCTGTCGATCGTCCTCGTCATGGCCTGGCTCGCCGGTGCCCAGGGCAAGCACATCCTCGGGCTCGTCGCCGCTGGTATCGCCACGGCGTGGCTGATGATCCGCTTCGGGGTGCTGAAGGAGTACCAGATCAAGCGGCTCACCTCGTTCATCGACGCCAGCGCTAGCGCCCAGGATGCCGCCTACAACGTGTTCCAGTCGAAGATCGCCATCGGTGCCGGCGGCGTCACCGGACAGGGTCTGTTCCAGGGCACCCAGACCCGTGGCTCGTGGGTGCCGGCGCGACACACCGACTTCATCTTCAGCGTCGTCGGCGAGCAGCTTGGTTTCGCGGGTGGGATCCTCGTCGTGCTGCTCTTCGCCATTATCTGCTGGCGGATCTGGCGAGCCGCCGTTGTCGCCCGCGACCCCGAGGGGATGCTCCTGTGCGTCGGCGTCCTCGGGCTGTTCGTCTTCCAGATCTTCGAGAACATTGGCATGACCATGGGAATCATGCCCGTCACCGGCATCCCGCTTCCCTTTCTCACCTACGGCGGAAGCTCGACGATCACCGCGTTTTTCGCCATCGGCCTGGTCCTCAATGTGGCCGCCAGCCGATTCCGGTAGCCCTGCCGTTGCACTGACGCTTCCGTGGGCCCGGTCGGCGGTACAGTCGCCGATGTGTTCGAGGGTTTTCCGGTGATCGAGTTCGCGGTGCTGTGTGCCGTGTTGATCGTGCTGGTCCGACCCCGATTGGCGACTATGGACGAAGCTGTCCGGCTCGGCGCCAATGCAACGTTCGTCCCCCATTTGCGCCCGGGCGCGCCGACCGTCGATCGACGGGTTGGCGCCGCCTCCAGCACCAACGGACACCCCACCGGGGTGTCCGCCGAAAGGTCTCGCCATGTCCGCAGAGCAACCAGAGTCGAACCCCCGGCCGGCGTCGGCCGAACGCGAGTCGTTGGGAGGTGATCTCGACCGCTCACGCGCGTCCGACGATCAGCCCAGGGATCTGTCGGGCGACTCCGGGAATTCGTCTGAGCCGCTCGACCCGGAGGCCGCAGCTGCAGCGGCCGCCCGCAAGCGGCGTCGCGGGTCTCGCGGAGGCAAGAACCGTCGGCGGCCCACCAAACCGGGTGACCCGGCTCGCTCCACCGCCAACGCCGAGGCCGACGGCGACGACGACATCGACGGCGCGCTTGATGACGTCGGTGCGCCCGACACCTACGGCGCGCATGACACCTACGGCGACGGCGCGCGCGCTACCGACCTGACCGGCAACGCTGACCTTTCCGACGACCAGCCGGAGTTGCCCGACCCGCCCCACGAGGGGGAGGTCCGCAACGCCGACGATGAGCCCGATGCACTGAGCGTCGAGGCGTCGGACGAATCCGACCGCCCTCGCCGGGCGGCCGAAAACCGTCCCCGAGGAGGGCGCCGTCCGACGGCCCGCGAGGTCGTGGCGGTCGACGCCGACGACGCTGGCGACGCCGACGACGCCGACCGCGGTGGTGACCTCGATGGCGCCGAGTCGGGTTCAGTCGAGTCGGGATCACGCCGGCCACGGTCCGAGCGCCCGGCCGACCGCGGCGCACGAAGTGGTGGTCGCGGGCGACGCGGACGTAGCGGCGGTGAGCCGACCCGCCTCGTCGAACCGGCACGTGACGCGCCGCGGGACAAGAACGGACGGCCCGTCGGGCGCTACCTGATGTGCGTGCATACCCAGCCCGGTGCCACCCAGATAGCGGTGCTCGAAGGACGCTCGCTCATCGAGCACTACGTGAGCCGTCCGACCGACCAGGCGGCCCAGATCCACGGGAACCTCTACCTCGGCCGGGTCCAGAACGTGCTTCCGGGGATGGAGGCAGCCTTCATCGACATCGGCACCCCGAAGAACGCCGTGCTGTACCGCAGCGACGTGTCGGTCGATCTCGGCGACGTGGAAGGGGGCGCCAAGAGCGCGAAGAAGCGCCAGAACGACAGCCGCATCGAGGACATCCTCCGCAACGGTCAGCTGATCGTGTGCCAGGTCACGAAGAACCCGATCGGCGCCAAGGGCGCCCGCCTCACCCAGGAGGTGTCGCTCCCCGGACGCTTCGTCGTGCTGATCCCCAACTCCGACACCTACGGCATCTCCAAGCGCCTTGGCGACGACGAACGCAAGCGCCTCCGCAAGATCCTTGACGACGTCCGTCCGGACGGCCACGGCCTCATCGTGCGCACCGCCGCCGAAGGAGCAACCGCCGAGGAGCTCCGAGCCGACGTGATCGAGCTCGGACGTCTGTGGTCGGAGGTCGAGGCCAAGGCGAAGCGTTCCAAGGGCCCGACGCTGCTGCACCGCGAACCCGATCTCGCCGTGCGCGTCATCCGCGAAGAGTTCAACCGGAACTATCGCGGCGTCGTGCTTGACGACGTCGAGCTGTACCGCGAGGTGCGCGACTACGTCGAGCGGATCACGCCCGAGCTGGCCGACCGCGTCGAGTTCTACGACGCCGACGCCGAGGGTCTGCCGCTCTACGAGCGCCACCACGTGCACGAGCAGCTCCACAAGGCCATCGACCGCAAGGTTTGGCTGCCGTCGGGCGGCTCGCTCATCATCGAGCGAACCGAGGCGCTCACCGTGATCGACGTGAACACCGGCAAGAACGTCGGCTCGTCGAACCTCGAGGAGACGGTCTTCCGCAACAACCTCGAAGCCGCCGAGGAGATCGCCCGCCAGCTGCGCCTGCGTGACGTCGGCGGCATCATCGTCATCGACTTCATCGACATGGAGATCCGGGCCAACCGCGACGCGGTCATCACCGCATTCCGGGGTGCCCTCAGCCGTGACAAGACCCGGACGCAGGTGTTCGAGATCTCCGAGCTCGGCCTCGTCGAGATGACCCGCAAACGCATCTCCGAAGGTCTCGTCGAGTCGCTGTCCGGCGCCTGTCCCACCTGTGGTGGTCGCGGCATCACGTTCGTCCAGGACCTCCTCCGCTAGCCGTGCCGGCGCCGTTCGTCCGGCTGGGACCGGCCGGGACGGGTTGCCACCCTGGACCGGAAACGCAAGCGTCGCCGACCGGTCGGGAACGTCGTCGAACGGTCCAGCGGCCTGAGCCAGGCGGGGAGCGCCCGGAGGAGGAGCGCGGCTCGTGTAGAGTTGATCCCCTTATGTACGCAGTCATCAAAACGGGTGGAAAGCAATACAAGGTCGCTCAGGGCCAAACGCTGCAGGTCGAACTCCTCGGCATGGCCGACGGCGAGACCGTGTCGTTTGCTCCGATCCTCGTGGTCGACGGCACGACCGTCCTGACCGGCGACAAGGCCAAGGCGGCGACCGTGACCGCAACGGTCATCGGTACCACCAAGGGCCCGAAGATCACCGGCTACATGTATAAGGCGAAGGCCCGGGCCCAGAAGAAGTGGGGCCACCGCCAGAGCTACTCCACAGTCACCGTCACCGGAATTTCTGCCTGACGCCCACGCGTCGGCACTCAACGGAGGTTTGCACCCATGTCGAAGACCAAAGGTGGCGGCTCAACCCGCAACGGTCGTGACTCCAATGCCCAGCGCCTCGGCGTGAAGGTCTACGGCGGCTCCGCCGTGTCGGCCGGCTCGATCATCGTTCGCCAGCGTGGCACCCAGTTCCACCCCGGCGTCAACGTCGGCAAGGGTTCCGACGACTCGCTGTTCGCTCTCGTCGACGGCACCGTTGCCTTCGGTGAGCGTCGCGGTCGCCGCATGGTCAGCGTCACGACCAACTGATCCATTTCCCTCCCGTCTCGGCGGGTGTGAGGCCTTGTCGCTCCGGTGGCGATGTCTTTCGTCCGCCTCCGGCGGCGATGTCTTTCGTCCGCCTCCGGCGACCATGTCTTTCGTCCGCCTCCGGCGGAACAAAAACAACGTGCGGGCCGACGGCGCAGGCTGTTGGTCCGCTTTCGCGTTCAGCTTCGATCAGCACGTCCCGGTGCGTCCTCGCCCGGGGACGCTCGCAGGGAACCGACGAGTGCAACAAAGGGGGAACCACATGAGTGGATGTGAGTGCACGGTTGTGCGGGTTCGCCGTCTCGGTGGAACCACATGAGCGGATTTGGCCGCGCTGTTGTGCGCGTTCGCGGTCTCGGTAGATTCGCATGAGCGGATTTGTTGACGAAGCCCAACTCCACGTGCGTGCCGGCGACGGCGGGGCGGGCTGCGTGTCCTTCCGACGCGAACCGTTCGTGCCCCGCGGCGGCCCCGACGGTGGCAATGGCGCAAAGGGCGGCGACGTGTGGCTCGTCGCCGACCGCAACGTCGCCTCGCTCCTCGGATTCCGTGACCACCCCCACCGCGCCGCAACATCGGGCGAACACGGCCGGGGCAAGCAGGCCAACGGCCGGACCGGCGCCGACACCGTGGTGGCCGTACCCGTCGGAACCGTGGTCAAGAACGCCGAGGGTGTGATCATCGCCGACCTCGCCACCGAGGGCCACAAGTGGCGCGCGGCCAGCGGCGGCCGGGGTGGGCGTGGCAACGCGTCGTTCCTGTCGAACCGTCTGCGTGCTCCCGACTTTGCCGAACAGGGCGAGGTCGGCGAGGAGTTCTGGTTCGACCTCGAATTGAAACTGATGGCCGATGTCGCACTCGTCGGCTTCCCGAACGCCGGAAAGAGCACGCTGATCTCGGCCGTGTCGGCGGCCAAGCCGAAGATCGCCGCCTACCCCTTCACCACCCTCGAGCCCCACCTCGGCGTGGTGCGCATCGAACGCTTCGGCACTCCGCTCGATCCGCGTGGCGACTTCGAGTTCATCATGGCCGACATCCCCGGACTCATCGAGGGAGCGGCCGAGGGACGCGGCCTCGGGCACCAGTTCCTCCGCCACGTCGAACGGGCCCGCGCCCTGCTCGTGCTGCTCGATCTCAGCGCCGTCGACAGCGCCGGCCCCAACCCGGCTGAGCAGTTGGAGGTCCTCCTCCACGAGCTGGGCGAATACTCGCCGGAGCTCCTCGAACGTCCCCGTCTCGTGATCGGCACCAAGCTCGACACCCTCGACGGCGAGGAGGAGATCGCCCACCTGCTCCCAGGCTGCCCCGAGATCCTCGTGAGCGCGGCGACCGGGCAGAACCTCCGCCAGATGCTCATCGCGCTGGCCCCGCTCATCGCCGAAGCTCGCGCCTCCCAGCCGATGTCTGACACCTTCGTCGTACACCGCCCCGAATCCGAAGGCGTCTCGGTCAGCCGCAACGACGACGGGTCGTGGACGGTGCATGGCCGCGCCGCCGACCGGGCCGTCGCCGTGTCCGATCTCAACAACCCGCTCGCTCTCGACCACGTACGCAAGCAACTCGACCGTCTCGGTGTCGTGAAGACGCTGCAGCGCGCCGGGGCCAAGACCGGCGACCTCGTCCGGATCGGCTCGTTCTCCTTCGACATCGAATAGCGCGGGCCGCCCGTGCGTTCGGGCAATACGATCGCTGAGCCTCGCCGTCGTCACAGCCGTTCTTCAGACCCCGAACCGGATCCCGCCCTCCCATGACCACCGTCGTTGCCAAGATCGGTTCCTCCTCGCTCACGGACAGCCGCGGGGTCATTGCCCGTGACGCGATCGCCTCGGTATGCGCCCAGGTGCGTGTCCTGCGCGACCGGGGCGACCGTGTCGTCGTGGTCACCTCCGCGGCCGTCGCCGCCGGCGTCGAGACCCTCGGGTTCGCCGAACGCCCAACCGACATCTTGACCCTGCAGGCGGTGTCGGCCGTTGGCCAGTCGCGCCTCATGCGGGTGTGGGACGACTCGTTTGCGGAGGTCGGCCTCATCAGCGGTCAGGTGCTCGTGACCCCGAACGAGTTCTTCGACCGCCGCCAGTACCTCCACATTCGCGACACCCTCGCCCGTCTGCTGTCGCTCGGTGTCGTCCCCGTTATCAACGAGAACGACGCGGTCGCCGACGACGAACTGCGTTTCGGCGACAACGACCGCATTGCTGCGCTCATCGCCCACCTGATCGGCGCCGATGCATTGGTGCTGCTCACCGATACCCCGGGCCTCTTCACCGCCGACCCCCGCACGGATCCGGCGGCGGTCTTGATCGGCCGGGTCGATGAGGTCACCGAGGAACTCGAGGCGATCGCCGGGGCTGGCGGGTCGGCCCGGGGGAGCGGCGGTATGTCGTCGAAGCTCCGCGCCGCGAAGATCGCGTCGGTGTCGGGCATACGTGCGGTGATCGCCGGCGCCCGTCGGCCCAATGCCCTCGTTGATGCCGTTGACGGTGTGGACGGTGTCGGCACGATGGTTGCCCCGCTCGACCGCCAGCTCACCTCGCGCAAGCTGTGGATCGGCTTCGCCGGCGACGTACGCGGCGATGTGGTCGTCGACGCCGGTGCCAAGCGGGCGCTCTCCGAACGGGGCGCGTCGCTGCTGCCGGCCGGGGTCGTCGACATCACCGGACCGGTGGAGGAGGGCGACATCGTGTCGATCTCCGGTCCCGACGGTCACCCCTTCGCCCGCGGGCTCTGCCGCACCGACGCGGCGACCGTCAGGTCCCTACGGGGCACCCGCAACGTCGACCGCCCGGCCGATACCCCCGTGGTGATCGTCCATGCCGACGACCTCGTGCTCCTCACGGTGAGTTCCCCGGCGGCGGCCCGGCTGCTTCAGGAGCCGCGGTAGCGGTCGACGTCGATGGTGATCTTCGGCCGGATCGTCGGGATGATGCGTGGCGTGTAGGTGAGCGTGTAGCGGAACCCGGCGTTGAGGGTGATCGAGTTCGAGATCTTGTTCGCCCCGAAGGGCCAGCGCAGCGGCTCGTAGGACAGGTCGAGGCCGTGCACGCCGGCGGGCACGACGAATTCCTCGGCTTGGTCCCATCCGAGGAAGATCGGGGCGTCATCGAGCTTGGCGGTGATCGGCGCACCGCCTATCCCGGCGACGCCCTTGCAGATGATGACGAGGGACGCCAGGCGTTCGCTCATGACAGGCGCCGGGCGGCGTGGGCGCCGCGCGCTACGCCGAAGCGCCCGGCTGGGGCGCCTCGACGGCCGGAGCTGTGGCCGGAGCGTCGCCCAGGCCGAGCTGGGCCTTGATCTGGCTGAGGCGGGCCTGGGCCTCGGTATTGAGCGATGCCTGCTCCACTTCGAGCATGCGGGCCTCGACGGTGGAGCCCTGGAGCTCGGCGGTGCCCATGGCCCGGGCGTAGCGCTCCTCGATCTTGCGCTGCACTTCGTCGAGCGACGGCACGTCGTCACCGACGGTCGCGGTGAGCTGGCCCATGGTCGTGTTGAGCTGCTCCTGCATCTTGGCCTGGTCGAGTTGGGACAGGAGCTTCTGCTTGTCGGACAGTTTCTTCTGCAGCTGGGTGGACGACTGGGCGACGGCCGCCTTCGCCTGGTCCGATGCCTGCGTGGCCTGCAGCGAGAGGGTCTTGAGACCCTCGACCTCGGACTCCAACGCGATCAGGCGGTTGGCGAACGCCTCGGCCGTGCGGGTGTATTCCGTTGCCTTGGCGGGGTCGCCCCGCTTCGCTGCGTCGTCGGCCATCACGACGGCCTGGCGGGCCGAGGAGTTGATCTTGGTGAGCTCCTCCAACTTGCGGTTGAGGCCCATGTCGGCCTGCTTCTGGTTGGCGATCACGTTGGCGGCCTGTTGGGTGAGGCGCCGGTGCTGGTCCTGGGCTTCGATCAGCGCCTGTTCGAGCTGAACCTTCGGATCGGCCTTTTCGTTGAATTTTCCGGTGAGTGCGGCGGTCACGTAGGACCACCAGCGGCGAACGAGCTTGAGCATGGCAAGCATCGTAGCGACCTGCTCCGTGTTCTGGGCTCAGGGTCAACCCGGAGGAGTGCCCGTTCGTCGCATCGTCACTCAGGGTTCACCGCCCGCGTCGGTCGGGGTGGGTCAGGCCGTGGCGGTCGCGGTGGTACGGGCGTCGATGAGGTTGTGGCCGTGGAGGCAGTGTTTCGATGCGGTGGCGGTGGTGGTGGCGGTGGGCAGGTGTCGCGGTCGATGAGGTTGTGGCCGTGGAGGCAGCGTTTCTATCCGGTGGTGCCGGTGCCGCGGTCGATGCGGCTGACTTCGTCGAGGCCCTGCCGCACGGCCTCCATGCCCATGCGGACGCGGTCGAGGTCGGCGCCGATGGCGTCCACGGCACCGACATCGTCGGCCGTGGCGGAGAGTTCGACGGTGCGCGCCACGATCTCGTCGAGCTGGGCGTCCAGAGATCGGAGTCGGTCCTGCGCCCCGATCGCTCCGGAGCGCAGGCGTTCGGCCGCATCGACCTGGGTCTGCAACGCGTTGACCGTTTCCTGGAGGGTCTGCTCGCGGAGCGGGTCGCGGTTGCCCTCGACCCGGGCCTTCGCGTCGGCGAGCTCGCGGTTCGTCTCGCGGTTGTCGAGCTGATCGAACGCCTTGGCCAGCTGGGCACCCCGCTTGGAGGTCTTCCAGCATTCGAGGATGGCGTCGGCGACTGTCGAACGAAGCGACTCGAGTTGATCGCGCACCGGTCCGGGGGACGTGGCTCGTACCGTGGCGTCGAAGCGCCGTTGGCTCTCCTGGGCGCCCTGAACGTACTGCCGCCATGGCTCGGTGAGCGTGAACGCATCGATGCGATCGCGCTCCTCGCGGCGCGCTGACGCGGCGTTTCGTGGACGCAGCCGCCAACCGGTCATGCCGAGCCACACGACAGCACCGGCGACCAGACCGATCGGACCCGACGCCGCGATCGCCAGACCACCGACGGCGCCCGCGGCGAGAAGCGACGACGGCGAGGTGAGCGCCTCGGCGAGGCGACGCGGGCCGAGCGTCGCGATCGCCCGTCCGGTGGCGTCACCCATGTCCGTCACCGTGCTCGCAGAAGTGCGGGAGAACGCCTCCTAGCGACGTTGGGAGGTGTTCTGCCCCTATATATGGGGGCAACCTCTCTCCCATCGCATGCGGGTGACTCGTGTTGCGAGCAGTCGAGCGAAGCGAGCGGCGCAGCGCCAATGTGCGCGGGGGCAACCTCTCTCCCATCGCATGCGGCGCCCGCATCAGAAGTTGGAGACGACGGCAACGAGGACCTTCTCGATCGAGGCGGGATCACTGGCGTCGTAGGCCGCAGCGTCGGTGGCCTCAGCGATCCGTTTGAGCGTGGCCAGGTCGGCATCCTTGCCATAGGCGATCGGGAAGAGCCGCACGGGTGATTGGATGCGACCTTCGGACCCGGAGCGGCCGGCGGTAAGGAGCGCTTCGAGCTGATCGGCGTCGTCGTTCGGGTCGAGGTCCTCGTTTCGCCCGTCGGTGAGGAGCACCACGGCGTTGATGCGGTTCGGGTCGAGGTCTTCTTTCATCTTCTCGATGGCCGCCGTGGCCGTCGAGTACAGCGGGGTTCCCTGCACCGGTGTGAGGTTGCGGACGGCTTCGGCCAGCTGCTCGCGGTTCGCCGAGGCTGCGCCGATCGGGATCACTTCGACGGTGTCGATGCCGAGTCCACCCACGTCGGTGGAGAAGATGGTCAGGCCGATCTCGTCGTCGGCCTTGAACTCGTCGAGGGCGGCCACGGTGGCGCGCTTTGCGAGGTCGAGCTTGGTGTCGTTCGATGCGTCGTCGGCGGCCTCGCCCATCGACCCGGAGACGTCGATCACGAACAGCACACGTGCGCCCTTGCGCTGCTCCGCCCACTTGTCGAGCAGCGCAACGAGGACTTTCGGAGCGGGAACGTCGAGCGCCGCCTTCGGTTCATTCGGATCCACACCGTTCGCCGCAACGATGGGCGCGGCTACGGCAACGGCGGCGTTGCCGGGACGGAACCCGAACTCAAGCACGCGTTCCTGATTCGTAGGTGTACGTACGAATTCGGCAAACGCCGCGGCGCCCGCTTTCTGCTCGGCCGTGACCCACGGGGCGTTGAGCGTGAACAGCGGATTGTCGCTGAACAGTGTGCCTTCCTTCGGGTAGATCGCCACGAGCGGCACTCGCGGTTTGCGGGCCACCTCGCCCGGACCGAGGATGCCGTCGGGGTTGCCCATGTTGTAGTCGATGAGCGACTTCTCCTCGACGGCCACCGCCGACGCGTAGGTGAGCGCAGTGCCGCGGCGGTCGGCGCGGAACCAGTTGTTGAGGAACGTCATGGTGATGTCGCCGTAGTGCACGACGCTCGACTCGACGGCCTTCGCGTAGTTCTGCACCTCAGCCCGGTTGAGGTCTTCGAGGGTCAGGCCGCTGCGCTTGCCGGTGGCCGCGTAGTACTGGGCGATGGTGGCCGAAAGGCCGCTGGTGGAGAAGTTCGGGTTCGTCTTGCCGAGCTTGAACGTGCCCCACTCGGGGTGCCCCTTGCTGGCCCACCCGGTCGGGTCCTTGGCCAGAGCGAGCAGATCGCCGTAGCCGATCGGCGTCTTGGGCCATCCGAGGGCCGACGCCATGGGCTTGGGCATGGCGATCACCAGCGGGGTGAGCATGAACGACGGAGCATCCTCAGGGGCCATCGAAGCGGCGCCGCTGGTGCCGAGGCGCTGGTTGAGGATCGCGCCCCACGACCGCGCCGCGGGCGACCACACCGTGGGGAACGGGCCGTCGGTCGATTCGTTCCATCCGGCGGCGAGCGCCTGGGCGGCTGCCCCTGACGCCTTCGCGGTGATGGTCACGAAGGCCCGCTTCTTCGCGCCCGAGTCATCGGTGAAGGTCGACGTGTTCTTGTCTTCGTTGAACGTCCGGGCGAGCTCGTTGAGCAGCGCGATCTTCTCCGAGGACACGGCGACGGTGATCGGAACGCGCCCCTTCGGCGCGGTTCCACCGGCCGAGGTGTCGCTGCTGCTCTTCGCGGTGCACGCCGACAGCGCGACCGCGCCAGCGAGAGCCAAGGTGGCGACGGCAGACCGGCGGCGCATGTTCATGGATTCAGTATCACGTACGCCTCAAGTGTTGCGGACGCGTCGGGACCTGTGGGGCTTGCCGGGTCGGTAGATCTCGGGTTCCAGCCACTGTCGCCGAATCTGTTGCGGAGCTCCTTGGTCAGCGCGTCGATTCTCGGGTCGTCTCGAATCGTGCCCAGCTTGAGCGTGAGCGACAGGGGCGGAGCGAACGGCGTGATCTTCGCCCCCGCGACCGACGTGACCGAAGGGGCGAGAGTGATGACAACATCGACGAGCCGCACCGTGACGAGCGCGGTGATCGGCTCGACGCCGGGAGTAGGGGTGCCGCCATCTCGGATGAAGGTCAGCTGCCTCGATGTGAGGGTGTCAACGGATTTGTTGCCGAGGGCGCTGGCTATCACGAGCGACGCGGCCAGCGACGTCTGCTTGGGAAGCGCCACGTTTCGTACGGTCGCCAGGAAGCATGCGGTCGTTGAGCACCCCGGCGTTTCCCCGGCCCGCGAAACCATGACAATCGGGGCCGACGCGAGCGGGGTCGACACGGCAAGGCGGCCCTTGTCGTCGAGCCGGTCGAGCCATGCTGACGACGTGACGACCGCGTCGACCTTGTTGCCGGTCACGT
>JANOHI010000425.1:0-13109 GCA_031406385.1 Acidimicrobiia bacterium
CGGATGTAGTGCATCCGCATTTTCCCGGAGATGTGGGCGAGCACCTTGTGGCCGTTTTCCAGTTCGACGCGAAACATCGCATTCGGGAGTGGCTCGACGACCACGCCCTCCAGCACAATCGCATCTTCCTTTGGCTTAGGCAGAACGGCTCCTCAGGTCAGACCGCCCCATGATCGGGGCGAAATGGATGGTCGGCAAAACAGCGTGGAGTGTTGGAACTGCAGCGCACACGCTCGAAACCACACGAGCGGGAAGCACACCCCAGGGGCCTAAAGCCGACCGGCAAGACTAGCGCAGGTTGGAACTCCCGATTTCCGCCCGCTCCCGGGTCCACAGCCGGTCCGACGTCAAGCCCGCTCCAACGTTCCGATAGCGGGTTTCCGCTCCGCGGGTCAGTCTCGGTATCGGTGACCGCTCCCGGGGTCCTGTCACCAGTTTCCGCTCCCGGGGTCCTGTCGCCGTGATGCTTCCCACTTTGCGGTACTCGCCCGTTCTGCTCCTCCGTCGCACCGGGTCTCCGGTCCTCGGCGGGCCCCTTCCCGGCGCCACCCTCCCGCTCAGGCGTTGTCTGACGCGGAACGGGCGGGACGCGCAATGTCAGGGCCGGGCGAGGAGGGTGTCGTTGGCTGCTGCTCGGCGGTCGATGACCTCGACGCACTGATCAAAGACGATGCCCATGGGCTGCGAACCGTCGATTGTCGCCAGCAGATTCCGGGCCGAATAGAACTCGATGAGCGGCTTGGTCTGGCGCTCGTAGGCACCAAGACGCACCTGGATTGCCTCTTCGCGATCGTCGTCCCGTTGGATGACCTCGCCGCCGCAGTGATCGCAGCGCCACTTCGAGGCCGGCGGATTCTGCACCGAGTAGTTTGACCCGCACGCGCTGCACACCCGTCGGCTCGCCAGTCGCTGAAGCACCAGTTCCGTCGTCACTTCGAGATCGATCACGGCGTCGAGGACCATTGGCAACAGGATCTTCTCGAGCGCTATGGCCTGATAGGTCGTTCGGGGGAAGCCGTCGAGAATGAAACCTCGGCTGCGGGCATCACGCTCGGCCAGACGCTCGGCGACGATGCCGATCACCACCTGATCGGGCACGAGCTTCCCGTCGTCGACGAAGGTCTTGGCCAGCTTCCCCATTTCGGTGCCCGCCTTCATGGCGGCGCGGAACATATCTCCCGTAGAGATGTGAGGCACGACGTAGTGACGGGAGAGTTGCACGCATTGCGTACCCTTCCCCGCGCCCTGCTTTCCCAAGATGACGAGGCGGCTGCCCCTACTCATCGGCTCCCCCGCCGTGCTGCGTTTCCTGAGATAACGAAGCGACTGCCCCTGCGCATCGACGCACGTGCGTTCTTCAGCGACCGGTCAGGCCGGTCTTCTGGGGTTTGAGGAAGCCCTCGTAGTTCTTCGTCATCAGCTGGCTGTCGATCTGCTTCATCGTCTCAAGCGCAACACCGACGGCGATCAAGATGGACGTTCCGGCAAAGCCGAAGTTGCTCACGTTGAACAACACGATGAACAGCGACGGCACCAACGCAATCGCGGCAATGAACGACGCCCCGGGAAGCGTGATGCGGTCGAGGATGTACTTGAAGAAGCGCTCGGTCGGAGGGCCCGGACGGATTCCCGGAATGAACCCGCCCTGCTTACGTAGCTGGTCCGCCTGTTGCACCGGGTCGAACGTGATCGCCGTGTAGAAGTAGGCGAAGAAGATGATTAGCACGGTATAGAGCACCACGTGCGGAATCGTGTCGCTTCGCACGAGGTTGTCCGAGATCCACGCCTGCCAACCCGCGGGCAGGACTCCCTGAAGCAGCACCGGCAGGTAGAGGACGGAACTGGCGAAGATGATCGGCACGATGCCCGCCTGGTTCACCTTGAGCGGGATGAAGCTCGATTGGCCGCCGAACATGCGTCGGCCGACCACTCGTTTGGCGAACTGAACAGGAATGCGCCGCTGCCCGTTGTCGATGAAGATGATCGCCACGATCATCGCCAGCACGACGAGCAGGATCACGAGGAAGATCGCCCATCCCTTCTCCGCCCGGATACGCCCGCCTTCGGCCGGAAGTCGGCTCACCACGTTGGTGAAGATCAAGATCGACATGCCGTTGCCGATACCTCGCTGGCTGATCATCTCGCCGAGCCACATCACGAGGGCCGTTCCGGACACGATGGCAATGACGCCGAGCGAGACCCGAGGAAAGTTCCAACGTCCGCCCGAGTAGAGGTCGAACGACGAGCCATCCGAAGTCGCCTGAAAAATGCCTTGCCCGCCGTTGTGAAAAATGAAGACGTAGCCAACCGCTTGAATCGTGGCGAGGAACATCGTGAGATAGCGCGTCCACTGGGTGATCTTTTTCTGACCGGTGGCCCCGTCTTTCGACCACTGCTCGAGGCGCGGGATTACCACGGTGAGGAGCTGAATGATGATCGACGCGGTGATGTACGGCATGATGCCGAGCACGAAGACCGAGAACTGCGTGAGCGCACCGCCGGAGAACAGGTTCAAGAACCCGAGGACGCCGTTCTGCGCCGACTGCTGGCGGAGCAGACGCAGCTGTTCGATGTCGATACCCGGCACCGGAATGTGGGTACCGAGGCGAAACAGGGCGATGACCGCGATGGTGAAGAGGATCTTCCCCCGCAGCTCGGGCACCCGGAACATGTTCTTCAGCGTCGACACGAGGTGGTTGCTTCCTTTGACGAGTTCACGACGGCACAACCGCCGGTACCCGAAGGCGGCCGGCGGTTGGCACGAGTGAGACGGCGAATTCCTGCGACGACGACACCACAACCGAGGTCGGTGGAGACGACGCCGTTTGTCGTCTGGCGACGACTAGCGGTTGGCGAACTGGTTGCCCTGAGCCGCCGGACGGACGCCGAACGGCTTGGACTGAAGCTCCACGGTACCGCCTGCATTGGTGATCGCGGCGCTAGCGGAAGCTGAGAATGCGTGAGCCTTCACGTTGGCCTTGCCGGTGAGCTCGCCACGGCCGAGGACCTTGACGAGCACGTTCTTATGAATCAGCCCGGCCTCACGAAGCACGTCGACGTTGATGTCGGTGTGCCCGCCGTCGATCAGCGCCTGGATGGCGTCGATGTTCACCGCGTAGTACTCCACCCGGAACGGGTTGTTGAAGCCGCGGAGTTTCGGGATACGGCGGTGCAGCGGGGTCTGGCCACCTTCCATACCGGGCTTGACATTGCGGCGGGCTTTCTGGCCCTTGGTACCACGGCCGGCAGTCTTGCCACCCTTGCCACCAATGCCGCGCCCGACGCGCTTGCGGCGATGCGACGAGCCCGGGGCCGGCTGCAGATCATGAATCTTGATGGTCATTGCTTCACGCGTCCTTCGCAGTGTCCGACACGTATTCGACCTTGATGAGGTACGGAACCCGGGCGATCATGCCCCGGATCTCCGGCCGGTCGGGCAGCGTGTTCGTTGAACCGATCTTGCGCAGCCCAAGGGCCCGCATGGTGCCGCGGTGCTTGGGAATGACGCCGATCGTGGAACGTACCTGGGTGACTTTGATCGCCGACATCAGTGACTCGCCTCCGCACCCATCTTGGCCAGGCGCTGCGTCTCCCGATACGCGCGCAGCACGGCGCCGGGCGTGACTTCTTCGGCCGAAAGGCCACGGCGCTCGGCGACCTGGTCGGGGGTGAACAGTGCCTGCAGACCCTGGATGGTGGCCTGGGCAACGTTGATCCGGTTCGACGAGCCGAGCGACTTGGCGAGCACGTCGTGCACACCGGCCGCTTCGAGCACGATGCGAGCAGCGCCACCGGCGATTACGCCGGTACCCGGGGCAGCCGGCTTGAGCATGACCCGGCCGGCGCCCTTCTCACCGATGATGACATGGGTGATGGTTGAGCCGGCGAGCGGCACGTTGAACAGATTGCGCTTCGCTTCCTCGACACCCTTGGCGATGGCCGCTGGGACTTCCTTGGCCTTGCCATAGCCGAGACCGACGCGGCCTTTCCCGTCACCAACGACAACGAGGGCGGTGAAGGAGAACCGGCGACCACCCTTGACGACCTTGGCCACACGATTGATGTGGATGACCCGCTCCTCGAGGTTCGGGTCCCCGGTACGACTCTGCGGTTCGCGGTCGCGTTCGCGTTCGCCAGCCATCTCAGAACTCCAGTCCTGCTGCGCGAGCAGCTTCTGCGACCGCAGCAATGCGGCCGTGGTAAATAAAGCCGCCACGATCGAAGACGACCTTCGACACGCCGGCGGACTTGGCACGATCGGCAATCAGCGAACCGACCTTGGCCGACGCCGACTTGTTTCCGGTGGCACCGTCCGTCTTGATCCCTGCTTCGTGCGACGACGCGGCTGCCAGCGTGACACCGGTCGAGTCGTCGATGATCTGGGCCACGATGTGCTTGTTGGACCGGAACACCGCGAGACGAGGGCGGTCGGTCGAACCGTGCACCTTCTTGCGGGCACGGGCGTGACGCCGGATCCGGGCTTGTTGCTTCTTCTGCGTTGCTGTGGGCATGGGGAGCTCGCTTCGTTACTTCTTGGCGGCCTTGCCAGCCTTGCGGCGGACAATCTCACCTGCGTACCGGACACCCTTGCCCTTGTAAGGCTCAGGCTTGCGGATCTTTCGGATGTTGGCGGCGACCTGGCCGACGAGTTCTTTGTCGGTTCCCTTGATCACAACTCGCGTGGCGGCGGGAACCTCGAACTCGATGCCCTCCGGGGCCTCGACGTAGACGGGGTGGCTGAAGCCGAGCGCGAGCTCAAGCTTCTTCGGGCCCTGCGCCGTGGCGCGGTAGCCAACGCCCAGGATCTCGAGCTCCTTGGAGAAACCGGTCGAAACTCCCGTCACCATGTTGGAAACGAGCGTGCGGGTCAGGCCGTGAAGGGCCTTCGCCATGCGCTCGTCATTGGCGCGCTCGACCACAAGGGTCGATCCCTCTTCGCGAACGGAGACGCTCGCAGGAATGGTCCGGGCGAGGACGCCCTTGGCACCCTTCACCGACACCTGGTCCCCGGCGATGCTGACGGTGACGCCGCCGGGAACTTCGATTGGGGCTTTGCCGATTCGAGACATCCCTACCTCACCACACGTAGCAGAGGACTTCGCCGCCGATGCGACGCTTGTGCGCCTCACGGTCGGTCAACAGCCCCTGGCTGGTTGAAAGAACGGCAACGCCCATGCCACCGAGGACCCGCGGGAGGTTGTCGGCCGGCTTGTAGACGCGCAGTCCAGGCTTGCTCACTCGCTGGATACCCGAAATCGTGCGGACACGCGAGTCGGAATACTTCAAGTTGATGACCAAGGTGGAACCGGGCTTACCCTCGTTGAGCTTCACGGAATATTCGCCGATGTAGCCCTCTCGGGCCAAGATCTTGGCGAGTGCCTCTTTGAGCTTCGAGGACGGGATCTGCACCGTGTCGTGCTTCGCCGTGTTCGCATTGCGAATACGGGTGAGCATGTCGGCGATGGGGTCGGTCATCGTCATGACGCACCTCCGAAGTTGGAAGTGAATGACAGTCGGTCGTTGAGCACAGTCATAGTGGACTCCTCACCAGCTCGCCTTGGTCACGCCCGGGATTTCCCCGGCATGCGCCAAATCACGCAGACAGATTCGACAGAGGCCGAACTGCCGGAAGACGGCACGGGGACGGCCGCACTTCTGACAGCGCGTGTAGGCACGCACCTTGTACTTCGGCGTGCGGTTGGCCTTTTCGATCAAAGCTTTCTTAGCCATTTGATTTCAGCTCTGTCCTTCGCGCTTGAACGGGAAACCGAAGGCGTCAAGCAGGGCGCGTCCTTCAGCGTTGGTGCGGGCCGTGGTGACGATGGTGACGTCGAACCCACGGGTTGTGTCGATCTTGTCGTATTCAATCTCCGGAAAGATCAGCTGCTCGGTGATACCGAACGTGTAGTTCCCACGTCCGTCGAAGCTCTTCGGGTTGAGGCCGCGGAAGTCGCGAATACGCGGAATGGCCAGTGACACGAGACGGTCGAAGAACTCCCACATCCGGTCGCCGCGAAGCGTCACCTTGGCGCCGATGGCATTGCCTTCGCGCAGCTTGAACCCGGCGATCGACTTCGTCGCCTTGGCAACGGTTGGCTTTTGGCCGGTGATCTTCGTGAGGTCGGTGATAGCACCTTCGAGCAGCGAAGGCTGCACCGTGGCACGGCCGACACCAGCGTTCAAAACGATCTTTTCGAACCGCGGCACTTCCATGATGTTGGACAGGCCGAGCGTGTCCTTCAACTGGGCGCGTAGTTCGTTGTTGTACTTCGCCTTCAGGCGAGGCATCGACGTGGTCGTGGTGCTCATGGCAGTTCGGCTCCGGTGCGCTTCAGGACTCGGACCTTGGTCCCGTCCGCCTTGATCTTGTAGCCGACCCGCGACGGTTTACCGTCAGGCGTCACCAGCGCGACGTTCGACGCGTTGAGTGGCATCACCTTGTCGACGATGCCACCCTTCTCGCCGGCTTTCGTCGGTTTGGTGTGGCGCTTCGCAATGTTCACACCGTCGACTACGACCGTGTTCGTCGAGGGACGGACCTCAAGGACCGAACCAGTCTTGCCCTTGTCCTTACCGACGAGAACAACGACCTGGTCGCCTTTCTTAATCTTCAAACCAGCCATCTCAGATCACCTCAGGTGCGAGAGAAACGATGCGCATGAACTTCTTGTCACGGAGCTCGCGACCCACCGGGCCGAAGATGCGCGTGCCGCGGGGTTCGAGCTTTTCGTTGATGATGACAGCGGCGTTCTCGTCGAAGCGGATGTAGGAGCCATCCTTGCGGCGACGCTCCTTCTTCACCCGCACGACGACGCAGCGAACGACTTCGCCCTTCTTTACGGTGCCGCCCGGAATGGCGTCTTTCACCGCAGCGATGAACACATCGCCAATCGAGGCGTAGCGGCGACGCGTGCCACCGAGCACCTTGATACAGAGCACTTCCTTGGCGCCGGTGTTGTCGGCGACGCGAAGGCGGGATTCGGTCTGAATCATCGGGCACGCTCCACAACTTCGACGAGGCGCCAGCGCTTCGTCTTCGACAGCGGACGGGTCTCCTGCACACGAACCCGGTCGCCCAACCTGGCGTCGCCCGTCTCGTCATGGGCATGCAGACGCTGGGTGCGCTGGATGGTCTTCGAGTAGGTCTCGTGGCGGACACGTTCAACGACGGTGACGATGATCGTCTTGTCCATCTTCGTGCTCACCACAATGCCCTCACGGACCTTGCGCCGGTTCTCACGAACTTCGGCTGATGTTGCTTCGGTGGTCTCGCTCATGGCGCTCACTTCTTCCCTGCCGCAAGGGCCTCGGCGGCGGCGATCTCTCTGGCCCGCAACACGGTATTGACCCGGGCCACGTCGCGCTTCAGCACACCGAGGCGCGCGTTGTTCTCCAACACGCCGGTCGCTGCCTGGAAACGCAGGTTGAACAATTCTTCTTTGAGTTCACCGAGTTTGGCCACGAGTTCAACGTCGGCCAGTTCGAGGAACGGGGTGATCCGCTTGTTCACAGTGCTTCCTCCCGGGAAACGACGCGGGCCTTGATCGGAAGCTTCTGGATGGCGAGGTTCAAAGCTTCGCGGGCGAGCTCTTCGCTGACACCGCTCATCTCAAACATCACGCGTCCGGGCTTGACGACGGCAACCCATCGCTCCGGGTTGCCCTTGCCTGAGCCCATTCGGGTTTCGGCCGGCTTCTCGGTGACGGGCTTGTCGGGGAACACGCAGATCCAAATCTTTCCGCCACGCTTCACGCGACGGGTCATGGCGATACGTGCTGCTTCAATCTGACGAGCCGTGATCCATGCCGGTTCGAGGGCCTGGATTCCGTAGTCTCCGAAGTTCAGCTCGCTTCCACCTTTGGCTTGGCCGGTCATGCGACCGCGCTGCTGCTTGCGGTGCTTCATTCTCCTGGGCATCAACACGATGCGGTCCTCTCGCTCAGGTGGCGGCGACCATCAACACGGGGCATCAACATGGTTCAGACCCCTCTCACTCGTCACCGGAACGGAAATGCGGCGTCTCGCTGCCCTGTCGGGCGCGGCGCTCCATTTCTTCTTCTTCATTCAACCGACGCTCAAGTTCCGGATCGGCCTCACGCAACAGCGGGGCAGCAGCGGCCGGGGCGGCTTCATCGCTCACCGGGGCGGTGTCGTCGACCGTCTCGGCGCGGCGCAGTCCTCCGCCGGCGGAGATGACCCGCTTGGGACGGGGAACCCCGACGGTCTCACCGGCGGCAAGGGCAGCCTCGCGAGCCGCCTTGTCGTCCTGGACCGAGGTCTTGTAAGGCAGGATGTCGCCTTTGTAGATCCACACTTTGACGCCGATGCGTCCGTAGGTCGTCTTCGCCTCACGGAAGCCGTAGTCGATGTCGGCGCGCAGGGTGTGCAACGGCACACGGCCTTCGCGGTACCACTCGCTCCGGCTCATTTCGGCTCCGCCGAGACGGCCCGAGCACTGCACCTTGATGCCGATCGCTCCGGCCTTCTGTGCAGTCTGGACGGCACGCTTCATGGCCCGACGGAAACTCACGCGGCCAGCGAGCTGGTCACCCACGCCCTGCGCAATGAGCGCAGCATCGAGCTCTGGCTGCTTGATCTCGACGATATTGAGCTGCACCTTCGGATTCGAGGTGATCTTCTGCAGTCCGGCGGTGAGGCGCTGCGACTCGGCGCCCTTTCGCCCGATCACAATTCCTGGACGTGCGGTGTGCACATCGACGCGCAACCGATCTCGGGTGCGCTCGACTTCCACGCGGCTCACGGCGGCCCGCTCAAGTTCCGTCGTCAGGAAATGACGAATTCGGTAGTCCTCGATCAGGTTCGACTTGTAGTCCTTCTCGCTGAACCAGCGGGACTTCCAGTCGGTCGTGATGCCGAGGCGGAAACCGTAAGGGTTGACTTTTTGACCCATGGGTTCGTCTCTCGTCTCAGGTGTTGTTCGTACTGTCGCGGTCCCAGGTTCCGGCGAGGATTTCCTGGGCTTGCTGACGCCAATCGGTGATCTGGTCGGCCGAACGGCTGACTTTTTCATCAAGGGCGGTAATTTCGTCGTCGGACAGATCGGCCAGCTGCTGGAAGGTGAAGATGCCAGCGGCGTTGAGCTCCTCATGGAGCTTCGGACCGATACCGATGATCTGGTTGAGTGCGTTGGGGTTCGCTGCAGCATCGATGCTCGAACCGGAGGTGGCGGCAAAGCCCTGCACCCCGGGCGTGTCGGCCGAAGCTTCGACAACAGAAGCTTCGACAACTTCATCGACCGGAGCCGAAAGTGTTGCGCCGGCGATAACTTCCTCAGCACCGGCGGCACCCCGACGAGCATCGGCTGTTGCGGCCTCAGCGGTGGCTCGGGCACCGGCGGTACGACGGGCACGGTTCGCTGCAACTTCGGCACTCTGGTTGCGAGCGTTGGTGAGCAGCGCATCGGGAAGACGACCAACAACGATGGTGATGTGCGACGTGCGCTTGAGGATCTGCCCGGTGCGTCCCCGAGCACGAGGGCGGAACCGCTTGATCGTGGGGCCCTCGTCGGCGAAGCAGGCCGCCACATAGAGCTCTTCCGGCGGCATACCGTCGTTGTGCGAAGCGTTCGCCACGGCTGAATGCAGCACTTTGCCGATATCGTGAGCCGCATCGCGCTCGCAGAGGCGAAGGATGTTCGCCGCTTCGGCAACATCGTGGCCGCGAATCAGGTCGAGCACCACACGGACTTTCCACGCCGACGTACGGACGTAGTGGGCGTAGGCGTGGGTGGTCTGATCGGCCGGTCCGCGCTGGCCGGTCTTGCGAGCCTTGGCAGGCGACTCGTTGGTCTTCACTCCAGGCATATCAGCGCCTCCCCGACCGTTCCTGGCCGGCGTGGAACTTGAACGTGCGGGTCATCGCGAACTCGCCGAGCTTGTGCCCGACCATCGACTCGCTGATGTACACCGGAACGTGCTTGCGACCGTCGTGAACGGCGATCGTGTGACCGACCATGTCTGGGATGATCGTGGAGCGGCGCGACCAAGTCTTGATCACTCGCTTCTCGGTCTTGGCGTTGAGATCGTCGACCTTCTTCAGAAGATGGTCGTCAACGAATGGCCCTTTTTTCAGGCTACGAGGCATGTCGTGGTCCTCAGTTCCGATCCGGGCTCATCGACGGCTGCCGCGGGTGCGGCGACGACGGACAATGAGCTTTGCGGATTCCTTGTTTTTGTCACGGGTACGACCCTCGGGCTTGCCCCAGGGAGAAACGGGATGGCGACCACCGGAGGTGCGGCCTTCGCCGCCGCCGTGAGGATGGTCGACCGGGTTCATGGCGACGCCACG
Organism: Acidimicrobiia bacterium; assembly: GCA_031406385.1. GTDB lineage: Bacteria > Actinomycetota > Acidimicrobiia > Acidimicrobiales > JANYDT01 > JANLQX01. The sequence continues at coordinate 10,309 of JANOHI010000425.1, forward strand.
GGTCTGAGGACGCTTGCCCATCCACCGCGAGCGGCCGGCCTTGCCGATGGTGAGCAGCTCGTGCTCGGAGTTGCCGACTTCACCAATCGTGGCCCGGCAGTCGATCGGGACACGGCGCATTTCTGTGGACGGCAGACGCAGGGTGGCGTAGTCGCCTTCCTTGGCGACGAGCTGCACGCTCATACCGGCGCTGCGAGCCATCTTGCCGCCGCCGCCTGGCTTGAGTTCCACGTTGTGCACCGTTGTCCCGACAGGGATGAAGCGCAATGCCAGAGCGTTTCCGGCCTTGATGTCGGAGCCCTGGCCGGAGAACACGGTGTCGCCGACGTTGAGCTTCGCCGGGGCGAGGATGTAGCGCTTCTCGCCGTCGGCGTAGTGAAGCAGCGCAATGCGACACGTGCGGTTCGGGTCGTACTCGATTGTGGCGACTCGTGCGGGAACACCGTCTTTGTTCCGCTTGAAGTCGATGATGCGGTACTGACGCTTGTGCCCACCGCCGCGATGGCGGGAGGTCTTGCGACCGTAGACGTTGCGGCCACCGGACTTGGTGAGCGGAGCCAGCAGGCTCTTCTCGGGACGGTCGGTCGTCAGTTCAGCGAAGTCAGAAACCGTCTGAAAACGGCGACCGGCGCTAGTTGGTTTGCGTTTGCGAATACCCATGGCGCTACTTCGTTCAGTTGTCGAACAGAGCGATGCGGTCGTCACCGGAAAGAGTGACGATCGCTCGCTTCGAGTCGGGGCGGGTAGAAGTGATGCCGGTGCGGCGGTTGCGCGCCGCCTTGCCGGGCCGGTTCAAGGTGTTCACCTTGGTGACCTTGACGTTGAAGATGGCTTCGACGGCTTGACGGATTTCGATCTTGTTGGCGTCTTTGGCCACCACGAAGGTGTAGACGCCGTTGTCGACGAGCCCGTAGGACTTCTCGCTGACGACCGGCTTGATGATGATGTCGCGGGGATCTTTCACGCTGTGCTCCTTGTCCCTCAGGCGCTGACGCCGGGAAGGGTGGCTTTGGTGAACACCACGTAGTCGTTGCACAACACGTCGTACGCGTTGAGCTCACCGGCTTCGATGATCTGCACCGACGGGATGTTTGCAAAGCTCTTCGCCGCAACGATGTCGGCTTCGACCGTCGCGTCGATGACGACCAGGGTGCGACCGCTCACGCCAAGCGCGTCGAGAACCTTGACGCCCTCTTTTGTCTTCGGTGCAGCGAAGGTCCACGCATCGACAACGATCACGCGGCTTTCGCTGGCCCGGTCGGAGAGGGCCGAGCGCAGCGCCAGGTTGATCATCTTCTTCGGGGTGCGCTGGCTGTACTTGCGGGGCTTCGGGCCGAGAGCCACACCGCCGCCGATGAATTGCGGAGCGCGGAGCGAACCCTGACGAGAGGTACCGCCACCCTTCTGATTGCGGCTCTTCTTCGACGTGCGCGAAACCTCAGACCGGGTCAGCGTGCTTTGGGTGCCGGCACGGCGATGGGCCAGCTGGGCGACGACGACTTGATGCATGACCGGTCCGTTTGGGGTGACCCCGAACCAGTGGTCATCGAGAGCCACGGAACCGGAAGAAGCGCCGGCCGGTGAACGGAGTGAGATGTCAGCCATGATTACTTCGACCCCTTCTTGGCTGCAGCCTTGATGATCACGGTGCCACCTTTGGGGCCGGGGATTGCTCCCCGAACGAGCACGATCTCCTGCTCGGTGTCGGCCTTGATCACGCGCAGGTTTTGCGTGGTCACTTTGTCGCCGCCCATGCGGCCGGCCATCTTCTGGCCCCTGAAAACGCGAGCAGGCGTTGAGCAGCCGCCGATGGAGCCTGGAGCACGATGGGTACGGTGCACGCCGTGGGAGGCCGACATGCCGCTGAAGTTGTGGCGCTTGATCACGCCGGCAAAGCCTTTGCCGCGGCTGATCGCCGTCACGTCGACGAAGTCGCCGGCGGCGAATGCATCGGCGGCGATCTCTTGGCCAATCGACCACGCTCCGGCGTCGTCGACGCGGAACTCCAAGAGCTCGGCTCCCGGTACCACGCCGGCGGACGCAAAATGGCCGGCCTCGGGTTTGGTGAGACGGCTCGGCTTGACTGCGCCGTAGGTGACCTGAATTGCGGCGTAGCCGTCGCGGTCCGGGGTTTTGACCTGGACGACACGAGCGGGCTGCACCTTGACGACGGTGACAGACACGACATTGTTCTGGTCATCCCAGAGCTGTGTCATGCCGACCTTCTCGCCGACGATGGTGGTTCTTGCCATTGGAGTCTCGGATCCTCGAGCGTGTTCGAATACTGGGTGCTGCGGTCATCTGCGTAACGTTTGACCCTCGTCTGGCCAGAGGCCGGAGACGCAAACGCTCCGCACGGTAAGAGACCGTGCGGAGCGCGCACTTGGGTTGTGCTGCCGGGTTCCTCGAAAGGCCTAGGCAGACGTCACTTGGGTTGGGCGACCCACAACTGATCCGAATCGCCTTGCGGCGACCGGTTGTTCGTCGTGCGACGCCCATCGATCGTTTCCCGTTTCCGGGGCCTGTAAAAGATAGCAGCGTTTCGTGCCCGGGAAAACACGGGTTGCTGGTCCTCTCCCGGATTTGAGCGCCCGAGACTCCTGCCGATATGCGGCGTGGCCTTCGTCGCGCGAGAGCGCTCCGGGGAGCGCTGGAGCGCTCTAGGCCGTCTGGATCTTGATCTCGATGTCGACGCCGGCCGGAAGGTCGAGCCGTTGCAGGGAGTCGACGGTCTTCGCCGAGGGCTCCAAGATGTCGATCAGGCGCTTGTGGATCTTCATCTGGAAGTGCTCGCGGCTGTC
>JANOHI010000440.1:0-2821 GCA_031406385.1 Acidimicrobiia bacterium
CGACCGCTTCGGCACGAAGCGCACGTTCATGTTTGCGCTGTCTATCTTCATCGCAGCATCGTTGCTGTGCAGCGAGGCCACTTCGATCAACATGCTGATCGCCTCGCGGTTCGCCCAGGGCGTGGGTGGCGGGATGCTCACGCCCGTCGGAATCACGTTGCTCTTCCGGGCCTTTCCTCCAGAGGAGAGGGCTCGTGCCTCGGCGATCCTCTCGATCCCGACCGTTGCTGCGCCCGCCCTCGGCCCGGTCCTCGGCGGGTACCTCACGGACAACTTCAGCTGGCGGTGGATCTTCCGGATCAACCTTCCGATCGGCATACTGGCGTTGCTCATCGCCGGCTTTGGTCTGCGTGATGAGCGCAGCGACGGAACACAGAGCTTCGACCTCGTTGGCTTCCTGCTCGCGGCCATCGGCTTTCCGGCCGCGGTGTACGCGCTCGAACGCGGAGCCGAGGAGGGCTGGGGATCGGGTCGGATTCTCGGGCTTGCCGCCGTGGCCGTTGTTGCGCTCACTGCTCTGGTGATTTGGTCGCTGCGGGCCAAGGCGCCGATGCTCGCGCTCGGCCTGTTGAAGGAGCGGTTGTTCCGAACGACCAACATCGTGAGCTTCGTCTCTACGATGTCGTTCCTCGGGCTCGTCTTCCTCCTCCCGCAGTTCCTCCAACGAGTGGCGGGGCACACGGCGTCGGAGGCAGGCCTGGCGACCTTCCCCCAGGCCATCGGCGCAATGATCATGTCGCGCTTTGCGGGAAAGCTCTACCCGAAGCTCGGACCGCGAAAGATGCTGACCATTGCCTTCGTCGGGATGGCGATCTTCACGGCATACTTCCTGCGGCTGTCCGTCGACACGAGCGATTGGGAGATTCGCGGCGTCATGTTCATTCGCGGATTCTTCCTTTCGATGTCGTTCATCCCGCTGCAGGCCGCATCATATGCACGCATATCTCCGGCGGACACCGGGCGTGCGAGTGCGATCTACTCCACGCAACGACAGCTCGGAAATGCCACGGGTGTTGCGGTGGTCTCGACCGTCCTCCTCTCGGCGATTCCCGCGACGTTCCCTCGTGGGTTCACCCCGATCCCGCCAGACCAGGTCGCCGGTTTCACGAACGCGTTCCGCCTCGCCATCGCCGTGACCATCGGCTTCATCCTTCTGGCGGCGGCGCTGTCCACGCGCATCCACGATTCCGACGCCGCGGCAACGATCCGAAGGCCATGATGTGTCGGTGAAGCACTTCGATGTCGTCGTTGTCGGCAGTGGGTTCGGCGGAAGCGTCACCGCCCTGCGGTTGACCGAGAAGGGTTACCGGGTCGCGGTTCTGGAGGCGGGCCGGCGATTCGGCCCGGATGACTTCCCGAAGACGAATTGGAACTTGCGTCGCTTCTTGTTCTTTCCCCGGCTGGGTATGAAGGGGATTCAGCGGATCAGCTTGCTGAGTGACGTCATGGTGTTGTCAGGCGCGGGAGTCGGCGGAGGCTCGCTGGTGTACGCCAACACCCTCTACGAACCGTTGGGCGCGTTCTATGACGATCGTCAGTGGTCGGGAATCGCTGACTGGCGCGCCGAACTGGCGCCTCACTACGACCTCGCGAAGCGGATGCTCGGAGTCACCGCGGCGCCCGACACCTCGCCGAACGACGCTGTTCTCCGCGAATTGGGCGAGCGGCTCGGTGTGGCCGACACCTACCGGGCCACCGATGTCGGCGTGTACATCGGGCAGCCGTCATCGATGCCGGGCGATATGTGGGACATGCAACGCGTCGAAGTACTGCGCGGCGTGCAAGGCACGTTGTACGGCCGCAATACCACCGGGGGCGCGATCAACGTCATCACGAAAGATCCGACACCGGAATTTGAAACGATTGCGGACGTGACCGGCGGCAACTACGACCGCAAGCGATTCCGCGGTGTCGTCAACGGCGGTACCGAATTCGTCTCGGGGCGTCTGTCGGTGATCACCGACGAGAACGACGGCTATCAGGACAACTTGATCGCAGGCACCAATGGCGACGTGACGGATTACCAGGCGGTGCGCGGCAAACTGAAGTTCAATTTCAGCGACGACCTCGACCTCGTGCTGACCGCACAACGTTTCGAAAACGAGGGGAATCAGTCGCAGAAAAAGGGCGAGCCGTTCACCAGGCCGGTGTACAACGGCGCGATTCCCAATCCGACCAACCCGAGAAAAGTCGCCAAGGACTATCCGGAGAAACTCAACCTCGGCAACAACCTCTACGCCGCGAAGGTCACGTGGGATCTCGGCGGGTTCACGCTCGTGTCGAATACGGCTTATGTGAACAGCAACTGGTGGCAGACGACGGACAACGACGCGTCGAGCAACAACATTCAGTACCAGACCTGGGGCATGAGCGTTAATCAGACGACGCAGGAATTTCAGATCATCTCGAGCGGCGACGGCCCATGGGAGTGGCTCGGCGGCGCGTTCTATTTCGATGAACAACTGTCGTCGAATTACAACTTCAGCGACGTCTCGCCGTTCGGGTTCATATTTTTCAACGGCGGCGATCTGGACACGACTTCGTATGCAGCGTACGGACAAGTCGGCTACGACTTCCGCGAATCGGGCACACCGATCAAAGTCGTGGCGGGCGCGCGCTGGACGAAGGACGACAAGTCGATCGACGAATACCAGCGCATTCCCGCGTTTGGCGTGAACCGCGCAGCTTCCACGTCGGAATCATGGTCGGAACCGACCGGCAAACTTGAACTCGACTGGTTCCTCGCCGACGACGTGATGGCCTATGGATTTGTCGCTCGAGGGTACAAAGGCGGTGGATTTTCACTCGGTCAGTTCGACAC
>JANOHI010000009.1:0-6062 GCA_031406385.1 Acidimicrobiia bacterium
GGAGTACCTACGACGATGACCTCAAACACCTTCTGGTCCTCGAAGAGGTTGCCTACTTCGATGCCTTGCAGCAGGGTCGCTGCCGCTCTACGGACATCTCCTGGGAGGATACCGGCCTTTTGGGCCTTTGCCAGATCGACCTTCACCACGAGGCTCGGTTCGTTCGGGCTGATTTCGATCTTCGGATTCTTCAGACCTTTGATACCTGAAAGTCCAGCTTTGATTTCTTCGGCTTTCGCCACGAGGCGGTCACGGTCCTCGCCGTATATCCGAACGTCGATCGCTGGCCTGCCCGGCCTCAGGACATCGTTCAGCCGCTGATCGGTGTACGTCATCACGTTGGCCCGCACACCCGGGTAATTTGCCACTGCCTTTCTCACGGCGCGAACTGACTTGTTGTAGTCCGCACCTTCATCCAGGCGAACCCACAGTTCGCCGTCGTTCACGCCAACCACTTGATCGCCCGTGATCGCTCGACCAAGGTGGCCGCCGACACGACGGACCCCCTCCACGGTCCGGAGCTCGGCATTCATCCGCGCCGCCATTTGCTGCATCGCGCCGAGCGATGTACCCGGCGACGACTGAATGGCAACCAACAGGTCGGTCTCTTTGAACCGCGGAACGGTGTCGCTATCGAGCCGGGTCAGACCGATGACGCTGACCCCCAGCAACACGACACAACCGACAAGGGCCGGGATCTTGGCGCGGAGGCCGGCAGCGTAGGTCGCATAGCGCTCACGAAGAAAGCGGGCAAGCCGCGGTTCCGGGGGCGACTGCGGTCGTATCCCGATGAGCAGGACTTGCAACGCGGGCAACAACAAAGCGACCGTAATCGCGGAGGCAATCACGACGATGAGATACGAGCGGATCAGTGGAGGAACAAATGCCTCGCTCGTCAGACCGTCGATGACCAGAAGCGGGATACAGGTCACGACAGTTATCGCCAGCGCAAAGAACGCAGGGCTGCTGTGGTCGACCACGCCGGACCGGATCTTCGCCGAAAGCGTGGTGCTCTCGTCTGCGAGGCGCCAGTTGGTGTGCAATCGGCGGAACACGGAGAGGGTGGCCGACACGACGTCATCGACGACGAAGGCCAAGGCGAGCAGAAACCCGGCCACAATCATTGAGTTGACCACCGTATTGCGGAGGAGTAGCAGCAGTCCTGCGGCGGCGCCCGCGGCAACAACGGAACTCACGACCACCACTGCGCCACGCCACGCCAACAAGACCAGAAGGATGAGGGCTCCGAGGAGTACACCGATCGCGACGGCGTTCCTCAACGCTCCGGAAGCACGTTTCACGTACTCAGAGGGTTGATAGATGTCCGTGTCGACGGTTACCGCTTCCAATCCCGGTGCAAGTAGCTCGAGTGCGTCCCCGACGTCGTCCGTAACCGCGGTGGTGGAGCGTCCGGGCGCCTTCTCGACGACAAGAAGCAGCCCAGGGCCGTCGTTGAAGACGGCTTCGCCGATCAGCGGTTGATGGTCCTCGACCACGCTGGCGACGTCGCCCAGCGTAAGGCCTTTGGCTCCCGAACCTTCCAGGGAAACTGCTGCGAGCTGTTTGGCATCGACGATCGGCGATTCGTGCTGGACCGTCAACCGCTGGTTCGGTGTTTCGATGAAACCGCCGGCTCCCGGGGTCGATGCCTCGATGTAGGTGAGCGGAGACACCCACAAAGCGTTGCCGGTGGACTCGATAACCGAGTCGAGCCCAACTCCCTTTGCGGCCAGCCGGGCTGGGTCGACCTGGACCTGTAACTGACGCTCGCGCTGGCCGAAAATGGCCACGTTGGCTACACCCCGGACCCCCAGGAGATTCGGGCGAAGTGTCCAGCGAGCGAGCACTCCCAGCTCAATCGGCGTGAGAGTCTTCGACGACAGACCGATCATCATCACGCGGCTCGCGGACGACTTTGGCTGGAGCATCTGGGGCGGCTTCGAAACGTTCGGTAACGCGTGCGCCTGCGTCAGACGCTCCTGGACAACCTGGCGTGCCTTGGCGATCGGAGTACCCGACTCAAAGATCATCTCAATGGACGACAGCCCCGGGACTGATTTCGAACGCAGCGACTTGAGGTATGCCACGCCGTTCAGGAGGTCCTGCTCCATAGGGACGGTAATCAGCTGCTCGACCTCAGTTGCCGAGAGGCCGAGCGCCTCGGTCTGTACCTCCACTGTGGGCGGAGCGAACTCGGGCAGCACATCAGTCCGCATTTTGGGGAGCTGCCAGGCCGCCACGAGAAGCAGCACCACGGAAAACCCGACCACCGGTCGGCGGTTGCGCGCACCCCATCCGATCAACCAGCGCATGAACTCGCCTTTTTCATGGCGCCGTGACGGGGACGAATAGCCACGAGTGGCACCACTCCGTACGTAGCTTCTGCCCGATAGCCCTGCAAACTCCACGCAATGATCCGTCTCATTCCGAGTGCCTTCCTGTAGGTCGAAACAACGAGCGACTGGTATGCCCTTTGGTGCAAAAGAGTGTGGCGGGAGGAGAACTGCTGTTCACGGCGCGCCGTGAACGTGCAGCAAGTTAGGGATCCAGGCGAGAAGGGGAGGCGCCCGAGTGCAGGGAGGAACGGCAAGTTGGGTCTCTCAGCGAGGATTCAGCACTGATTCTGTAACGTCGGAACAGTCAATCGTTCTGTGGCAGCTGCCATAGAACAAGTGTCGAAAATCCTCATCGGTTCGGAGAATTCTCAGTCTTCAAAGCGTGCAGTTCGTACGCGAGAAGTCCGTAGAAGACGATCGTACAGAGGCTAGAAGTCAATGTCAACGCTGTAAATTCTCCGGAAAAGAGACTCCGGTCTGTGAAGCGCGTCTCATCAAAGGACCCAAAAGGTTTGTCGTCCCTCTAGGTTCTCGCGCGCCGCTCCGTTGGATACCATTGCCGTCCGCGACGCTGGCGTATTTCTTGCGAGAAAAGGACATGAACATGAAGCCGACAGAAATTCGCTATGGACGCGTGAGCGTTCCGGTTGTGGTGGCAGCCTTGTTCGCTTTGACGGGGTCGCTGGCGGCCTGTAGCGGAAAGTCTGACAACAGCAGCACTCAGTCGGCAGCCGTGGATTCGCCCCTCGGCCTCGACGATGCGACTTCAGCAGTGATGCAGACGCGTGTCGAGGAACTGGTGAATACGTGTATGAAGAAGGCCGGATTCGCGTACGTGCCGGTTGACCCGAATGCCACGAAGGCGGCGATCACCGGTACGAGCGGGCTCACCGATGACGAGTTCCGGCGCCAATTCGGCTACGGGATCAGCACGGTGTTTGAGAAGGTCGTGGAAATCAGCCAGTCGTCGACGTCCGTGGATCCCAATGTGACGTACCGCAGTGGTCTTGATCCTGCCGGACAGCAAGCGTTCGACATCGCTTTGACCGGCGGCAAGGCCGACGTCTCCGTCTCCGGTGCCGTTGAAGCGGCGAAGACCGGTGACCTCGGTGGTCTAGGTGGTTGCGTTGAGGAAGCGACAACAGCGGTGTTCGGAGGTGCCAACGTCGTGTCGGCTCTGGCGAAGATCGAGGAACTCGACTCGCGTGCCGAGGCCGACGAGCGCCTGATCAAAGCCCGAGCTGATTGGGCGAATTGCATGCGGAAGCAGGGATTTGAGTACTCGGAGCCGAACGCTGTCGACGTTGGAATCACCGAGAAGCTTGCTGCTTTGGTCGGCCCCGCCGCCGCGAAAGCATTGGGCGAAGAGGGGACGTTCAGCCCACTGGTGTTCGGAACCAATGCCATTCCCCCGTACGATAAAGCTGCGCTGGCACAGTTGCAGGCAGAAGAAGTCGCGACAGCACAGGCCGACCTCGACTGCGAGGAGAAGTACGTCGTGGACGTGGAGGACAAGGTAAAGGCCGAATACGTGAAGAAGTTCGCACAGGAGAACGCCGTGCTCCTGTCCAAAGCGCAGTCCGAATTGGAGAAGCGTAAGTGAGGCGATCAGTCGTCGCGGGTGCAATGGCGCTCGCTGTCGGCGTGTCCACCGGAGCCGGCTGGCTCGCGGCATCCAGTGTGAAGTCACCCGCACAGTTGGCGGCTGAGGCGGCACCTCCGGAAGCGTCGCTGATCACCTATCCAGTCGAGAAGCGCGTCCTCAGCTCGGATCTGATCATTCGAGGCACGATGCGTTACAGCGACCCGATCGTGGTCGTGCTCGCCCCTTCAACTCTTCGTCCCCCGCCCGTCCTGGTGAGTCAGGCTCCGGTGAAGGGAGCGACGCTGAATGAAGGCGACGTCGCCATGGTCGTTTCGGGACGACCCGTGTTTGTCGTGAAGGGAGCCACGCCTGGATTTCGTGATCTTGGACCCGGTGCGGTTGGCGCCGACGTGCGCCAACTGGAGGACTTCCTTCAACGTCAGGGTCTTGACCCCGGAACGGTGGACGATCACTACGACGGAGCCACTGGCGCCGCAGTGACGAAGTGGTACGCCAAGGCTGGGTATCAGGCATTGGGGCCGAACGACCAACAACGCGCCACGCTTCGAGTCGCCGAGTCTGCACTCAGCGTTGCTACCGATCGCCTCCTTCAGGCCAAACAGGCGGAACTCCTCAACCGCACGGGTGCGAAGCCGGTCGACATCATCGACGCGAAGGCAGCGATACACACAGCGAAAGCGACGGCGGCGGCGGCTCGAATAGCAGCAGAGCGAGATGCGGACAGGGGCCAGGCGGATCTTGCCCTCAAAGAAGCGGATCTCCTCAACAAAGATGCTGATCTCGCGACCAAACGGGCCGCCGCAGAAGTGGCCGGAATCGTTCTCGACGACGCTCGTCGGCGCGACGGACTTGTCGCGTCCGGTGTGAACGTGGCGACCGGTGTCACGGTGACGCCTCAGCAACTCACTCTGTTGCAAGATGGCGTCAGCGAAGCCGTTCTGGCGATCGCTGCAGCCGAAGCTGATGTGTCTGCTTCAGAAGCGATTGCCACTACCGTACGCGCCGCCGGTGAAGCATCGGTAGCGGAAGCACGCACCAAACTCAGTGGGGCATCCACATACGTTCTTGATGGACTCACGCAGCAAGAACAGCTCAATGTCATCGCCGCCCTTAGAAATGCCCAGGCGGCGCTGGCACTCGCCGAGGCGGCCGCGGCGAAGGACAACGCCGTTGCGGCGGCGGATGTGGCGACGAAGAGGGCAGTTCTTGCTGCCGCGAAATCGAGGGCGACTCAAGCTCAACAACGGATCGAGAATGCAACTGCCGGGGTGGACCCGCTGACCGGTCTGCCATTTTCGACGGCCGGTGACCGCGCCAACAGCCAATTGGCATTGAAGCAGGCCGAAGTCGGCCTTCGCCAGGCGCAAATTGCCCTTTCCCCAGTAGAAGCTCTCCTGGCCGCGGCGCAAAATGACGTTGAAACGCTACGACGCATAAATGCACTCACGGCGACGGCGAATCAACAGGCCATCTCGGATTCCGACACGCGTGTCGAGTCGGCTGAAGCTCGGCTCCCGGCCCTGGGCCGTCCGGGCGCCGGTTCAACGAATCTCAGCGAAGCTGTCAGAATCGCAACGGCCGAGGTCGCCCGCTTGCAATCCGACCTGGAAAGGTACGCAAGCGCCGTCGGCGTTCAGGTACCGGCGAACGAACTCGTCTTCTTTCCCAGCCTTCCACTGCGCATCGACGATACGAAGATCAAGCGTGGTGATCCGGCAACGGCCGAAGTCATGACTGTAAGCGGAACCAGACTGGCCGTTGATGCAGCGCTGTTGACAACCGAGGCGACGCTCACGCGAATTGGCGCGCTCTCCACAATCGAAGCACCGGAGTACTCCTATAGCAGCAAAGGCACGATCACCTTTCTCGCCGACAAGCCAGGCCTGCGCGGCACGGATGCACAGCACGTCGCCATTGAGATAACCCCCGAAGACAGCTCGACGCAATTGGTCGGTGCGTCCGTACGGATCACGATACCTACGAAGACGACGAACGGGCAGGCATTGATTGTTCCGGTGAGCGCGCTGTCCGTTCGTGCCACAGGAAGTACCCAGCTTCAGATTGAAGATTCGCCCGGAGTGGTCCGAACCGTCGTCGTGACGGCCGGGCTGTCAGCGCAA
>JANOHI010000025.1:0-4619 GCA_031406385.1 Acidimicrobiia bacterium
CCGAACTGGTAGTGCGCCCGGCGCAACATCGCCGGGCCGGCGAGCATGTTCTCCGACACGGCTTCGTGGAGGAAGCCGACCGGCGCGATGACCCGGCAGCGTCCCGCGGCCACGTCGTCGTCGGTGGTCACGCCGCGGACGCCGCCGAAGTGGTCGGCGTGGGAGTGGGTGTAGATCACCGCCGTGACCGGTCGCGCCCCGAGGGTGGTGTTGGCCAAGTCCAGGCTCGCCCGGGCACAGTCCTCGCTCGTGAGGGGGTCGATGACGATCCAGCCCTCGGTTCCGGCGATGAACGTGAGACTGGAGATGTCGTAGCCCCGCGCCTGCCAGATTCCGGGTGCGACCTCGAACAGGCCGTGCTCGTTGTTCAGCTGGGCCTGGCGCCACAGGCTCGGATGGACGGTGTCAGGCACCTCGTCGGAGCGCAGGAAGCCATATCGGTCCATGTCCCACACCACCAGGCCCGTCGGTGAGGTGATCCGGCCGTCGGGGATCTGGGCGATGAGGCCGCGGGTCGTGCGCTCGTAGTCCCCTCTGTCAAGGTCGATTGTCGCCGCTCGGTTTACGTTCGCGGTGTGCTCGGTCGCCGGTTTCCGCTCGGTGTCGATGGTCATGGCGTGGAGTCTGGCAACTCTGTTGGACTTCCTGCAATCTCAAGTTCCTCAAGTGACGCAACCATTCCTCTGTCGATGGTGAAGATACTCCGGAGTATCGAAAGAAGTAGGAGTCATTTCTCCGGAATTCATCTGTTTTCGTTCAAGAATCTGCCGGTTTGCTTTGGTCGTGTCGATCAGCATCCGAACACCTTGGGCATGACCTCTCCTCGTAATACCGCTGAATCCCTCACCAAGGATCAGCAAAAGCTGCTGAATGATCACCTTCCGATTGTGCAGTTCATGGTTACTGATCTTCTCCGGAGAGTCCCGAGTTACATCCAACGTGATGACCTGTACTCCGCAGGGATGCTGGGCCTGCTCCAAGCGGTGCGCGCATACGATGATACGAGAGAGGCAAAGTTCTCCACCTTCGCACGCGTGCGAATTCAGGGAGCGTTGCTGGATGAACTTCGCTCGCGTGACTGGGCCTCGCGTGGCGTTCGCCAGCAAGCTCGGCAGGTTGAACTCACCACCGAGCATCTTTCCAATCAGCTCGGGAGGGTGCCAACAGCAGCAGAAATCGGGAGTTCATCCGGTATTCAGAACGACCAGATCCATCGCCTCAAGGCCGATCTGCATCGCGCCACGGTCTTGAGCTTCGACGGCGCACCGGTCGATGCCAATCGGACACCTCTCGACGTCTTGGCCATCCACCAGGACCATCTCGATCCCGCCGAGCAACTCGAACAGCGGGAGATGACGGCCTACGTCCGTGACGCCGTGGCCAATCTCCCCGAGCGGCTCCGCCATGTCGTGGTCGGCTACTTCCTCGAGGAACGTCCGATGGCCGAGCTTGCCGCTGAGCTCGGCGTCACCGAGTCCCGCATCTCCCACATGCGGTCTGAGGCATTGACCCTGATGGCCGACGCAATCCGGTCGGTAACGGCGGAAGAAAAGGCCACAACTGACGACACCGGAGTGGCGTTTCGACGTCGCTCGGCGTACTACGCCGCCGTCGCCGCAACGTCGGACTACCGGAGCCGGCTGGCCAAGACACCGGCCGCGCCGACAATGGGAACGCTCACCCCGCGGGTCGCGCTCGGATAAGTCAGACGGAAAACTTCCCGGTGGCCCTCGCCCTTGTCGTAGACGACTCCCGCGCCAGTCGCATTGCGCTGCAACGAATCCTCATCAGCGTCGGCTTCGATGTGGTGGAGGCAGAGCACGGCGCGCACGCGCTCGAGCTGCTGCATGGCGATGACACGATCGAACTCCTTGTTGTGGATTGGCACATGCCCGTGATGGACGGACTCGCACTGATCAAGGCAATCCGGAAAGACCGAAGGTGGGAGACGTTGCCGATCGTGATGGTCAGTGCTGAGGTCGACCAGAAGCAGATCGCCCGGGCGGTGATGGCCGGGGCCGACGAATACGTGATGAAGCCCTTCGACGGCCCGATGCTGATCAGCAAGCTGAGGTCACTCGGTGTCACCTTGCCGATCGATCTCGAAGCCGGCCTGCGATGAGCATCCACTCCGGCACCACGATGCTTCGATCCACCGGGCCCGCCGACACTCGTCACCCTGAATCAGGAAACCACCGATGAGCCAGATGCCCGCCCCGACCCCCGCTCACCTCGATGTGGCCGAAGCAACGAACGAGCCATCGTTCTTCCGGGACCTCCATACGTTCCGCGCACTCACCGAATACGTGATTCCCGAGCTCGTGTCGGCTCGCGGTGCAGCCGCCGGATTGACGATCTGGTGCCCAGCATGTGCGGGCGGACAGGAGCCGTACAGCGTTGCGCTCGCCGTCACCGAGGCGTTCCCCGAACTGGTTCGCAACAGCCGATTGCGGGTCCTCGCCACCGACCTCTCACCGAGTCTGGTGGACCGGACCCGAGCGGGTCGTTTCACCCAGCGCGAGGTGAACCTCGGTCTCCCCGTCCGACACCTGCTTCGACACTTCCAACAGGACGGGACCGATTGGGTGGCCTCGCGTCAGCTCCGTCAGGTCATCGATGCTCGCCCCCTCGATCTCCTCGGTTTCTGGCCGGCAGTCCCGAGGTGCGACGTGGTGTTCCTCCGCGATGCCCTGACGTCGCTCAACCGCGACACGCAGCGAACGATCCTGGACCGGATCCGACGTGACGTGCTGCGTCCGGGCGGCCACCTGTTCCTCGGCCCGAATGAGACCATCACCAGCGATGAGGGTTGGACGCGGCGAATCGTCGGCCGAGCGCTTTCGTATGCATCGCTTCCGGCTCCGGCTGTTTCCGGCTCCGCCGCCCGATCCGCAGCGTCGCTGCCCATCACGCAAGGGCTTCGTTCATGATCGACACGCTTTCCCTGAGCCGAGCATCACTTGGGCGGGTCGTTGCGTCGGCAATCCGATCGATGCTCAATGGTGACGTCGTCGAGGTCCGCCCCGAGCCGGGGGAGTTCGTCTTCGCTTCGGCGATCGGCATCACCGGAACGCGAAACGCGACGGTCGTGGTTCGGGCGAACCGTGCGGCGACGACGTTCTTTGCCTCAACGATGTTCGGGCTGGGCGAAGCCGACCTCACCGACGCCGACCTGGCGGATGCGCTTCTCGAGCTGACCAACGTTCTCGGCGGTGCCGCGAAGACAGCGGTTGGCGGCGAGAACATGCTCGCGCTTCCCATCGCCATCGGGGTCGACCTCACCGAGGCTGACGTGAAGAGAGCGGAGAACGTCATCTGTTTCGCAGTGCATGACCGCGTGGTGAGTGTCCACGTCGTCGACGGCGCTGTCGTTCCCTCTGCTTGCTGAGCCGATGCGCCCTCGGCTCCCTGTTGGGGAGTCCCGTTCGTCTACCTCACGCGACGAGCGGATTCGGCGACGATGAACCTGTTCCGTCCGGTCGTCTTCGCCTTGTACATCGCCTCATCGGCTGACCGAAGGAGAGCCTGGGGGTCGCACGACGAGTTCTCACACACCGCAATACCGATCGAGACCGTTTGCAGCCGACCCTCGGGTAGGGCCCGTGAACACATGTCAGGCGTCTTCTCGAGGAGTCGCTTGGCCAGTGCCTCCGATCCCGAGCGTCCGGTGCCGGGGCAGACGAGGAGAAACTCTTCGCCACCCCATCGGGCGGCGACGTCGTAGCCGCGAACGACGGCTTCGATGGCCTCGGCGAAGAGACGAAGCACGGAGTCGCCCATCTCGTGGCCGAACTCGTCGTTGACCGACTTGAACTTGTCGAGGTCCATCATGACGACGGCGAACTCCTCACCGGAGCGCTGCGCTCGAGCCGCTGCTTGAGCCAACGCCCGAGAGCCACGGCGGCGATTGCCGATCCCGGTCAGTTCGTCGGTCTCGACCTCGGCACGAAGCTTTGCGGTCTGTTCGGCTCGCTTCAGCGAGACCACGAGACGATCAGCTATGTCGTCGAGACGGTTGTCGCTAGGTGCTGCACCTCCGGTCCACCACACGTGGAGTGTCAACTTCGCGTTTCGATCGATCTCGTCGATGCGCTCGGTGTGGGCGATCTCCTCGTCGGTGTTCCCGGACTCCACCAGCATGGGCCCGCCGAAACGAGAGATCTCGGCAGTGATGCGGGCGGCTTCGGCTCCGGGCAGCGAAGCGAACGTGGATGCAAGCTCGAAAAGGTCGACCTCGCCGTAGTCGTCACCGAGGGCGCTGACCAGTTCCATCGCCTGGGACGCGGCGGCGGCACGGCGGAGCCGCTCGGCCTCGATCAGAAGACCGAGCATCGACGAGATCTGATCGGAGGCCCGATCGACGAGTCCGGCGTCGACGAGTCCCTGGGGTGCGTCGGTCACTCCGAAGTACCCGATCGGCATGGCCCGGTCAACACCGAAGATCGGGCTGCAGACCTGATTGGCCAACGTTGGCACCTCGGGTTGCGGACCGCCGGCTTCCTCGAGCGGGGGCGCAACCCAATTGCCGACTGACTCGTGGACCGGTGGCACGTCGGGAGCGGAGAAGTACAGCGCGCACGCAGTTACCGGTGTGCACTGCATCACGGTCGTGAGGGCCG
>JANOHI010000200.1:0-15555 GCA_031406385.1 Acidimicrobiia bacterium
CGACCGATCCCCGGCAGAGCACGATCACTCGGTCGCACAATTCGGCTAGCTCGATCGAATCGGTTGAACAGACAATGACGGCGAGGCCGCTGGCCCGCGCGGCCTCTCGGAGGAGCCGGTGTACGTCGGACTTGGCCGCGATATCGACGCCCTGCGTAGGTTCGTCGAGCAAGAGCACCGTCGGATTCACGCCGAGCCACCGAGCGAGGAGCACCTTCTGCTGATTGCCTCCGCTGAGGGTGGCGACGACTCGCTCCGGATTTCGGTCCGGGTTCACCTTCGTACGATGCAGCAGTTCCGCGGCATCCGCCGTCTCCGGAGCCCGACGAAGGCGGGCGAGTCGGCGATACGCAGCGATTCGCGGCAGTGACAGGTTGGCTCGGGCGGAGTCGGCGGCGATGAGACCGACCCGCAACCGCTCCGCCGGCACGAGGGCAACCCCAGCGGCGATGGAGGCAATCGGATTCGGCGACACAGTTTCACCGCGAACGACGACGCTTCCCGTCCTCGGGATCGCACCGAACAGGGCCTTGGCGAGGTGCTCACGGCCCGAGTCTGACAAGCCAGCAATGCCGACGATCTCACCGACGCGGACCGAGACGTCGACGCTGCGAAGGAGGCCAGTGGAAATCGAGTTCGCCGACAGCGCGACAGGGCTGGAGGTCGCCCGAGCAACCTCGCCGCTCGAACGTGAGTCATGGAGCCCTCCGGTCATGAGCTCAACCAGGTCGTTGTGGCCGATGTCCGACGTGGGAACGGTGGCGACCCTCCGCCCATCACGAAGAACAGTGACACGGTTGGTGAGTTCGAACACTTCGTCGAGGTGATGGGACACGTAGATCACCGCCAACCCGCTGGCATTCACGGCCCTGATGACATCGAAGAGCCGACCGACCTCGTCGTCGGGCATCGACGCCGTCGGTTCGTCGAGCACCAGCAGCTGGGCTCCTTCACGCCAACCGGCGAGAGCGCGGGCGACAGCTACTGCAGTTCGAGCAGACGCCGACAGCTGGCCGACGGGTCGCCGGGGATCGAGCGCGACGCCGAGTTCGCCCAGGGCGTCGGTGACGCGGGCCCGGGTGGCAGGCCAATCGATTGTGCCGCTGGCGCGTCGCACGAATCCATTCCCAAGCGCATAGTTGTCAACCGCGTCGAGCTCGTCGACCAAGCCGAGATCTTGGTGGACGAAGCGCAGCCCTCCAGCCGCCGCGGCTGCGGGATCTCCCAGGCGGAGCGGCCGACCGGCGATGGTGGCGACAGCACCGCTGTCGGGCTGCACGAAACCGGAGAGCGTCTTGATGAGGGTCGATTTCCCGGAGCCGTTCACCCCGACCAGCCCGTGCACCTCCCCACGAACGATCTCCAGGTCGACGTCGATCAGGGCACGCGTGGAACCGAACGTCTTCGACAAACCCTGGACCACAAGGGTGTGGGGATTGGCGAGCATCCCTGACGAGTTCTTCACCGACATGTTCCCCTCCCGAAGTTTGCGCTTGACTATTGACTCCGCATGTATGACTATACATGTTTAGTTAGGTCTGTCAAGGCCAAGAAAAGGGGAACAATGGAACGTCGCCAGGGGCTTGTCGCCCTCACCGCCCTCGCACTCGTCGCAGGGCTGCTCGCCCCGACAGGAGCGAACGCCGCAAAGAAGGCCACCAAACCGAAGCCAACGTCGAAGTCGGCGAGCCCAGGGGCGAAAGCGGCCGCCCAGCTCGCAAGTCGTCTGGTGCAACCGACGTCGATCACCATCACGGCCCCGCTGAACGCGCGGCCCAAGGCTGGTGTCAAGGTCACCTTCATCAATGCGAACGTTGGGCCGGCACCCTCGTTCGGCGTGGGTGTCAAGGCGGCGACCGAAGCGCTGGGCTGGCAGTACGCGGAATTGGGCGTCGACCTCCGCAACCCGGCAACCGTGAACTCCGCCTTCGTACAAGCCATCGACGGCGGCGCCCAGGTCATCATCACCGCGGCGTTGGACCAGGCGCTCATGCAAGACGCGCTCACGACGGCAAAGAGCAAGGGCGTCGTCGTCATCGACGCCGCGACGTCCAATTCTGCCGGGAACGGCATAACCGCCGTGATCGGTCCGCCGAGCCAGGGAGCAAGCCTCTGGGCAGGATTGCCCGCCCTCCAGATGATCGTCGATTCGAACGGCGCCGCCGGTAAAGCCGACATCGCCATGGCCTTCATCCCGCAACTCGACACCATCCACCGGCCGAACCTCAACGCGGTCAAAGCCGAGATCGCGAAGTACTGCCCGACCACGTGCACTACGTCCGAGATCGCCCTTCCTGTCGGCGACGTACAGTCGGGGAAGGGTGCAGCCGGGATCATCTCCTTCCTGCAGCAGAACCCGAAAGTCGACTACGTCTACGTCTGCGGACCGGAACTCGCTCTCGGCCTGGCCGGAGCGCTCCAGGAAGCCGGCCTCACCAAGATCAAATTCCTCGGCTCAGCGCCCGACGAAGCAGCTGTCAACGAGACGGCCGAAGGTCGCGGGCAGGGCTGGGGTGCAGTGCCGTTCGTTGCGTGGGGCTGGCAACTCGTCGACGCTGCCGCTCGTGCCGTCGGTGGCCAGGACGTCACGGTCTCGGAGAAGGCGGGCATTCCGATCTGGCTCGTCAACCCGGGCAACGCCACCAAAGTGCGCTTCGAGAACAAGTACCCGTCGGGGCCCGCCGGCTACGCCGAACAGTTCAAGAAGCTCTGGAAACTGTGATGCGACCCCGACGGATTTCGACCGATGGGTGACCGACTCGCGGGGCGCGTCGCCTTGATCACCGGCACCGCTGGTGGTCAGGGCCGCGCGGCTGCCCTGCTCTTCGCCCGTGAGGGCGCCACTGTGGTCGGGTGCGACCTCAACGCCCAAGCCAACGCGGAAACCCTGGCCATGGTCACGGCCGGCGGTGGAATGATGATCGACTCCGGCGAAGTCGATCTCGGCGACGCGGAGGCCGCGCAGTCGTGGATCACGTCGGTGGTCGAGCGGTTCGGCCGCATCGATGTGCTCTACAACAACGCCGCCTCCGTCCGTTTTGCGCCGATCAGCTCGGATCTCGACACATGGCGCTACGCCGTTCGCAATGAACTCGACCTCGTCTACTTCGTGTGTCGAGCGGCGTGGCCCCACCTCACGCGACCGGGCGCGTCGGTCATCAACACTTCGTCGAACATTGCGCTTCGCGGCATCGCCCAGCTCCCGGCTGTTGCCCACGCCGCGACCAAGGCGGGCGTCCTCGGGCTCGGCCGCCAGCTCGCGAGAGAAGGAGCCCGGGAGGGCATCCGCGTCAACACCATCGTCCCCGGCCTAGTGAACTCCCCCGCCACCGCACCGGTGCTCGCGCTCGGCGACGAGGGTCCGCTTCGACCCGTCATCGACGCGATCCCGATGGGACGCCCGGGCGAATGTGACGAGATCGCCGAGGTAGCGCTCTTCCTCGCGTCTTCAGCCTCGTCGTACATGACCGGCGCTGAACTCGTCGTCGACGGAGGTCACAGTGCCTCGCTCTGAACGCTGCCCAAACAGCAAAGGTGATGACACGCGCGAACCTCGCTCACACTCTGGCGACGCCAGCGACGCGAACGCGGCGAGGGGTCTCGTCGAATGAGCGACGTGCTCCTCGCCGGCGTGACGCACTACCCGCCGCTCAGCATGCCCGACGAGTTGATGGCGGACATCCTTCGTCGGACCCTTTCCGACCCGTCCATTCCGCACGTCGAGAAGCAATCTTCGCGATGGCCCGTCGCGATGCAACGCGAATGGGGCGATGACGAAGGACTCAGAGCAGCGGCCGCACACCGCCAAGCACTCGTCGCCGGGCTCGGAAGGGTTCGGGCCGAACTCGACCTGTTTCGACCGGATCTGGTGCTTATCTGGGGCGACGATCAACACGAGAACTTCCACGAGGATCTGATTCCGCCATACGCCGTACTGGCGTACGACGACTTGACGGTCCTGCCCTGGGCGCAAGCGGCGGCTTCCGCGATGACTGCTCACAAGCCCAACGTCTGGAACGAGGCGCAGACACACGAGCGGGTGATCCGAGGGCATCGGAACGCGGCGAGATGGTTGGTCGAACAACTCATGGGCGAAGGGTTCGATGTGGCGTATGCGTATCGGCAACTGCATCACCCTGGGCTGTCGCATGCGTTTCTGAACACGATCTTGTACCTTGACTACGAACGCACGGGCTTCCCTTGGCCGGTCGTCGCGATGCCCGTCAACTGCTACGGCCGCAAGGTGGTCGGTGCCCGTGGCTTCATGACCCGCTTCGATGCGCTCCCGGAGCCCGACCCGCCGTCCCCGACGCCGGCGCGTTTGATGGCGTTGGGTGAGGCAATCATGCGCTGCGCTCAGCGAAGCCCCTGGCGCATCGCCATGATCGCCTCATCATCGTGGTCACACGCGTTCCTCTGTGACCACACGTGGCGCTTGCGCCCCGACACCGCCGCCGACCATACCCTCTACGACGCACTCGTCGGTGGCGATTACGCGACTTGGGAATCCAAGTCGCTCGTCGACATCGAACACGCCGGCCAACAGGAAGTTCTGAACTGGTGCATCCTCCAGGGCGCGGCACGCGCGGCCAACGCTGAGCTGTCGTGGTCGACCTTCGTCGAGACCTCGTGCTTCAACTCGAACAAGGTCTTCGCACTCTGGAAACCCATCAAAGGGAACTGACGATGTCCACCCAACAGGTACTCGCGTCGCTCGCCGATCGCCTCGACGTCGCATGCTCGCAACGAGTCGCGATCGCCAGGCTTACCATCGACCATCCTGATCTGTCGATCGACGACGCCTACGCCGTGCAGGACGAGGTCGTGCGACGGCGCGTCGAGCGAGGTGAGCACGTCGTTGGCGCCAAGCTGGGCCTCACGGCGCGGGCGAAGCAAACCCAGATGGGCGTCGACCAGCCGGTGTTCGGCCAGTTGCTGTCGGGCGGGCTCCATCCGCTTGGGACCTCAATCGCTCTCGACCAACTCATCCACCCCCGAGTCGAGCCCGAGATCGTCTTCCGCATCGGTGAGCGACTGCGCGGCCCCGGCCTCAGTCGGTCGCAGGTGTTGGACGCAACCGAGTCGGTGACATGCGGCCTCGAGATCATCGACTCGCGCTACGCCGATTTCTCGTTCACTGCGGCCGACGTTATTGCCGACAACACCTCGGCGGCCAGCTTCGTCACGAGCGCACACGTCGAAACCGTGAGTGCCCTCGACCTTGCGCTCCTCGGACTCACGCTGGAGGTCGACGGCGAACTCGTCAGCACCGCGGCTGGGGCAGCGACGATGGGGCACCCCGCTGACGCCGTTGCCGCGTTGGCCAACTGGCTGGGTGAGCGGGGCCGGGCGATCGAGGCCGGATGGCAGATCTATTCCGGCGGCCTCACCGCCGCCGTCCCTCTCCTTGCGGGAGGCCGAATCACCGCAACTTTCGCATCGCTTGGCTCAGTCACCGTCACCGCCGACTGAAGGACTTCCCAATGCCACTCATCCAAGTCAACATGCTCAAGGGTCGTACGCCGGAACAGAAGGCTGCCCTGCTCCAAGCGATCACAGCCGCCGTTCACGAGTCGATCGGCGCACCGGTGGCATCGATCCGGGTCTGGATCCATGAATTCCCACCCACCGACTTCATCGCCGGCGGGCAACTCGCCAGCGACCGCGAGACCACGACGTGATCGATCTTCCCCAATTCGTCGATGGGAGACGACCTCGTAGCGTTCACCGGTGAGTCGAACACCGGTCGCAAGATCATGCCCACGGCGGCGCAGACGTTGAACACTGTGAACCTTCGCCAGATGACATCTTCATCGTTCAGTCGGTCACCAATGGGTCGGGGCCGAACGTGATCTGCACGTCACCGAGCCCGTCGATGTGCGCGGCGAAATGATCACCCGCGCACACCGCGACCATCGGGCCGAGGGCCCCGGTGAGTACGACATCGCCGGCTCGGAGAGGGGAGCCGCGGCGCACCAGCTCTGCCGCTAGCCAGGTTGCAGCGATCAATGGGCTCCCCAGGCAATCGACGCCTGCGCCTGCTGACACCTGCTCGAACGGCGCACCAGCGCGTGATCGTTGCATCGTCATTGCCGCAGAGATCAGGTCGATGTCGGAGATGGAGGTCATCGCGCCGCCGAGTACGAAAGCACCCGACGAGGCGTTGTCGGCAATCGTATCGACGATGGTGATCTGCCAGTCCTGAATGCGGCTGCCAACGATTTCGAGAGCCGGCCGCACGCCCGCCACTGCGGCGGCGACCTCGTCGGCCGAAGGGTCGGGATTGCTCAAGTCGGTGCCGAGGATAAAGGCCATCTCCGCCTCGATCCGAGGCTGCAGAACCCTCCTGAACGGAACGACGTCGCCTGACGAATACTCCATGTCGTCGAAGAGGACGCCGAAGTCTGGTTGTTCGACACCAAGCTGTTGTTGCACCCGGGGGTTGGTGAGCCCGATCTTGCGTCCGACGATGCGACGACCGGCATCCAGCCACACCTGAATGGACGCTGATTGGATCGCGTAGGCAGCGCCGAGGTCGCCGGGGTCGAACGCAACGCTGATCGGTGGAATCGGTGCGTGGTCGGCATCAGCCGTCAACAGTCGGCCCGAAAGAGCAGAGATGTCAACCGTGGAGTGCGTCATTGCGCCACCTTCGTTCGTGATTTGGAGAGATCGAGAGCGACGTCGATGATCATGTCTTCCTGACCACCGACCATCCTGCGGCGCCCCAGCTCGACGAGGATCTCGACGGCCGGTACGTCGTACCTTGCTGCAGCATTTTCGGCGTGACGCAGAAAGCTGCTGTAGACCCCCGCATAGCCAAGGGCCAACGTCTCGCGATCGACCCGAACCGGCCGATCTTGGAGCGGTCGCACGAGGTCGTCGGCGGCATCCATCAGCGCGAACAGATCGCAGCCATGGGCCCATCCCTCTCGCGAGGCCGCCGCGATGAACACTTCGAGCGGCGCATTTCCTGCACCGGCGCCCATGCCGGCGAGGCTTGCGTCGATTCGATCGCAACCATGTTCGACCGCGACCATGGAGTTGGCAACGCCGAGGGAAAGGTTGTGGTGCGCGTGCATCCCGGTCTGCGTCGTCGGGAGCAGTGTCTGGCGGAACGCGTCGAAGCGCTCCGCGATACTGCGCATGGTCATCGCCCCACCGGAGTCGACCACATACACGCACGTCGCCCCGAAGCCCTCCATCTTCTTCGCCTGCACCGCCAACTCGGCGGGCGTGGTCATATGCGACATCATCAGGAAACCGACGGTGTCCATACCGAGTTCTCGGGCGGCAGTGATGTGCTGAGCCGCGATGTCGGCCTCAGTACAGTGGGTCGCCACTCGCACAACGCGAGCACCCGCCGAGAACGCGTTCTTCAAATCGTGGACCGTGCCGATGCCAGGAAGCAGCAGAGTCGCCACCTGGGCGCGGACAACTGCGCCGGCGACCGCACTGATCCATTCCAAATCGGTGTGGGCACCGAAGCCGTACACGCACGACGAGCCGGACAGCCCGTCACCATGCGCCACTTCGATGGAATCGACACCGGCGCAATCCAGCGCCACAGCGATGCTGACCGCCTGTTCGACTGTGTACTGGTGTCGGATGGCGTGCATCCCGTCGCGGAGGGTCACGTCAGAGATGTAGAGCCTCTTGTCCGCGACTCCGCTCGTCGTGGCGCTCACCGTCGGACACCTGTTCGAAGACCGTTCGCTGCGGTTCGGTGAAGGGCGATCGATTCGGCGGTGGCCAAGGCTGCTGAGGTCATGATGTCCAGGTTTCCGGCGTACGCCGGCAGGTAGTGGGCCTCGCCGGTCACTTCGAGAAACACCGTCACGCGTGTACCCCAGAACTTGCCGGTTTCGGGAATGTGCAAGGCCGTCTCTTGCGTGAACGTCTCGAACTGGACGCGTTGCTTCAAGCGGTAGCCGGGGACGTAGGAGCGAACACGTGCCACCATCTCCTCGACCGCGGCTTCAATGCGGTCATGGTCGCAGTCGCCATCGATGAGGCAGTAGACGGTGTTGCGCATCATCAGCGGCGGCTCGGCCGGGTTCAACACGATCACGGCCTTTCCGCGTACCGCTCCCCCGACGACCTCCAGAGCGCGCGCCGTCGTTTCGGTGAACTCATCGATGTTGGCTCGCGTTCCCGGCCCGGCGGATCGCGATGCGATGGAGGACACGATCTCGGCGTAGCGCACCGGAGCCACACTGGACACGGCGGCGACAATCGGGACCGTCGCCTGACCACCACAGGTAACCATGTTGACATTGGGACTTTCTACGTGATCGCCGCCGTTGATGACCGGCACGACATAGGGACCGAGCGCAGCCGGCGTCAGATCGATGACCCTCACCCCGCGGGACTGATGGAGTCGATTGTGAGCGGCGTGCGCACCGGCACTGGTCGCGTCGAACACGATGCGGACCTCGTCAAACGACGAGAGCTTGAGGAGTCCCGCGATGCCTCCTGCCGTGGTTTCGACACCCAACCGTCCGGCACGAGCCAACCCGTCAGACTCCGGATCGATCCCGGCGAGAGCGACCATTCGAAGCACGTTGGATCGTCTCAGCACCTTCACCATGAGGTCGGTTCCGATGTTGCCAGAACCGAGAATGGCGACACCGATGGACGTTGTATTCGTGGGCGACTCTTCAGGCATTCTTGGCTCCGTCTTCAATCCGGTACCGACACGGCGGGCAGACCCGCAACGGAGTGCCGGGGCAGGTTTGGATGATGAGGCGGGTACGGAAGCAACTCGGCGGCTCGCCGTTCCCATTCGTCACGCAGTTCGATCAGGACCCGCGGATGCAGGCTGCTGATCTCCGCCGCCTCCCGGCCGTCGACGCTCACGTCATAGAGCAGGTCGTAGTCACCAAAACGGCGCGGCCAGTTACCCAGCATCGCCCGGTCACGTCGATCGCGAACGTATTTGAAGCGACCACGTCGAAGCGCGCCCTGGCTCGCTACCCGCCAGAAAAGGTCGTGTTCGGGATAGGCCGTGTGACCCTGGAGCCACGGCAGGAGGCTGACTCCATCGAGCGGATAGGCGGGGTCGGGCGCCGCGCCTGCTGCGTCGAGGATGGTCGCTGTCCAGTCCATGGTGATGTTGGCGTCGTGGCCGATCTGCCCGGCCGCGATCTGCTGTGGCCAACGCACGACCAGGGGCACGCGGATGCCACCTTCAGCGATGTCACCCTTCTCTCCGATGAACGGCCAATTCTTCGACCACCGTTCGCCTCCGTTGTCCGAGGAGAAAATGACGATGGTGTTGTCCCCTTCGCCACTTCGGTTGATGGCGTCGAGGATCTCGCCGATCCCGGCGTCCATCGCCTCCACCAGTTCCCCGTATTTGGCCAAGGACCCTCCGGTCAGATGAAGCAACGGACTCATGGCACCAGATTTCGCTTGCGCCTCGCGTAGCTCACGGCCGATTGCTGCGTCGTCGGGTCCCTCCCACGGCCAATGCGGCGCGGTGTAGTTCACCTGCGCGTAGTAGGGCGCAGCGCGCGGTGTCGCGATGAACGCGGCTGCATGAGCCGAGATGAGCGACGTGTAGTACCCCGTCTCCTCGATCGGTGTCTCGTCCTCATAGAGATCGGGCTGACCGAGCGTGTCGATGTGTTCGAAGTAGTCGATCGCGCCGTCGAGGTTTCCGAAGAACTTCTGGAAACCGATCTTGCGGGGACCGAACCACGGCATCCAGCCGCAGTGCCACTTTCCGAACATCGCGGTCTCGTAGCCGACACCGCAGAGTATCGACGGAAGTGTCGGGTGTCCCTCGGGAATGCCCATCTGGTCAGAGCGGGTTCGCAGCGGCTCTTCCAGACCCGCTTCGAGTCGCCCGGGGTTGCGACCGGTGTAGAGACTGATCCGAGTCGAAGAGCACCACGGCGATCCGGAGTACGCATCGGTGAAGCGCATACCGTCGAACGCCATCCGGTCGAGATGAGGCGTCGCGATGCTGTCCGATCCGTAGCAGCCGAGGTCCCCCCAACCGAGATCGTCGGCGAGTATGAACACCACGTTCGGAGCCCGCGTGCCATCCGCCAACTGCACCGTCATTCGGCGACTCGGTGATAGGTGTTCCCCGGTGAGGTCAGCAGCTGTTCAGCGTCACCTATCACGGCATCGGCGGGTTGACCGAGTTCGATGTCGCGGCGAAACGGCTGCGGGACCGCTCGATCGGTCGCCCAGTAAACCTCGTTGACGTTGTCCTCCGGATCGAGGAAATAAATGCCGAACGCAATGCCGTGCGTGACCACCTGTTTGATCCGCACTCCTTCGGAGAGGAATCGTCGGTGGAACGACTGCAGGCTGGCAAGGCTGTCGAGGCGCCACGACAGCTGATTCAGCGTCGTCGGGTTGCCTCCGGGCCGACCGCGGGCGAGAACGAGTTCGTGATGCTCGATCGCTGGTCGTGCGCTCAGGAACACCATCCCGATCTCGTGATCCTCGTCGGTGACCGTCAGCCCGAGCGTGTCACGGTAAAAGTCCCTCATCGTCACGAGATCACTCACCCAGAGGCCGGCGTGACCGAGACCGACAATTCCCATCATTTGCTCCGTTCGCTCGCGTGACAGACGTTTCGCATCGAGCCGATTCCCTCAATCGTGGTTTCGACAACGTCGCCGGGGCGCAAAAACACCTGCGGCGTACGGGTGAAACCGACACCTCCCGGCGTTCCCGTGGCGATGATGTCGCCGGGCTGCAACGTCAGAATCGTGGACACGTACCGGATGATGTCAACCGGTTTGAAGAGCAGGTCGCTCGTGCTCGCCGTCTGCATCTCTTCACCGTTCACTCGGCACGAGAGTCGAAGGCCCGATCCGTCACCGATCTCGTCGGTGGTCACCATCACTGGACCCACCGGTGTCGTTGCCTCGAAGGTCTTTCCCTGCAGCCACTCGAGGGTTCGACGCTGCCAGTCTCGGACGGTGACGTCGTTCATGATCGTGAACCCCGCAATTGCGGCACGCGCCTCCCGGGCATCGGCGTGGCGGACACGTTGACCGATGACCACGACGAGCTCGGCCTCCCAGTCGACCTGCTCCGAGACGCGTGCACGCGGCAGTTCGATGTCGTCGTGCGGGCCGATCAGCGCCTCGGAGTACTTCGCGAACAACGTCGGGTGCTGCGGGAGCTCGCGCCCGGTTTCGAGGATGTGCGTCGTGTAGTTCAGACCGAGACACACGATCTTGCCGGGCCTTGTCACCACCGGCGCGAGGCGAGCGCCTGCCGACGGGATCACGCCGGTTGCGTCGAGGGTGGCTTCGGGCGAACCACTCGCCAGCAACGCTCCGACATCGCCGAACCCGAGCAGCTCGTATCGGTCGCCGACAAGACGCGCCGCCGACGTTCCCTGCTCTGTTCGGACCGTCGCTAGGTGCATCAACTCCCCCTCATGGCACGTTTGGTTGACGAACTGCGCCCACAATGACTCCGATCACGAACTGATTGTATGCTCGTACAGGTATAACTGTACATTACTTACGGATCCTCAACCTCGCAAGGAGCAACTCGTGACGAATCTCATCGAGCTCGACACCAACATCACGTTCCGCGAACAGCTGGGCAGGGATACCGGCCCAGTCGTCTTGGCGAACCTCTTCCGACTCGCGCCCGGCGACATCGAATCGTTTGTGGCTGACGTGTGGACCGCCGATGCAGCATTCATGCGCGCCCAGCCCGGGTGCCTGTCCGTCCAACTCCACCGCGGCGTTGGCCCAAGCGGCGTGCGCCTCAACATCGCGGTGTGGGAGACCGCGGCTCAACTGGGGCAAGCATTCGGGAACCCCCAGTTCCAGGTCATGCTGGCCAACTATCCCGATGGCGTGACCATCTCACCTCACCTGTTCGAGAAGATGGCGGTCCCGGGCATCTGCGCAGGCTGACAGGGCGAAGCCCCTGGATCACTTCTTCGCCGAATCCATGCGGTCATCGGCGCGGTCGCCGTGGTTGTGAACGAACGCAGGGTGGACCTGTCCGCCGTGCTCGCTGAATTCACTGCGCCTGGCCGACCGGCTCCGGCGCGACCCGCCCGGTAACACGCGCCGCCTGACCCACACAGAACAGCCAGAGTGCGTGAATCGATAGCTCGGCACAGGCCACTCGGTAACGGCTCATACGAGCGGCCTCGGCGCCCGGCGTCGCGACGGCCTGAAGGCACGGCGATCGTCGGCAAAGTTGTCGCGGGAGTCCCGAACGGTCGCGCGCCTGCACCTCTCCCACGATCGAACACTCGGAGCGCGACTCGGCCCGAGATCACAAGAGGCCGGTTACCGGACGCATTGTTTGTCAAAGTCGTTGCGCGAAGTGGTGCACTCCGGTTCTGAGTGCAGGCGAACGGAGTCGGGTTTGCGAGCGCTGATTGTTCAGCGGCCGGTCGTCCCGTCGATGAGTTCTCTGAGGATGTCAACGTGTCCGGCGTGGCGAGCGGTCTCTTCAAGAAGGTGTGACAGGACCCAACGGAGGTTGGTCGGCGGGCCAGGGTCTTGGCAGAGAGTATCGAACGTAGGAACTGCTGCCACGATGTCGTCGACGACGTCCCAGGTCGACTTGTAGACGGCAACAGCCGCTTCGATCGAATCGGTCTCGACGAGGAGGTGGGGCGGCATGTTGAGCCCAGCGAAGCGGCGAATGATCCAGAGTTGCTCGGCGTGCGCCATGTGCTGGGCCAACCAAAGCAACGTGGTGCCGCTGGCGACAATCGCGCGACGTGCGGCAGCGTCGTCGACGCCGCTGACCTTGCGTACGAACGACTCTCGTTGGTACTGGAGCAGTGCTCGCAAGGTTGCTCGTTCGTCGTTGGCCGATCGCGGCGGTTTGCGGTCATCCACCATCGCCACAGTAGGCCCTTGGACGATTCGGCAGTGAAAGTTGGTTCCCGCACCGGGCCCACAGATCGGGGGCACGTGTTGACTCGCGAGGTGCACGATAACGACGCTCCGAATCCCTGGCGACTGACCTCCCGATCACGCACACATCGGCCCATACGAGCAGGCCCACCGTCGCGCCGACAAGGCCGAAGGCATAGCTCAGCCCACTGATCGTGAGCAAAGTTTACGCGGGAGTTCCGACCGGTCGCGTACTCCCCACCTCTCCGACGATCGAACGCTGGGAGCGCGACTCGGCCCGACATCACCCACAGCATGCACAAGAGGCCGGCTATCGAGCGGGTTGCGGCGGTGTTGTGCGCTGAGCTACAGCGACTTGTGCATGTGCACGTCCTCGGGCTCGAGCGCGAACAGCTCGGCCAACGGTTCTGCCATGGGCTGGAAACCGCGACCGAGGTAGAACCGCACGGTGTTCTCCGATGGCGTCGCCGAGACGACCATGACCGAATCGCCCGCAGTGCGGGCGAGCTGCTCGAGGTACTCGCACAGATTGCTGCCGACGCCCGTCGCGCGAAACGGTGCGCTGACGTGAAGGAATGCCAGCTGCGCGATCTCGGGCCGGAGGTGTGGCACGACGACACCGATGCCGACCAGCCGTTCGCTGGCGAACGCACCGAAGGCGATCCCACCTGTGTCGAGGTAGTGCTCAAGTTCGTGCACTTTGGCCTCGACGGAGTGTTCGCCGTGACCGTCCGGGTCCCATGCCGGCGCGCTCCACTCGCCTCGCCGAGCGACGAGTTCGGTTCCGTGCTGGTCGTAGAGCGCGTCGATGCGTTCCGTGCGGTCGATCTCGACGACGCGCACCACTTCGATCCGGCCCAGCCTTCGGAACTCGAAATCGGACTCCACCGCCTCACGTTGGCACACACGCGCGCAATGCGGCGTCTTGGGCGCCCTGTAACAACCCATACGAGCCGCCCTGGCAGCGCTTGCGTCGAACAGCCTGAAGGCACGGCGATCGTCGGCAAAGTCGTCGCTCGTCGCGACCCGTGAGGAGTCACCTCAACGTTGGGTAGGCCTGACCTCTCGGTTGAGGGGTGGCTGTCGGCGGATCCTCGTTGATGTCGATTGACACCCGCGTGGAAGTAATAGACACTTTAATTATCTTGGCTCGGCTGTGTCGAACGTCACGCCGATCCTGTGTCCGGCCCTATCCCGCAGTCCAAAATCGGAGGACAGTCGAAGTGAATCGAAATCGAAGGACCCTGGTCAGTTTGGTTGCCGTTGTGAGCGTGGCGCTTGTCGTCCCGTCTGCGACCGCTGCGACCAAGACGACGAAGAAGGTCACGAAGACGACGAAGAAGGTCACGAAGTCCACGAAACAGGAGGTGGCGACGGCCACCACGAACCCGGTCGTTGTATCGACGACCATTCCGAAGCCGGCCGTGATCACTAAGGTCAACATTGGGTGTGCGCCGACGCTCACGGGATTGCCGTTCGACTATGCGATCAAGAACGGGATCGACAAGGCGAACGGCGTTGATATGTCCTGCATTGCTGCGCAGACCGGCCCGCAGCTCACGGCCGCCCTCCTCTCCGGTGACATCAACGTGTCTGGTTTCAACCCGGCGAACATTTTTCCGGTGCTCGACGGCGGCGCAGACCTTGTCGGCTTCCAGTCGGTCCTTAACCGCGAGTTCTTCGACATCATCGTTCGGAAGGACTTTCCGTTGCCGAGTTCGGCTGAAGGTTGGAAGGGCGTCATGAAGGATCTGGCGAAGGCCAAGATGGGCGTCGTTGCCAGGGGTGCGGCGGCCGAGTTCGTGGCGCGCGGCCTCTACAAGGAAGCGGGCCTCAACCCCGACGGCGCTATCTACATTGCGACGGGTCTTGCCACGACGACGCTGGCGGCGATGCAGAAGGGTGAGATTGATGCGGCGATGGTGTTCGAGCCGGGCATAACTGTCGGACTTCAGGAGGGTATCGCGGTGCAACCTTTTTCGATTCAGAAGGACACGGGTCCCGCAACGCTGAATTGGGCGTCGCTTTTCTATGTGACCAGCCGGGACTTCGCAAAGAAGAACCCCAATGCGATCAAGGGGATCCAGGCCACGTATCTAGCGGCGGTGAAATGGATGATTGACCCGGCCAATAAGGCCGACGTCGAGGTCGCGATCCGTGAGTACCTCAAGGTTGACCCTCTCACCGCTTCCGCGCTCCTCGCTCGAAACGTGAATCAGTTCACCACCACCAAGGGCATGGCCGCCGAGCGTTATGACAAGGTGGGGGACTTCTTTTTCGCTGCCGGGCTTACGAAGAAGGCCTGGCACGTCGCCGACTACAGCTTTAACCCTTGATCGGTATGCATGATCTGCCGTCGTCGGTCGTCAGTGCAGGGCCGGCTGCGGTCGAGCTGGCGGGAGTCTCGGTTCTGTTCCGTTCGGGTGGCGAACTCGTCCATGCTCTCGACTCGATCAGTCTTCGCGTCGAGTCGGGCGAATTCGTCGCCCTCGTCGGTCCAAGTGGATGTGGCAAAACGACGATCCTTAACTTGCTAGGCGGGCTCATGCCGGCAACCGCAGGCGCTGTCACCCGCCATGGACGCCCGGTCGATGGCCCGTCCACCGACGTCGGCTACATGCTCGCCCGGTCTGCGCTCACGCCGTGGCGCACAGCTCGGCGCAATGTGGAGCTCGGCCTTGAACTTCGCGGC
>JANOHI010000276.1:0-6959 GCA_031406385.1 Acidimicrobiia bacterium
CCAGACCAAAGTGCGCGTAGTAATGCTTGCCCTGGAAGTCCTGGTGGGCGGCGATCATGAAATGCACTTCGGGGCGCACATAGGGCTCGAGGATCGACGCCGCGATCGCCGGGTGGTTCGGCACGCTGATGGCCTTGCCGATGTCGTGGCACAGCGAGGCCACCACGACCTCGTCATCTGCTCCGGCCCGCTCCGCCATCGTTGCCGTCTGCAGGCAGTGGGTCAACTGATCAGTGACGAACCCATCGGAGATGTCGGCGAGCGAACGAAGCAGATCGAGCACGCGCTCGGCGACACGGCCCTGGTTGGCCGAGGTCTGGGCTCCGATCTCGAGCCACTCCTCGCGGGTCGACACGTCCATGGCGGTGAAGGTGGCATTCGGCATACCGATGAGTTTCCCACTTCGCGGTGCGCAACGCCATGCTGGTTCCGAATCCGCGTTCAACACCGGGGGAACCCTGCCGGCGCGCTCGGTCAGTCACAACCCGACGAAGGCCGCCATCCGACGCATCTCGTGGTCGAAGAAGCCGTCGTGCTTCGACACCATCCCGACTCGATGCCCGAACAACTCGAAGCTGATCGCACCATAGATGTGCGTCCACGCCATGATCGATCGCACGATGAGATCGTCGTCGACAATCCCCCCGCGCTCGGCGAAGAACACCCGGATCGGCGCAAGGTCGGCTCGGACGGCCTTCGGGATCGGCTCGCGATCAGCGACGAGCACACCGGCTCGAACGGCATCGGCCACAATCTGGACGAGGACCACGGTGACCCGCATGGCCGGAGGGATCGTGTCGGCCGGTGCCGCGTACTTCGGCACCGGGGTGCCGAAGACGAGCCCGTACTCGTGAGGGCTCGCCCGGGCCCAGTCACGCACGGCGTGACAGACCGCCATCCACCGGCCCCGGTAGTCCGTTCGGCGAACGGCGGACTCGGCCTCTTCGACCCGCTCCCCCATTGCGTTGTACGCATCGACGATGAGCGCGGTCAGAAGGTCGTCACGACTCGGGAAGTAGCGGTACACGGCCGATGACACCATGCCCATCTCCCGGGCGACGGCGCGCAGGGAGAGGGCGGCGGCGCCTTCGATCGCGAGTTGTCGGCGGGCCGCCTCCTTGATCTCGTCGACGAGTTCGGCGCGTACCCGGGAGCGGACGGATGCAGCGTTCATGGCTTGAGTTTATGTGTTGTGCCCGACACGAACAAGAGCACCGCGACATTTCGAGAGCACTGCTCTTGATTTTCTCGGAGCAATGGTGGACAGTGTTCCCAACAAAGAGCAGTGCTCTCGTCCTGAAGGAGTCACCATGTCAACACACGTCATCATCGGAGCCGGACCGGTCGCCCATGCGACAGCGACAGAACTTCTCGCCAGAGGGCTTGCAGTTCGGTCCGTGACCCGCAGCGGCAACGGCGAGATGCCCGCCGGCGTCGATCGTGAACGCGCTAACGCATCGAACGAGTCCGCACTGCTCCACGCGACACGAGACGCAGCAGCGATCTACAACTGCGCCAACCCGCCCTACAACAAGTGGGTCTCGGACTGGCCGCCCATCGCCACCGCCCTTCTGGCTGCCGCGGAGAAGCAGGGCGCGGTATTGGTCACGATGAGCAACCTCTACGGATACGGGCCATCCACTCGTCCCTTCAAGGAGACTGACGTGCTGGCCTCACCGGGCAAGAAGGGCCAAGTCCGCGCCGCGATGTGGAAGCAGGCGATCGAAGCTCACCGGGCCGGCCGGGTCCGCGTGACCGAAGCGCGGGCGAGCGACTTCATCGGCCCCCGCGTGCTCGACGCCAACATGGGTTCCCGGGTCGTCGACAACGTGCTCGCCGGTAAAGCGGTCGGCCTCATGGGCAAGCTCGACGTCCCGCATGCCATCACCGCCATGGGCGATGTCGGGGTGGCGATGGCCGTTCTCGGGACCGACGAGCGGGCGCTCGGGCGCGCCTGGCACGTCCCCACCGCTCCTGCACAGACGCAGCGTGAGATCGTCGCCGGGCTGTGCCGGGCGGCCGGTGTGCCGGTGGTGAAGGCACGAGCGATGCCGAGCGTCGCGCTCACGATCGGTGGGCTCTTCGTTCCGATGCTGCGTGAACTCCGCGAAGTCGAGTACCAGTTCGCTGCACCGTTCGACCTCGACTCGTCCGACTTCACGAACACCTTCGGGATCAGCGCGACGCCACTCGAGCAGACCTACCGGGAAACCGTCGAATGGTTCCGGGCCCGCAAGAAGTGACGGGGGCTTACGGGTTCAGGGTGGCCAGACGTGCGACGGCCTCGTCGATCACGTCGTCGCGTTTGCAGAACGCGAACCGGATGATGGTGTCGCCGGCTCCAGGTGTGGCGTAGAAGACTGACGTGGGGATCGCCACGACCCCGCAGCGATGCGGGAGCGCCCGGCAGAAGGTGAGACCGTCGTCTGCCGTGAGCGCACTGATGTCGGCGCACACGAAATACGTGCCGCTCGGAACGAACACCCTGAGCCCCAGTGACCGCAGCCCGCCGACAAGACGATCGCGTTTCGACGCCAGGCTGGCGGCAAGACCGTCGAAGTAGTCAGGACCGAGCTCATTCAGCCCGCTGGCTACAGCGTATTGGAACGGCCCGGACGACACGTAGGTCAGGAACTGCTTCGAGGTACGCACGGCGCTGATCAGCGGGGCCGATCCCGTCGCCCACCCGACCTTCCAGCCGGTGAACGACAGCGACTTCCCCGCAGAACCGATCGTGACGGTCCGATCGGCCATACCCGGAAGCTTCGAAATCAGGTTGTGCTTCACCCCATCGAAGGTGAGGTGCTCGTAGGCCTCATCGGAGAGGACCACGAGGTCGTGGTCGATGGCGACGGCGGCGATTCCGGCAAGCACTTCGTTCGTGAAGACGGTGCCCGTGGGGTTGTGGGGCGAGTTGATGACAATCACGCGCGTGCGCTCGGTGACCGCTTCTCGGATCGCCTCGATGTCAGGTTGGAAGGTCGGCGGGTGCAGCGTGACCGGAACCACCGTCGCTCCGGCCATGGCGACCGCCGCAGGGTACGAGTCGTAGAACGGCTCGAGCAGGATGCACTCGTCGCCAGGTCCGAGAAGCGAGATCAGGGTGGCGGCAATCGCCTCCGTCGCCCCGCAGGTGACAAGCACCTGGGTATCCGGGTCGAGTTCTACTCCGTAGTACGCGCGCTGATGGTCGGCGATCGCCAACCGGAGCTCTGGAATCCCCGGACCCGGCGGATACTGATTGCCACGGCCCGACTCGATCGCGTCGATCGCCGCCTGCTTCACGAGGTCGGGGCCGTCGGTGTCGGGAAAGCCCTGACCGAGGTTGATCGATCCGGTTGCGGTCGCCAGTTGCGACATCTCCGCGAAGATCGTGGTGCCGAAGTGGGCGAGCCGGGGATGAAGGTACGAAGCGCGCATAGGAGGTCGGTTTCACTGAGGGGGACGGGTGAGGATCCGAGTGTTCGGCACCGCCGGCTCGTCCGGAACCAGCCGGGCCCCAGGCTGCTGGGTGATCGGCGGAACGGACCGGCCGACGAGGTTCAGGCTCACCGCCACTGGGATGATCAGGGCAACCACGAGCACGAGAAGGACGGCGGTGACGAGCGCGCGACGCGAGCACCCTCGCCGATCGGAGTGTTGGAAGCGATCAGGACGCTCGAGCGGTTTGGCCAGCGCCCGGCTCGAGTGCTCGCGCCGCTGCTGCTGGCGACGACGCTGAGCCTCCTTGCCTCCCATACCGAAGATTCTCGCTCAGGATCGGCCGGGGAAAGACGTACCCGGGTATCGGCACTGGTTCAGAAGTATCTGCGACTTCGGTTACCCAAGAATTCGGTCGGTGCCGCTGATCGGAGGTTTTCGATGTCACCAGGGATTCTGCGAGGATGCCCGGCCGGACGAAGACCCGGATGCCGTTTCGCTGACGGACCCCGCTCTCCGCCACCATGGTCCGATGGAATCCGCCCAACCCATCGCTCCGGTCCTACTCGTCGACGTGACCGACCGGGTCGCCACCCTCACGCTGAACCGGCCGGCTCAGCGAAACGCGCTCTCCAGCGCCCTCCTCGCCGCGCTGCGCACCGAGATGGCGGCGATGGACGCACGTAACGACGTGGACGTGATCGTGCTGACCGGCGCCGACCCGGCGTTCTCGGCCGGGCTCGACCTCAAGGAGCTGGGGAGCACCGGCAACAACCTGGTGGTCGAAACACCGGCAGAGACCGGACCTCGGGCAACCGAACGAGTCGTGGCGTCCAACGCCCCGTGGGCTCCGACCCGCAAGCCGGTGATCGGTGCCGTGAACGGCGTCGCCGTGACCGGAGGCTTCGAGCTGGTCCTCCAGTGCGATTTCGTGGTGGCGTCGGAGCGCGCTTCCTTCGGCGACACCCACACCCGGGTCGGCATCCTGCCCGGATGGGGCCTGTCGGTCCTGCTTCCCGAGGCGATCGGCCTGCGCCGGGCCATCGAGATGTCGCTCACCGGCAACTTCATCGACGCCGAGGAGGCCCATCGACTCGGTCTCGTCAACCATGTTGTGGCCCACGACGATCTCCTCCCGACGGCCCATCGTTTGGCCTGCGACATCTCCGGCAACGACCAGGCGGCGCTCCAAGAGCTGCTGCGCAGTTACCGGGCAATCCACCGCATGACGGTCGGCGACGGCGAGCGCCACGAGGCCACGATCGGCCGGAACTGGGCGCGGACCTACCGGCCGGGGGACGTGGCCGCGAAACGAGCCGCGATCCAGGCCCGCGGTCGTAAGCAGGTCTGAACCCGCCGATCAGCCGAGCGTGTGGCGGAGGTGGAAGGACTTCGGGCGCGTCAGTACGTCGAAGCCGAGCCGTGAGAGCGTGACGCCCCGACCGGTGTCCTTCACACCGGTCCAGGCCAGCGCCGGGTCGAGGTAGTCGGCTCGGTTCATGAACACCGTGCCGGTCTCGATCCTCCGCCCGATCGAGCGGGCGGCATCGAGATCCGCGGTCCAGATCGACGCCGAAAGACCGTAGGCACTGTCATTCATGAGGCCGACCGCCTCGTCATCGGAGTCGACGGCCATGATCCCGACAACGGGGCCGAAGCTCTCCTCGGTCATCACCTCCATCGAGTGGTCGACATCGACGAGGAGTTGCGGTGCGAGGTACGGTGACCCGCTGGCGTCTGGACCGAAGCCGTTGAGGTCGACAAGTTGGCGGGCCCCGGCCGACACCGCCGCATCGATCTGGGCGCGTACGAGATCCGCGGCAGCACCTCGTACCATCGGCCCGATCGTCGTCGACGGATCAAGTGGTGTTCCGAGCACATAGGTCTGCGTCAGCGCGACCGCGCCATCGACGAACTCGTCGTAGACGCGGCGATCGACATAGACGCGCTCGATGCCGCAGCACGACTGGCCGGAGTTGAAGAATGCGCCGTCGACGACGTTCTCGATGGCGTGCGCGAGGTTGGCGTCGGCTCGCACGTAGGCCGGGTCCTTGCCGCCGAGCTCGAGCCCGATGCCGATGAAGGTGCCCGCGGCTGCCCGTTCGATCTGACGGCCCCCGCCAACCGATCCGGTGAAGTTCACCTGGTTCACGGATCGGCTGCTGAGCAACGCCGACGATGTGTCGTGGGTCAGGACGAGGTTGGTGAACAGACCGGACGGCAGACCCGCCGCGTCGAACGCGTCCTGAAATCGCTCGCCCACCAGCATCGTCTGCGTGGCGTGCTTCAGGATCACGGCATTGCCCGCAAGCAGAGCCGGGATGATCGAGTTCACTGCCGTGAGGTACGGATAGTTCCACGGGGCGACCACGAGGACGATCCCGAGCGGGACACGCTCGATGAACCGTTCGAATCCGTCTTTCGGCTCCACCGCCACGTTGGCCAGCGACTCGGGCGCGATGGCGATCATGTGGCTGGCCCGCTCGGTGAAGCCGCGCAGCTCACCTGCGCCGTAGCGCACGGGCCGACCCATCTGCCAGGCCAGCTCGGTGATGATGCGGTCGCTCATCGCGTTCATGGCATCGACCGCTCGACGACAGAAGTCGGCCCGATCACTGATCGGCCGGGCAGCCCACTCGCGCTGGGCAGTGCGGGCGAGCGCAACGGCGCCGGCGATCTCGTCGGGAGTGGCATACGGCCGCTCGGCGTAGACCGACCCGTCGATCGGCGAAACCAGCGATGCGAACCCGGGACCACTCATGGGCACTGGCCTACCAGAAATCACGGCCCGGGCGAATGAGCTGCGTTGGCCGGGGTGGCCGCGGCCGGCCGAGGGCTTGGTTGTCTAGGAACCCGTCCTCGCCCACCGCCCCCATCACGCGAGTGAACCCGGGTTTGTCCGTGTAGAAGGTGTGGACATCGTCGACCGAGCCCACGGTGATGATGGGCATGACGACCTTCGCGCGCTCCTTGACCATCCTCTCGCTCCTTTCGTTCATGCTTGGTTAGACACGCGCCGGCCCCGCCTGTGACAGAAGGGCCGTGCGCACCGTTGGCGCCCGAGGCCAAGGCTCGGCCAGCCATCGCTTCGTCGTGCGCAGTCGGCGAGATCGGTCCCGCTGGCGAAGATCGCGCCTGTTCGCTACTCGCTCTACGCAGTGTGCGCCAACGCGCGACATGATCAAGGCGCGTACCGGCCGGCATCGAGCTCACGATGGATGTGAGCGGGACGGTGGAGCTCGCGAGCTGGATGCTCGGCTTCGGCGACCAGGCCGAGGTGCTCGAGCCCGACAGCCTCCGCGACTAGGTCGCCGCCGATCTCGCGCGCGTCTCGGCGAGGTACGCGCCGCGCGCCCAGTAGCGTGTCCCCAGCGGGGTCCGATCGAGAGGTTTCCTGGCGATAAGCATTTCCTTCCGCAGCCATGATGGGGACGCCGCGGTCGAGGGCTTTAGCAGGCGTCGCCGAGGGTAGTTGAGAAGGGCCTCACTGACATCTATCTGCTGCGCGTTGAGCAGCTCTATCCCTGGCCGCACAAGGC
>JANOHI010000313.1:0-3821 GCA_031406385.1 Acidimicrobiia bacterium
CCGATCCGACGACCTCGAGTGTTCCGGGACTCAACCAGCACACGTCTTCCGCGACCGGTAACCATCCGGCACGAACGGCTCGCAGCAGGGTGGTCGTCTTTCCACGGCCGCTCGGTCCGAGGATCATCCACGTCTGCCCGGATCCTTCGAGCGATGCCGGGAGGTGAACTGCGGCGGCGTGGAACGGTACGACGCCAGACAAGGCGACTGCCTCGTGGAACGCGTTCATCAGAGCGGTCCAACCGGTGAAGGGCGACCCGTGGGCGGTGATCGTGATGCCCGTAGCGTCAAGTGAAGCCCTGACCGCGCAGGCTTCAGAGGGTGCCAACTCCTCGTGTGGCGCTTCCCAAACCCAGAACTCGCGTCCATCGATCCGAAGGTGCCTGGTCTCGGCCGCTCCCGGCAACGAATCGCTCGTCGACAGGTTGTCGAGTGGGTTGTCGTTATCGGCACGGATGGTGATCTTCAGAACCGTCCCGTCAGTCGCGAACGGCGGGCCGGCTCGGCCGAATGGCCATTCGGCGTCGAGCCACGACGCGATCGCCTCGTCGTGCACGACGATCTCGACGGGCCGTGGCACCGTTGCTCCGGGTTCAAGCACGACGCGAAACGAGACCGGCCTCGACAAGTTGCCGGAGAAGCAACTCCACATCTATTCGCGCCGACGCCTCGTCGATCTCGAACACGGTGACGACTCGCATGACCGCGGTTTCGATGCCTTCGTCGATCGAGTCCCACACAACGGTGCCTGTCCGATTGAGATCGAACACCCGCCGAGTGCGTGGATCCAGCAGCACAGCCTGGTGTTCGATCTCGGTGTACATCACGACCGGATCGCGTATCCATACACCGCTCATGCCCACACGATACGCATCGCGCAGATGCCAAAGAACGCAGGCACACCGTCGGACGGGTCTTCGGCTACCACACCTGGCGCTGAAGCGATCTTGAACGCGTTGGGGCGGGGCCTTCAGGAACTGGACAGTCACCCGACAGTGGCGTGTCAACGCTCGTCGACACCGTGGAGCCATGACCTCCGCCGAGATGTTCGCCCAAGATGACCCGAGCCTGCTGGGTCGGCTTCGCTGTGGAGACGAAAGCGCACTTGCCGCTGCGTACGACCGATACGCCAACCTCGTCTTCGCCGCTGCCCGTCGAATCGTGATCGATCGGCAGGCGGCGGAGGACGTCACCCAGGAGGTCTTCGTGTACCTCTGGAGCAACGTGGCGATCGTCGATCAGGCGCGCGGTGGGCTTCGCCCCTTTCTCGTTACGGTGGCCCGACGCCGAGCCGTCGACCACGTCCGCCAGGAAGAGAGCCGACGTCGACGTCAAGTGCGAGCGGCGAGCGGTTGGCAGACGGTGGGATGCGAGACGGTCGTGCCAGACTTCGCTGACGCGCTCGTTGCGAGGGATCTGAGTACGCGGAGTTGCGAATCGTTGCGCACTGCTCTGGAGGAGCTTCCGCCGGCCGAGTTTGCCGCGATCGAGCTCGCGTACTTCCGAGGGCACACCCTCCGCGAGGTCGCCGTCGCCACCGGGTCACCGGAAGGCACCGCCAAGTCACGAGTTCGTCGGGCGCTTCGTCGTCTCGAGCAGCACGGACCGCTCCAGTCCCTGATGGCCGGTTGACCAACAGCGTATCGGCCAGTTGTCCCTCGTTGACCCTACGAGCGTGGTGACCTACGAGCGTGGTAGCCCGGTGAGCGAGGTCACCTACGAGCGTGGTGACCCGGAGAGGGTCCACCCCTTCGATGCGAGCCAGCTCACGATCATGTCGTCAGGGAACTCGGCGAGATGCTCGCGCGACAGAAGGTGCGCACGGTCGACCTCTCGTCGCAGCGAACATTCGATGATCGCGACGTGTTGGCGTTGACGCCGCCCCGTCGCGAGTCGTCGAGCCACCGCAACAACATCGTCGAACTCTTCGGTCACGAGGGCCAACGCCGCGGCGGCATCGAACGAACCGGGATAGTTCGCAACGGCCGCAGCGAGGATGACCGGAGCCAACGGGTCTTCGCCGACGAGGCGAGCGATCGCCGCGGCGACGAGAAGGGGCTGATCGGACATGCACGCATCTTGACGTCCGGTACTGACGATCCCCTGACTAGGGTCTGATGGGTGGAGATGGCACCTCAGCTGATCGAGGTGAACCTGCTGGGTCCTTTCGAAGTTTGCCTGCGTGGAAGCCCGATCGATGTTCCTGGCGTGCGGACTCGAGCAGTGCTTGCGCGTCTCGCGCTCGATGCGAGAAACGTCGTCGCCGTGGATCAGCTCATTGACGACGTCTGGGGTGCCGCCGCGCCGGCGAATGCGCTCAACGCTCTCCAAGTGCGGGTTTCCCAAATCCGGCAGGCACTCGGCCGCGAGGCCGTTCGCGCAGTACGGCCGGGATACGTCCTCGACATCGATCCGGCCGGCGTCGACGCGTTGGCCGTCGAGGCGCTTATCGCCGCCGCCCGCCGCACCTCCTCCGTCGACCAGCGGAAGGCGGCCAACCTCTTCGCAGAGGCGCTGAGCCGATGGCGCGGATCGCCCTTCGGCGGCCTCGGTGACGCGCCCTTCACCCTTGGCGCAGCGGCGCGTTGGGACGAGCTCCGCCTTGGTGCGACCGAGGACGGACTGCGGCTCGAGCTGACCGCAGGTCGAGTCGTGGAGCATCTGCCCGAGCTCGAAGAACTCGCCGCACAGCATCCGTTGCGGGAACCGTTGTATGAACTCCTGATGCGGTCATACGCCGCGTTGGGCCGACAGGCGGATGCGCTCGGCGCATACCGCCGTATCCGCGGTCGGCTGGTGGACGAGCTGGGCATGGAACCGGGCCCACGTCTGCAGGAACTCGAAGCCGGGGTGCTCCGTCAAGACCCGTCGCTCCTCGGGAGCGGTCCGCCTTCGGGTCAACCCGCCGGAGACGACCTCGCTCCGATTCCAACGATCGGGAACGTGTACCAGCCGACTTCGCGTCTGGTCCACCGAGATGCCGACGGAGAAGCGGTCCAGACGATGTTGGCTCGCCACCAACTGGTGACCGTCACTGGACCGGCCGGGGTCGGCAAGACGCATTTCGCCGTTGAACTGGCCAGTCGGATGACGCGGACCCACGGCGTCTGGTTCGTGCCGCTCGAGCCGACGACCCGCCCTGACCTGGTCGCCGAGTCGATCGCCGCGGCCCTGCGCGCACCTCTCGATCGGCCGCTCGCCAGCTTGTGCGCGCGCCTCCAAGGGGCCGACATGTTGCTGGTGCTCGACAACTGCGAACACCTCGGTGACGGTCCGGCGTCCGTCATCCGGGAGTTGCTCGAAAACTGCCCTTCACTCACCGTCCTGGCGACCAGCCAACGTCCTCTCGGAGTCCCCGGTGAGATGGTGTGGCCGCTACAGCCGCTCCCTCGAGCCGGCGCGTTGGAGCTGTTTGTCCTCCGAGTTGCCGAGATGAACCCGCGTATCTTGTTCGATGCCGCCACCCTCCGGTCTGCGGAGGAGATCTGTGCCGAGCTCGACGATCTCCCGCTTGCCATCGAGTTGGCGGCGCGGCGTTGCGGGGTGCTGAGCGTGAACGAGATTGCCGAACGTCTTCATGACCGGTTCGACCTCCTCGCCGATCGGAGCACCCGCCGTTCCCGAAGGCACTCGACTCTGGCCAATGCCATCGGCTGGAGCTATGAGCTGCTGTTCCCCGACACGCAGTTGCTCCTGCAGATCGTGGCCGCGTTTCCCGAAGGGGCGACGCTCGAAGCTCTTGACGTCGTTGCGCCCGCGGTCGGAGTAGCCGTCGACGAGATCGTCGATCTGCTCGCCCAGCTGGCAGACCGCTCGTTCGT
>JANOHI010000325.1:0-15951 GCA_031406385.1 Acidimicrobiia bacterium
ACGAACGAGAAGACCGAATCACCATCAACCGATGCGTCGACCTGCACGCCCCCCGGATAGGGAACCAAGCCAGGGCTGTCGAGTGTGACGAGCAACGCAAAACACGGGGAGTACGTGACCGCCCGAAGGGATGAGTCCGCCTCATCAGGAAGCGGGAGCCACCCGTTCTCACACAGCGCCAGGGCCTGGGGAATCGGTGGCGTCATGATCACGGCGTTGCTCTCCCAACGTCGTCCGTCTTCGGTCGACAGCGAGAGCTGGCCGTCGAAGCCGGCAAGAGCCCGCACCTCGACGTCACAGATCACGTCCGCGGTTGCCGCGAGCAATTTCGCAATCGTGCTCATGCCCGCTTCTGCGCAGTAGCGGGGATACCCGTCGCCCGTCCCGGAGAAGCCCCGACACCACTCCCGGACAACACCGGAACGCCTCCATCCATGCACCACTTCGGCAAAGTCGGGGGACCGGACCGTGAAGAACTGCGCACCGTGGTCGAGCCGCGCAGTTCGACCGTCGAGACCGGGCATGCGCCGAGTCGCCAACCGCCCACCGGGGGAACGCCCCTTGTCGAGCACAATGGCCCGCCGCCCGGCCTCGGCGAGGGCGTTCGCCGCGACCAGACCGGCGAGGCCCGCACCAACGATGATCACCGGTGGTCGTTCGTCCGATCCCGATGCTTCGTTGTCGCTCGACATCTGGGTCGGCGAGAAGGGTTCAGAATCCATGAGGACTTCGATCTTCGCAGAGGTCGGCGGCGAAGCGGTACGCCCGGGTAACGACATCGACGCCGCTCCGCTACGTTCGGATGTATGGCTCGTCTCGACCGGCTCGGCCACGCCGAGCCTCGCTCTCCATCTGGCGACAGCCATGCGTGACACAACCTGGATCAGCCGCTTGGACGGTCCCCACAAGGGATACCGCGTGGCAGTGAAGGACCTGCTCGATATCGAAGGAACCATCACCACGGCAGGTTGCCGGGCGGTTGAGCGCGATGCTGTACCAGCGGTCACCGACGCGGCATCGCTCCGAGGCATCCTCGAGGCGCAAGCTGCTGGCCGGGCTTCGATCGTGGGCAAGACCAATCTGCACGAGTTGGCCTTTGGGGCCGACGGCATCAACCCGGCATTCGGCACGCCGGTGAATCCGATCGACACCAAACGCATTCCTGGCGGATCCTCGAGCGGAAGTGCTGTCGCCGTTGCGAACCACGAAGCCGACCTCGGCATCGGAAGCGACACCGGCGGGTCCATCCGTATTCCTGCGGCGTGTTGCGGAATTGTCGGTCTCAAGACGACCTGGGATCGCATCCCGGTACAGGGATGCTGGCCGCTCGCTCCGTTCCTCGACCCGATCGGACCGCTCGCCCGGACCGTGGCCGAGGTGATCGTCGGGATGGACATGATTGAGCCGGGCTTCGTCGAGGAGGTCTCCGCCGCCGGCGAGCGACTGAACGGCCGCATCGGTCGGGTGGTCGGCCGCCTTGCCGAGGTCGACCCCGCCGTTCAGGCGGCGGTCGACGCCAGTCTCGATCGGTTTCGGTCGGAGTGCGATGTCGAGATCGTCGACATCGAGATCACGGGCTGGGAGGCCGCCCATGCGGCGGGGCTGACGGTGCTCCTGGGCGAGGCGTGGCGATCAGATAAGGACCTCCTGCGAGGGCCTGGTGTCGGGGACGACGTAGCGGCTCGCCTCCGACTCGGAGAAGACGTCAGCCCCGACGCGCTTGTGCTGGCAAGAGCGCAGCGCTCCATCATTCTCGAGGAACTCAGCGCGCTTATGAAGACGAAACGGCTCGACGTGCTTGCTCTTGCCACGATGCCGAGTCTTCCTCCGCTGCTTGGCGACGTCGCCAACTCATCGCTCACCGCGCTCACCCGTCTCGCGAACATCTCCGGTTCCCCGGCGATCGCCTTCCCGGCGTCCGTCCCCGCACACGCTCGCCATCCCCGCACGGCGCACCTCCCGGCGTCACTGCAACTCCTCGGTCTCCCGGGGGATGACGCCCTGGTGTGCGCAGTCGCCTCGCTCCTACCCTGACCAGTGCACTGA
Organism: Acidimicrobiia bacterium; assembly: GCA_031406385.1. GTDB lineage: Bacteria > Actinomycetota > Acidimicrobiia > Acidimicrobiales > JANYDT01 > JANLQX01. Next base: position 2,047 of record JANOHI010000325.1, read on the forward strand.
GTCGGAAGTTTCTGTGACATCGATCATTCGGACAACGCAGGACCTACAACGAATCAGAGCAATTCGATGTCACAGGAACTTCTGCGAAGATGCACTAGCAGGGTGCTGAGTCGGACGCGAGTTCGGTCAGCGAAGATGCTGTCGAGTCGGCGAATAGATCGCACGGGCGGCGAGCAACCCCAACCGCTCGATCTCCTGGTCGATGGCCGACATCCGCTGCTCGACTGAGCCGGACACGACAATCCACGGCTCGCGTCGCTGCGTCGACAGCACATCGAGGAAACGCCGATGCATGGCCGAACGCGTGTCTGCGCCGAGACGGATCTCGTCGCGCACCCACGGGATGTCGATGTCGCACAGCACGAACAGGTCATAGGTCCGCATACGACCGAGCCGGTCGACCACCGCGGATGACGAGCCCTGATAGCGCTCATGCCACAGTCCCGTCGTCATGGCATCGGTGTCGCAGAAAAAGAGCGGGCCGGCCCCGATTGCCGCTTCATCTTCGAGTCGCTGCTGTTCGACCGCAATGCGAACGAAGTCTTCCGTCGTCCAGTGGTCGTTGGTCCCGGCATCCTTCTTGGCAATCGTGTAGTCCCGGCCGTATTCGCCGACCCCCGTCGTGTCGTGGCGTTCACTCATCGCTCGGACCAACGTCGACTTCCCGGTCGACTCCGCGCCGACGACGCAGACGCGCGTCGTCAGCGCACCCTGCACGACGGGGTGGAGCACGGACCACGCCGACACGGGATCTCGGCGGGCCGCCTCAGCCTGCCCGCCGTCCGGAACGGGCAGCGTTCGTCGAGCGTCGACCCCGGCTGCCGAAACGACCGTGAACGTCGGATGGATCGTTCGAAGCCAACGAACTCGAACCTCGACCGAGAGGGGCGGGTCGGCCCGGCGACGGCGGCCGACGACGACAGTGGTCGGGCCGTCGTCGGCGTGCTGGCGCAAGAACTCGTGCTGAGCGAGGACCGGCGGGACGAACGCGTCGCGCCAACGGACCACTGAGGTACTCCGCAAGCTCAGGAAGGATTCCCGAGCATCGGCGTCGGCGGGGTTGCCTTCGCCAGCAGCTCGTCGACGATCGGGCCGAGCGTGCTCGGGTCGAGGAAATCGTCCGTCGGCTTCACGAAAGGACCACGACTCCAGCCCTCGGCGATCCCCAGGATTCCCGACGAAGCCTCGAACACCCGACCGGTCACGTGCTTGGCTTCCGGCGACGCCAGCCATGTGACGATCGGCGACACCCAGTGGGGGCCACGAGCGTCGCGCTCCTCTTCGGTCAACTCCCCGTTCCCTCCAAGCCCCTCGGTCATGCGGGTGATGGCGATCGGGGCGACGGCGTTCACGGTCACACCGAAACGGCCGAGTTCACGCGACGCGATGATCGTGAACGCCGCGATGCCGGCCTTGGCGGCGCCGTAGTTGGTTTGTCCGACGTTGCCGTAGATGCCGGAAACCGACGACGTGTTGATGATGCGACCGTCGACCTCGTTCCCCGCCTTCGACTGCTCGCGCCAATACGCGCCGGCGTGGCGAGCGGGGGCGAACGTGCCCTTGAGATGCACGTCGATGACTGCGTCCCATTCCGCTTCGGTCATGTTCACCAACAGTCGGTCCCGAAGGATGCCGGCGTTGTTGACGAGGATGTCGAGACGACCGAAGGCGTCGATAGCGGCATCGATCATCCGCTTGGCACCGTCGAACGAGCTGACGCTCTCGCCATTGGCGATGGCATCACCACCGAGCGACCTGATCTCCTCGACGACCTCCTGCGCCGGGGTCAGCGAGCCTTCGCCGGTACCGTCGATGGTGCCGCCGAGATCGTTCACCACGACCTTCGCTCCCTGATGGGCGAGGGCAAGCGCATGGCACCTTCCGATGCCCCGACCCGCCCCCGTCACAATTGCCACGCGTCCTTCGTTGATTCGCACCATGCGTCGCAGTCTTTCGTCCCCGACCCGCGCACGCCAACCGCGGGCGCCAACAGGCCCGCTACGGTCGTCCACATGGAACTTTCCGCAGGTGCCGTGCGAGTGCTCGGATGTCTGGTCGAGAAGCAGATGACCACACCAGACGTGTATCCGATGTCGCTCAATGGCATCGTGACGGCAGCGAATCAGTCGACCAACCGCGAACCGGTGCTCCACCTCTCCGAAACCGACGTGCAGGCGGCACTCGACGAACTGCGCACCGATCAACGCCTCGTGCGGATGATCCATGCAGGCGCTGGAAGCCGCGTCAACAAGTATCGCCACGCACTCGACGAACGACTGTTGCTCACACCACCCGAGCAATCCGTCGTGGCGATGTTGGCACTACGCGGACCGCAAACTGTTGCGGAGGTCAAGGCGAGGACGGAGCGCATGGTCGACATGACCATGGAGCACGTCGAACGAGTCGTCGATCGTCTCGCCGACCCGACGCGTCAAGCAGATCCGGAGGAGATGCGGGCGCGTTCGGGCGACGGAATGATGCGGCCGTCGAACGCGCTCGCGGCCGAGATCCCCGATGGATTCGCACGACCGTGGGACGGTCCCCTCGTCGTTCGCCTGCCCCGGCTTCCCGGCCAGAAGGAGCCCCGCGTGATGCATCTCCTCGGCGGCCCGATCGATGTCGACGCCCTGGCCGCCGGGAACGTGCGTCTCTCGCCGGCGAACGACTCGGGACGCGGGGCGGCGGCCGATCGACTTGCGGCGTTGGAGTCAACGGTCGGCCGCTTGGAAGCCGAACTCTCGGCGCTGAGCGAACGTTTCGAATCATTCCGACAGCAGTTCTGAACTCCACGTGGTCGCCGGAACGCAGGTCACGGATCACGGAAGCGCAGATCACGGAGAGCCGTCCCGCAGCGGGGCTACAGAGGACTGTGGAAGCTGACCCAGGAGTTCGCCGAGGCGCTCTTGACCAACACGGTCTTGCCGGTCTGGGGAGCATCGACGACCGCCGTACCGACGCCGAGGTACATCGAGACATGGCCCGGATGCCAGACGATGTCACCGGGGAGGAGTTCGGACGCCGACTTCTTCGCCAAACCCTGGTACTGCAGCGTGCTCGTGCGGGGGATCTTCACGCCGGCCTGGGACCAGGCATAACTGGTGAGTCCCGAACAATCGAAGCCGCCCGGCTTGTTGCCGGTGAAGCGGTAGCGCGTGCCGACCTGGGCCATCGCCGTGAGAATCGCCTTCATGCGACGCCCGTCGGTCCTGATCCACACTGCCTCCAGTGCCGCGGGATCGGTCTTGGTCCGAGGTCCGACAACCCTCGCCATCGCCCCCAGGAGGGCGATGTAGCGCTCGGCCGTCGCCGTCGGGAGCGCGGCAAGGATCTTCTGCGATTCCTGGCTGATCGGGGCGACGATGGCCGTTCCGAGCACGTACTCACCGAGGTCGCTCGTGTTGATGACCACGGACGACACGCCGTCACTCGGCGGCCGGCGCGGGACGTTGGGGTCGGGCGGAACCGTGGCCGGAGTGAAGGCGAACTGCACCGCTGGTGCCGGACCGACCACGATCGGCACCTGACCGTTCACCAAGCCGGTGCCGGCCGAAACCATTCCCGCCACCGACCCCTCAGGGATCGCCGTCAACGCGGCCGACGCGAGGTCCGCGAGCGGGTCGGAGAAACTCTGCGCCTCGACCGGTGAGGAAACCGGCGTCGCAACGGCGAGCGGCGTCGATACGGCGACCGCAGCCGGGACGCCGCCCTCGACGGCGGCGAGCGACGTGGTGGTGGTTGTCGACCGGACCTTCTTCTTTGGCACCGCAGTAGACGCCGGGGTACCGGCCGGCTTCGGGGGCGCAGTTGCCTTGGCCGCGTTGACGACGGTGTTCTCTGGAGCGATGGTGTTGGCCGCGCTCACCTGCCCCATGGCGGGTGCGCCGACCAAGCCTGCAGCACAGACGCCGGGGAGTAAGAGGACACCAATTCGAATGGACCATGTGGTCATGAAGCCTCCGCGCACAGACGTCGGTTAGGACGGCAGCGTTTGGTTCGTGGGACCCGATCGGTCCAGGTTTCGGGTGCGGTGTCGCCGTGTCCGTCGGGACATGCCTAGGCGAAAGACCGCATCTGACGTTCGGTTGTCCGATAAACCTAGCAGTGCATCAGCGACAGACGCCCATACGACCGCTATGCGTAGCACTCGATGACCGACAGTCACGCAGAGCGATGGCAGCCCGGTGGCCCTCTGTCGTCAGGATTCCGGACCGGTCGGGCGCAGCATCGCCGGATGCAGCAGCGCGGCCGTCCCTCGTCGAAAGAGGTCGGGACCGCGACGGTCGCCGGAGTCAGCGTCGTCCGGAACCACGAACCCCGGCGTGGCCAGCACCTTGCGCCGAAAGTTCGCAGAATGCAAGGCAACGGACCAGACCGATTCGTAGACGCGCCTGAGCTCAGGAATGGTGAAGGGTTCAGTTACGAGCGTGGTGGCCACCGTCGTGTACTCGAACTTCGCCCGCACCCGCTCGACGGCATCGTCGAGGAGACGGCTCTGCCCCTGCGCCAGCACGCCCGTCTCGTGCAGGTCGTCCAACGCGAACACCCGGCCGCTCGACGGAGCGAGCGACGACTCGGCCACCAGTGCGACATACGCGACCGTGATCGCTCCCCCACCTGTCGAAGACACCGTCCCATACGTACGCAGCTGCTCGACGAAGACCGCATCGCGAGCCTTCGCGACACCGGCGGAGGAGTGCAGAAGCTTCGCCGCAACGTCGTCGAGGTCTCCGACCCCGAGATGGGCTCGCGGCAGCCGCCACGCGCCGCCGGCGACGCCGCTGCTCACCCGCTCGACGAGAACCCCAAGCCGCCCCTGGCGCACCGTGAGAATCGCCACGTCGACCGACACGGCGAACGAATGGTTCGCCTCTTCTCGGTGCGTCATTGCGCGAGTGAGGAGACCGCGATTGCGGCACCCTCATCGGCGAGCTGCCGAAGGGTCTCCTCGCCTCCTGCAGGGTTGACTGCTGCGATGAGATCAGTAAGTACACGTACTTCATAACCGAGAGACAACGCGCTGCGAACGGTGGCCGCGACGCAGTAGTCGGTGGCAAGGCCGACCACATCAACGGACCCAACGCGCCGACGACGCAGGTAGTCGTCGAGGGTCTCGTCGCTGGAGGTCGACCGCCCTTCGAAACCGGAGTACGCAGCTTCGTTTGCTCCCTTGGCGAACCAGGCCTCGATGCGAGTCAGGGCGGGACCCAGATTGGGGTGCGTCGACGCACCATGCGTGCCGACGACGCAGTGCTGCGGCCAGCTGTCGACGAAGTCGGGCGTGGTCGAGAAGTGCGGTCCCGGGTCGACGTGAGAGTCCGCAGTTCCGACAACGACAACGTCGTCCTCGACGTGGTTCAGGAGATGCTCGGCGATCCGACTGACCGCCGCCGCGCCCCCGCCGACAACCAGCGAACCTCCCTCACAGAAGTCGTTCTGGCAATCCACCACGATGACTGCGCGCTTGGTTCCCGTTGGCGTTGACATGTCCGGTCCTTTCGTCGACGCGCTCGCCATGGCCGCGTGGTTCGTTGATTTGGCAACGGAATGCACCGACGAGTCGTCGGCAAGAAATCGGTCGTCGATGATCGGGGTCACGACCGTCTCACCTGGTGCGAGGTCGAGAGCGCCCAACTCACCGAGGAGCAATCGGACGGATTGGTGGCGATCGCGGGCGGCGGCCACCCGTGCGGCCCGTCCTGCCGAGTCGACGCGTGTGCTGGCGACACCGATGGCGACCGACGGCATGATGGCACTGCCGACGCCGGCGTCGAAGTCCGTCACCGCTCCCTCGCGGATAAAGCAGCGCTGCACCGCGCCCGGCGCGTCTGCGTCGAGCGGAAGGCCGAGCTCCAAGGTCTCGATCAGTGCACCGTCGGGACCGCGTAAGCGACGCGCACGCTTACGACCACCAATTCCCGCCTTTCCGGCGGAGCGTTTGGCGACGGGCTGGAGCACGCCATTGATGTCGTCGATGGCGACGAGCTTGTAGGTGAGGCCCGCAGTTGGAGCACCCGACCCGGTGACAAGGCTGGTTCCGACGCCGAACACATCGATCGGAGCGCCCGCTTCGATGAGCTCCTGCATGCGGTACTCGTCGAGATCTCCGCTTACGACGATGCGCGTGTTCCATGCCCCGAGTTCGTCGAGCAGTGACCGCGCCGAATGGGTCTCGGCGACGAGATCACCGGAGTCGATGCGAACGCCCCCCGGACCCGAGGCGCCAAACTCGTGCGCCGCGGCAACGGCGTTCCGCAGGCCCTCGGGGATGTGCCAGGTATCGACCAGCAGCGTTGTGCCGATGCCCTGAGCGGCGATCTGGGCGCGAAACGCGGCCGGCTCCGCCAGATGGGCGAGGGTGAATGCGTGTGCTGCGGTTCCGGCCGTGGCCAGACCGAACCATGCTCCGGCGGCGAGGTTCGACGTTGCGTCGAGGCCGGCGATCGCGGCGGCGCGGGCCGCGGCGACAGCGGCGTCAGGATCGGTTCGGCGGCTCCCCATCTCGATCGTGCGTCGTCCATGCGCCGCGGTCACCATTCGGCTTGCCGCCGCGGCGACAGCGCAGTCGTGATTGAGAATCGACAGGATGACCGTTTCGAGCACGACGGCATCGGCGAAGGTCGACTCGACGGTGAGGACGGGACTGGTCGGGAAGTACACCTCGCCCTCGGGATAGCCCCAGACGTCGCCGCGGAATCGATACCCGGCCAGCCAGTCGAGGGCGCGCGCCGAAAGCCCGAGCTCACCAAGGAAGTCGATATGGTCGGGCGTGAACCGGAAGGCCTCGATCGCCTCGACGACCCGGGCCGTCCCGGCGACGACGCCGTAGCGTCGGCCGGCGGGCAGGCGACGGGTGAACACCTCGAACACCGCTCGGCGGTCGGCGATCCCCGACTCCAGCGCAGCATCGATCATCGTGACTTCGTAGCGGTCGGTGCGCAAAGCGGCGTCCAGCACGCCGCCATCATGACTCAGAACGAGTCTCTCAGCAACTCACTATGAGTCACGTTGGGAGAGAGGTTGCCCCAATCCTTAGGGGCAGAACACCTCCGAAGGGCCGTAGGAGGTGTTTTGCCGCATCTTTCGCCGGTTTCCCGCAGTGTGGCGAAGCGGGCACGATAGGGGAATGGAATCCGCACCCCCCTCGCACGTGTCCCTCCGGCTGACCCCGTTGCCGGCGACGCTCCTCGAGATGTACGGCATCAAAGGTCGCCATCACTGGCGAGCGAACTAAGAACAACGCCGCGCCCATCGACGTACCGCAATGGACTTCGCCCTCAGAAAACGTCGTCGAATCACCGCTTGTGCCGTCGGGCTTGCGGTTGCCGTTGTGTTCGTTGCGCCGACGGCCGAATCCGCGCGTCGGACGGTGAAGGTCCGAAGGACGCGCCCCACCGCGCCGCCGACTCCGACCTCGGCAGTCACGACGCTGCCGCCGACGACCACATCGACCCCCGGCGTTCCCGCCGCCCAGATCACGACGTTCGAACCGACGAGCCGATCGGCGCGGATCGCGCTTGCCCCGACCACGCGAACCGACCTCGCCGCCACGGTCACGGTCGATGCCATCGGCTTTGACGAAGGAACCCGGACCCTGTCCTTTCCCCCTGGCGTTTCTGACCTCACCGTCGACCAAGCGTTCAACCCCGACACGAAGTACACGTTCCGGGTCCAGTGGGTCGCGGCCGACGGGGCGACGGGGGCCGAGGACAGCAAGGTTGTCGCCCCGTTCTTCGCCCAGCCCAGGTACCGGGGACCGGTGCCTGTTGCCGGCCCCGGATGGAGCGTCTTGTTCACGGCGGACTTCACGCCGACGCGGCGCAATCCCTGTGCCCCGATCGACGTCTTCTACGACACGACGAACCAGCAGCTCGACCTCACCGAGACGATTCGCTCGGCCGTCGCCCAGGCTTCGGCCGCCTCCGGCGTTCCGATGCAGCTCGTCGGGGCCGGTCGCGTTCGTCCCACGACGCCTCGTGTGCTGATCATCGATTGGGTTCGTGGGCAGACCGACTGGCTGGGCGTGGCGCGCCAGGCGAACCAGGCCGACACTCGCGGCGTGGTGTGGCGCACCACGCTGTCGATCTCGTTGGCGGCGTCGCGTGGTGTTGCCCGGGGTCGATGGGAGACGGTCGTGCTCCACGAACTCGGCCACATCCTCGGGCTCCAGCACAGCCACGATCCGACTTCGCTGATGTTCTCGCCGGCCGAGTCGAAAGGCGCGTGGCCGTGGGTCACGACAGTGTTCACCGAAGGTGACCGTCGAGGGCTGTACGCGGTGAACGCGGGCGCCTCGGGCGGGTGTGTACCGACGATTGATCCCGGCGACCTCTGGAACGGACAGCAAGGGCCGTAAGCCACAAATCTCCGCTGAACGGGGCGGCGCGAGCCGTTGCGTTCTCGTACAGTCGGCGGGAGTGAACTCGAACATAGGTAGCTGGGTGCGACAGGGGCGGCGGCGCCTCGATCTCACGCAGACCGCCTTCGCTTCCGAGGTTGGCTGTACCGAATCGATGCTGAAGAAGATCGAGGCCGGTCTCCGCACTCCTTCGCTGCCGCTGCAGGCCCGGTTCGAACTCCTGCTCGGACCGCCGGCCGACAACGCAGTGCCGAAAGGCCCGGCAAGCGAACTCCACACCATCGTTCTCGTCGACGCCGCGTCGGCAGCGGTTCTCGACGCGTGCATGCATGACCGACTTGTTGGCGCCCGCGCTCCGGTGGACGCTGCCGACATCAAGCGACTCCACTCCGGCGACGGTGTCGCCGTCGTCGTTGTTCGCGGCCCGCTGCTCGGCCGCACCTTCTCGAGGATCCTCCTGCAGGCCGGAGCTCGGCAGGTGGTTGTGAACAGCAGCATCGAGAGTTTCGACCGAGCCGTCGCCGAAGCGATCAGCTTCGCCGAAACAGCGGAGGGTGGTCGATTCGAGACGCCGACAGTGATCGCATTGCTCGGACCGGAGGCGTTGGCTCCGATGCCGACGGGGGGCGTGGACAACCTACGTTTCGCCAACACCGGAGTCGTGCCCCGGCGCCCGCGCCGACTCGTCGGACGCGACGAGCTCGTCGACCGGGTGGCCTCGAAGTTGGTCACCCGAATCGATCGCTTCATCACGCTCACGGGGCCGGGGGGCGTCGGGAAGAGCACGCTTGCGCTTGCGGCGTTGGAGGCCGCCGCCAAGCTCCGTCCGGCGACGCTGGTTTGCGTCGACCTCAGTGTGGCGAGTGACGCCGCCGGAGCGACGGAGATCGTGTCGACCGCGCTTGACGAGGTCGATGTTCAGACCGACGGATCGACGTGGCAGGACCGGCTCCGTCAGTGGACAGGCGTTGTGTTCGTCGACAATGCCGAACATGTCCGCCCGGTGGCGGGCATCCTCGAGGAAGTGATCGCGACGACGCATGCCTCGGTGATCGTGACGTCTCGGACTCGGTTGGGCACCGAGTCCGAAACGGAGATCGGCATCGGCCCCCTTGCCACATCTTCGCCGGTGGGCGAACGGAGTGATGCGGCGGAACTGTTCCATCACCACGCCGCTGCCGGGATCCCGAATGACAACGGTGCGAACCACGCCGTCGAGGAGTTGTGCGCTCGACTCGACGGACTCCCACTGGCGATTGAGTTGGCTGCCGCTCGAACGCATCAGCTTCCGGTTTCGGCGATGTCCCGCCACATCGGTATCCGCGTCGCCGATCTCGCTGACACGTCTCCGGGTATGGCCCCGCGCCACCGAACGCTACGAGCCACCCTGGAGTGGTCCCTTTCGCTTCTTGATCCGGTCACGCTGATGGCGCTTCGGCGCCTTGCCGTCGTGGAAGGTGCATTCGACTTCGACGCAATCACGCGTATTGGTCTCCGTTGGCCGGAGTCCAGAATGAGTCCCGATGCCATCGTCGAGGAACTCGTTGCCAACCACCTCGTGTATCGCACGGATGACCGACGGGAGCCGCGGCCGACGACGGACGGTAGCACCTCCCTCGAGAGCGAGGAGGCGTCGACCTGGCGTGTCTTCTCCACGCTCCAGGAGGTGCTGAGGACCCACCTCGATCCCGCCGGTGACCGCCAGGCTCGCTCGGACCATGCGGGGTGGACCTTCGATGCCGTCGAACGATTGGCGCCGGAGCTCTACGGACCCGGCCAGCAGCACGCGTTCGATCGCCTCCGTCAGGCCTACCCAGACCTGCGCCAGGCGATCTCCTGGTCGATCGACGCCGGAGACCCGGAGTCCTGCGCGAAGGCGGTCAGCGCACTTCAGCGGTTCTGGACGCGAGCCGGCCTCTTCACCGAAGCCCGTTCCTGGATCGCGCGCATCCTTCTGTGCGACCTGACCGCTCGAACGCGGGCCCGGTTGCTCAACACCACCGGCACCCTTGCCTTTCTCCAAGGCGAAACGCAGGCGGCGCTCGCACCGCTCGAATCCAGCCAGATCCTCTTTGCGGAAGTCGGTGATGAACAGGGCGAGGCCGATGCGCTCGCCAATCTCGGAGTGTGCTTCGGCCAGCTGGGCAATCTCGAGCCCGGGATCGCGCACACGGAGAGATCGTTGGCACTGCGACGTCAGAGTGGCGATCTCCGAGGCGTCGGGATCTCCCTGGGCAACCTCGGCCAGTTCGCCAGTCTTCGCGGTGATCGGGCCGCCGGCCGACGTTTTCTTGGGGAATCCATTGAGGTACACCGCCAGATCGACGACGGGTATCTGCTGGTCGAAGCTCTCCAGGATCTGGCAAGAATCGAAGCCGCGGACGATCTGTTCGACCGAGCCGGCGGGCGTCTTCTTGAGGCGCTAGAGATCGCCGAGCGACTCCAGGCCGCGCGCATCGTCTCGTCGGTCGTGCTCACGATGATCGAGATCACCGCAACCGACCATCTCCGTTTGGAGAGGTGCCGACTCGGGGCTCGGCTCATCGGGGCCGCCCAGGCAGCCCGACGTCGGGCTGGGCTGCGAGCACCGCAGCCAAGCAGCGCAGCCGTGGAACACATCGCGGGATCGCTTGGACCAAAAATGTGGGAGTTCCACCTCGGCGAGGGTGCGGCTCTGATGCCTGACGCCCTGCGAGAAACGGCGGATCGTTTCCTTCACCGTGGACGCGTCTCCCGCAACCCGAACACGCCGGGAGCACAGCAGCTGAGCGCACGCGAGCTGCGTGTTCTTCGTCTCCTCGGTGACGGCGCCACGAACAAGGACATCGCTCGCGAGCTCGCCATTCGTCCGTCGACGGTCGCGTCGCATGTGCGCGCAGTCTTCGCCAAGCTGGGCGTCACATCGCGCGCGGCAGCAGTAGCGGTGGCGTCCGAGCGAGGCCTTCGTTAGCGGGATCCGTGTCCCTTTCGGACACAAGGGTGGATTCGAAGGGAGTCTCAGTAGTCCGAACAGGCGATGCGCGCCCGCTGGTCGGATCCATACGGTCGATGGATGACATCAACCTCCTCCTCATCATCCCGTCGTCAACGCCTCGCGGCGACAGCAGTCTCTCTCACCGTGGTGACCGGCTTCGCCGTCGCCACGGCCTCGTCGGCCGGCGCGATCACGCACAAGGTGAAGCCAAAGGCGCGGCCAGCGCTGGTGCGCAAGGCGGTCGTCGTCACCCCCGTCGCTCGCATTGCCATACCGTCAGCGGCGCTGACGGTCGCCCCGGCGTGGCAGACCTCCGGTTGAGCCCGACCCTCGAGGCCTTCCGTCAAAACGTCGTCACCGACGATCGCACCGCCGACCAACTGTACCGAGAGCTGACGGCTCGCGTCGGGTCGCTGGGTTGGGTGATCGAAAGTGTTGTGCAGAGCATTGCCATGAGCGATCTCGACGCCGCCACTCGCCTGTGGGGGGACGAGGCGATCGATCTCCTCTGGGAACGCGAGCTACTGGTGAGTCCGGACGGCAATCCGAGTCACCGAGAGGTGAGACTCACTGACGATGCTCAGGCGTGGGCATCGGCGCGGAGAACGGAACTCCACCTCAGCCCAGCGCCGCCACGTCAGCGAACGTCACGGCTCGAACAGCTGACCCTCACATCACCGGCGCACTACCGGGACGAACAACGAACACGCCACACCGTGCTTTCGGGAGTGACGCGGTAACTCCCTGCCGATTCGAACACTCTCGCCTGCCGATTCGAACACTGACGGGATGACCATCACATTGGCTGGCTTCGGCCGAGCGCGGCCATGTTTGGCCGAGGCCAGCCAATGTGATGGTCTCCTCGCGTTCGTGCACTCACGTGCACTCACTCCACCGTGACCGACTTCGCCCTGCTCAACACCTCCCGCCACACCCCGCCATCACGCGTTCGTGCACTCACTCCACCGTGACCGACTTCGCCCCGCTCAATAACTCCCGCCACACCCCGCCATCACGCGTTCGTGCACTCACTCCACCGTGACCGACTTCGCCTTGCTCAACACCTCCCGCCACACCCCGCCATCACGCGTTCGTGCACTCACTCCACCGTGACCGACTTCGCGAGGTTGCGGGGTTGATCTACGTCTCGACCCAGCGCCACCGCAGCGTGATAGGCGAAGAGCTGAAGCGCCACATTTGCGAGCAGCGGTGCCCATTCCGGCTCACTGGCGGGAACGACGATGACGTCGTCGAACAGGCCGCCGTCGTGCGCTGCGTGAAGTTCGCGACCGCGCTGTTGCACAATGCCGATCGTTGGACCCTTGCGGGCGCGGACCTGCTGCACCGACGAAAGGTTCTTCTCAAGGAGGGGGTCGTCCAGCGCCACCGACACCACCGGGAACTCCGGTCCAACGAGGGCAAGCGGTCCGTGCTTGAGTTCGCTCGCCGGGTAGGCCTCGGCGTGGATGTAGCTGATCTCCTTCAACTTCTGTGAACCCTCAAGGGCGATCGGATACCCGGTGTTGCGCCCGATGAAGAACATCGATGGCACGTGCGCGTACTTTTCGGCGATCCGCTTGATGTCGGGCTCCTCGTCGAGCACCTGCTGGATGAGTCGGGGCAGGGCCTTGAGGCCGCCGAGTAACCGCGAGCCGTCCGAGGGACCGAGATCGCGGATACGACCGAGATAGACCGCAAGCAGACCGAGGCTGGCAATCATGGAAGTGACAACCTTGGTGGACGCCACGCTCACTTCGGGTCCGGCGTGCATGTAGATCCCGTCACACTCGCGGGCGATGGTAGAGCCGACGACGTTGACCACGGCGATCACACGACCGCCCTTGCGCTTGATCTCGGTGACGGCAGCGAGCGTGTCAGCGGTCTCGCCGGACTGGCTGATGGCGATGTAGAGCACGTCGGACTCGATGACCGGATTGCGGTAACGGAACTCGCTGGCCGGCTCGGCGTCGGCAGGAATTCTCGCCAGGTTCTCGATGAGCTGCGCGCCGGCGATCCCGGCGTAGAACGCCGAACCGCACCCAAGCACTTTGACGCGTCGGATGTCGAGCACCTCGCGTGCACTGAGGTTGATCCCGCCGAACTTGACCGTTGCGAAGCGTTCGTCGATTCGTCCGCGCAGCGCTCGCTCGACGGCCGCGGGCTGTTCCAGGATCTCCTTGCGCATGAAGTGCTCGTGCCCGCCGCGATCGATCTGTTCGATCGACCAATTCACGTCAAAGGGGCGCTTCTGCGTGGGGGTGGCGTCGAGGGAGAAGGTCCGGTAGCCGTCGGTGGTGAGGACGGCCATCTCGCCGTCGTCGAGCGGTACGACGCGCGACGTGTGGCGGACGATTGCGCTGACGTCGGAACCGACGAGCATCTCGCCTTCGCCGATGCCGATGATGACCGGTGAGCCGTTGCGAGCGACCACGATGCAGTCGGGTTGGGTGGAGTCGATGACGACGAGCCCGTAGGTCCCCTCGACCTCGGCGAGCGTTGCCCGCACCGCCTCTTCGATCGCGGCACCCGCCGCTCGTCGGCGGCCGATCAGGTGGGCGAGGCATTCCGTGTCGGT
>JANOHI010000388.1:0-3565 GCA_031406385.1 Acidimicrobiia bacterium
AGGCCTTGCTGCTTCCCGACGCCCGCGTGCTCCTTTTGGGCGGCGAGCTCCCGCAATCCGCCAACCCCAACAAGAGTGGGCAAATCTTCTCGCCGCCCTATTTGTTCGCTCCCGGCGGGGCGCTTGCCGTGCGCCCGGTGATCGAAGCGGTGCTGGGGCCGGCGCTGGAGAACAACGTCGTTTGGTACGGGCGCGAATTCACCCTCTTGACGCCCGATGCGGGGAACATCACCGCGGTGAAGACCAACCGCATCGTGAACCTCGACTCCGAGTCGAATGTTCAGATCCAGACCAAGGCTGCCGCCGCTGGCGTCAAGCTGATCGACTACGACCGCCTGACCCTCAACGGCAAGACCGACGTCTACGTGTCCTTCGACAACGTGGCCGTCGGCACCGCTCAGGGCGAAGGCATCATCAAGTGCCTCGGTGGCGCCGATGCCGCCAAGGGCAAGAAGATCATCCAGATCCACGGCAGCCCGACCGACAACAACGCCACGTTGTTCCGTGAGGGCTACCAGGCTGCAATCAAGGACTCGGGCATCGAGACCGTCGGCGAAGAAGCCGTTCCGGACTGGGACAACCAGAAGGCCGTCCCGATCTTCGAGCAGCTCCTCACCAAGGCCGGCGGCAAGATTGACGGCGTTCTCGTCGCCAACGACGGCCTCTCGGGTGCCGCCCAGACCGTCCTTGCGAAGAACGGCCTCGCCGTTCCGACCACGGGCCAGGACGCCACCGTCGACGGCCTGCGTGCCATCCTCAACGGCACGCAGTGCATGACCGTTTACAAGCCGTACCCGGCTGAGGCCGACGCCGCGGTTGCTGCTGCGGTTGCGCTGCTCAAGGGCGAGGCTCCGGCCACCAACGCCACGATCAACGACGGCACCCGCGACATCCCCTACGCCCAGGCTGCCATCCAGTCGATCTTCCTGGAAAACGTGAAGGACGTCACCTCTACCGGTGGTGCCAAGCGTGAGGATGTCTGCAAGGACATCGAAGACAAGTGCACCGCCGCCGGAGTCTGATTCTCCGACAGCCCTTGCGTTGACCTGGCCGCAACCAACGGCCGGAGCTCTGTTCTGATGATGGCCCACCCTTCGGGGTGGGCCATCGTTGTCTATCCAGGCCCTTCGCTGCGGTTGCGCTCGCCGTTCCGCCCGGCTTGTCGTCAGCCCGACGGGTTCTGGTCGGACCCCGCGGTGACACCCATGGACGCGCCCGAGAGAGACCACTACGCTCCGTGGTGATGAGGCGATCACCTGTGCACCCCGACTCACCAAAGCGTTGGCGTCGCAACGGTGCAACCCCGCGGCGTTCCGGTGTCCCGGCCTGGCTCGGTGTCGCCGTGCTGGCGTCGTCAACGGTCTTCGGGGCTGTCGCGATCGGGATGCCGCTCGGAAAACGGGCGAGCGCACAGACCTCGCCTCCGGTGGCGGCCGCCGTCGACGAATCGCTGCCCCACACCCATAGCGACACCGACTCCTCCCAGTTGACCAAAGCCGAGGAGGATGCGCTCGTCGCCCGAGTGGAGCGCGACGGGCTCGGCATCCGACCCGACGTTGTCGCCCGCCGTTCCGGACGCATCAGCGCTGCTGCGGACGTTTCTTCGTCAGCGACCACCGGCGCATGGGAGGGTCCATACGACTGGCCGGTGCTGGGCGTGCACGTGACCCTCCTCCCGAACGGCAACGTGCTGGCCTACGACTCCGTGAACGATCTGCGCACCGAGGCGTCCACTGAGCACCGATTCACCCGAGCAATGATCTTCGACCCGATCACGAAGGCGATCACCCGGGTCGACGAGACCCTTGGATTCAACGTCTTTTGCAGCGGCCTGGCGAAGCTGGCGAGTGGTCTGGTGTTCACTGCGGGCGGCAATCTCAATCAGGCGCTCGACGGCATTGATCGGAGCACCACGTTCAACTGGGCGACCAACAGCTGGACCGAAGGACCACGCATGTCCCAGGCACGGTGGTATCCGTCGGTCACACCGTTACCCAATGGCGAGATGCTGGTGACGGGCGGCGGTCCGGCGCTCTCCGAGGTACGCAAGACCGATGGAACATTCCGCGCGCTTACCAACGCGTCCCAGGCGGTCTGGGCGAAGCGCGAGTACCCGTGGCTCGTCCCCGCGCCGAACGGATCGGTCGCCTACGTCGGTCCTGACAACCAAATCGGCGCGCTCGACACCAACGGGGCGGGCCTCTATCTGGCCCGCGCCACACGCGACGGAAAGAATCGGTCCTATGGCAGCTTTGCCTCGTTTGCGCCGGGCAAGGTACTGGTGTCGGGCGGGGGGTACTTCGACAACACGACCGTCGTCGTCGATCTCGCGTCAGGCGCAACAACGTCGACGGGTCCGATGGCCCATCAGCGACGCCAGCACAACCTCACGGTGCTCGCCGATGGAACCGTCCTCGCGACCGGCGGTCTCGAGAACACGACGGAGAGCTTGGCCAGCCTCACGGCGGGCGTGTACGAGGCCGAGATCTACAACCCGGCCACCGGCCAGTGGCGGACGGTCGCGCCGCAAGAGCGCTCCCGTCAATACCACTCGACGTCGCTCCTGCTCCCCGACGGCCGCGTGCTCAGCTCCGGCGGCGGTATGTGCGGCGTGTGCGACGCGATCGGGTACTTCCAGCGAAACGCCGAGATCTACTCACCGCCCTACCTTTTCGCCGCCGACGGTTCGCCCGCCGTGCGACCGGTGATCACCTCCGTCGACACGCAGTTCGGCTGGGGGAACTCATATCCTTTGAGCACGCCGACACCGTCGAAGATCTCCAAGGTCGCACTGGTGCGGATGGGATCGGTCACGCATTCGGTCGACATGGAGCAGCGCTACATCCCGCTGTCGTTCTCCGGTGGGACGACCTCGCTTTCGGTGACGGCGCCGGCCAACGCAAGCGCCGCTGCTCCCGGTTGGTACCTGTTGTTCGTTGTCGACGACAAGGGTGTGCCGTCGGTCGCCGCCAAGGTGCAGGTCGGCACATTCTCGCCACCGCCGCCCACCACGACGACCACCACCCGACCACCGACCACCACCACAACCCGGCCACCAACCACAACCACCACCAGCACCACCACAACCACCACGACGACCCGCCCACCGACCACGACGACCACCGTGGCGCCGTCGGTGGGAACGAGCGTCGTCTACGACAACGCGTTGCGCAACGCGTGGTTGAACTGGTCGTGGGCGGTGGCCAACCTTTCGGTGGCCGGAGGCCGCTCCGGCACGGCCATCGAGTTCGAGCCCGATGCGTGGCGCGGCCTCTATCTGCGCTCCGACGCCCTCCCGGTCACCTCTACCGGGGTTGACCTGTGGATCAACGGGCGAGGCGGTAACCAGTCGGTGCGGATCATCCTCAGCCAGAACAGCGCTCTGCTCGGCGAGCAGGTGGTCACCGGCCTCGGCGCAGGGTGGCAGCAGGTCAGCATCACGACGACACGGCCTGTCGCGATCGGCACCTCGTTCGACCTGATCCTCCAAGACTGGAGCGGCCGGGATCAGTCCTCGGTTCTCGTCGACGACATCGTCCTTCGGACGACGGCGGCGCCGCCGACG
>JANOHI010000442.1:0-26182 GCA_031406385.1 Acidimicrobiia bacterium
GCGCCCGAGCCGTCGAGGTCCACCTCAATCGTTCCGTCGATCACGTAGAGGGCTTCGAATCCCTCGTGTTCCCAGTAGTCGAGGAACTCCGCCGGCAACCCCTCGAACTGGAGAACATGGAAGGGTGCGGTGCCGGCGAGCATGAGATGGCAGACCGATTCCGCTGCGTTGCCGTTGACCTCGACCACCGTCTCCTCCCCGGCGCGGGTCAGGGTCGGTTCGTTCGTCGTGCCGATCGGACCGCCGAAGAACGCTTGCGGAGTGGTGCCCAGGGAATGGGCAATCCGGTAGAGCGACATCATCGACGGCCGCGCCCGGCCATTCTCCACCTGGGAAAGGAACGGCTGCGAGAGATCGACCTCGGCGGCCAGTTCGACCAACGTGAGATCACGGGCCAATCGCCTCTCGCGAATGGCCTTTCCCAGGGTTTCCCATTCGATGGAGTCGAGCGCCGCGTCGGACATACCTTCATTGTCCACCACCGGAGGGCCACCCGCAGGGCTTGCCGATCGACTTGTCCGAGAATTCTCACGGCCACGCCGTTGTCCGGTCTGGTTCGCGCATGCATCGACCCAGAGCAGTTGCCGATCAAGATACCCACGTGCCTCGTGACCGGACGTCCAACCGTCATCCGAGACGGGTCTCGCTCCGGGGTCATCGCAATTTCAAGCGACTCGGTCCCGGAATCGTCACGGGTGCCGCAAACGACGACCCTTCGGCGATCGCTACGTACTCCCACGTCGGCGCCACCCAGGGTATGGCGTTGCTGTGGATGGCACCGCTCATGCTTCCCCTCGCCGTTGGCATGCTGGAGTCATCGGCCCGTCTCGGCACAGTGACCGGCAAGGGCCTGGGGACGCTGATCAGACAGCGGTTCCCGCGTTGGGTGTTGATCGGCGCCGTCTTGCTGGTAGCCATCGCCAACCCTCACCCTCGCCGCCGATCTTGCGTCGATGGCCGCGGCGTTGAGGCTCCTTGTGCCCATCCCGATCGGCGTCGCCGTCGTGGCGTTCGCCGCCGGGATGGTTTTCACCGAGGTGCTCGTGCCTTACCACCGCTACATGCGGGTGTTGCGGTGGTTCGCGCTGTCCCTCCTGGCATATGCGTTGGTCCTCGCAGTCGTTCACGTCGACTGGGCTCTGGTCGCGGCTCGAACCTTCTTCCCCCGGTTCCCGTTGAACGCCACAACGATGGTCGCGCTCACTGCGGTCGCCGGTTCGACCCTCTCGCCATACCTGTTCTTCTGGAAGGCGTCAGAGGAGGTCGAGGAGCGCCGCGACAATCCCGAAGCACTGGTCGACCGCCAACACATCACCGCCATGCGCGTCGACATCTGGACCGGGCTCATCTCCGGGGTCGGCGCGATGTTCGCCATCATGTGCACCGCCGCAGTGACGCTCGGAGCGGCTGGCTCATTCACCATCGGAACCGCTGAGCAGGCCGCGCAAGCGCTGGAACCACTAGTCGGAGGCTTCGCCAAGGCGTTGTTCGCCATCGGTATCATCGGACTCGGACTGCTGGCCGTTCCGGTGCTCGCCGCGTCCACCGCGTACGCCGTATCCGAGGCATTTCGCTGGAACGAAGGCCTCAGCCGACGGACCCGGGAGGCGCCGGGCTTCTACGGAGTGATCGTCGGATCGATGACGCTCGGACTGGCCCTCGTGGGCTTCGGCGTCGACCCGATCCGCGCTCTCTACTTCGCCGCAGTGTTCAACGGAATCACGGCGCCTCCGCTGATCCTGCTCATCATTCTCCTCGCCCGTTCCCGCTCCGTCATGGGCGAGTTCCGTTCTGGCCCACTCTCGGTTGCGGCGACGTCGCTGGCGTTCCTCGCGACCGCCGCGTTCCCGATTGCCGCTCTCGTGCTTCACTGACTTCGATGGAGTCGAGCGCGACGTCGGACCGACCTTCTTTGTCCAGTAGCTCGCCTACGCGCCGCCGGGGTGAGGCTCACTCTGGTTTTCGATGAAGGGTAAGAGCCCCAGCGATCGCGCAAGCGGCCGCAAGGACCGCGGCAGCGCGGCGACTCCCCGTGGCGTCAACGAGTACTGCTGCGAGCATCGGGCCGGTCGCGCTCGCGAGACCGGTGAGAAGGGCTACCGCTCCCATGAGGGTGCCGAGGTCTTCGGGCGGAAGCAACTGGCGGGCGTAGATGCCGTCCAAGGGTGACATTGCCCCGATCGACGTTCCTGCCACCACGACATAGAGGATCGCCAGCGCGATGTTTCCGCTCACCAGGACCAGCAGGCAACTGAGACCGAGGGCGGCCCGCGCGACGCGAAGGCTCGACCGCACGCCAAACCGGTTGACGACGCGTGCCAGAGGTAGCCGACCGAGAAGCTGCGCGAACCCACGGGCTCCGGCGAGGGTCGAGGCGAGTGTGGCGGAGATCCCCGCAACAACCAACAGCGACACTTGGTAGACCAGCAGAATCGACGTACCCGCCCCAGCCGCCGAGCCGGAGAGCACAAGTCGTCGAATCGGGCCGGTGGCGAACGCCGCGCGAAGAGCGACCAGGGGCGAGCCTCCAGGTCGCGGAGACGCTGTCGCGCCGGCTCGGTCGACGACGAGCGCGGCGATGGCGAACGCAACGGCGACGAGAACGGCGTCGATCCGAAGCGTGGTGCGCCATCCCCACCACCGATTGGCGAGCCCGGTTCCTGGGATGAACAACGGGGAGGAGAACGCACCCCAGATGGTGAGGCGCGCGATCGCCACGGTTTCGGCGCCCGGAGCCAGCCGAGCGGCGACGGATTGGGTCATGGCATAGAAGCCGGTCGAGCCGATGATCCCTCCGGCGGAGCCGAACAGAAGCGCGAACGTCCACGGTCCGTTCGCCATCGAAGACGCCCACAGTAGGCCCCCTCCCGCGATTGCCCCGACGGCGAAGACCGCTCGGACACCGCGACGGTCGAGGTTCCGCCCGGCCACGATGCCGAGGAGTCCGGTCAGCAACTGAGCGAGCCCGAAGCCTGCCGTAAGCACGCGGTCCGAACTACGCAGCGCCGTCCCGATGTCGTCGAACAGAACGCCAAACCCATAGAACCACGAGCCGTAGGCGACGATCGTGAGTCCGCCCAACACACCGATGCGCGCCTGCGTCGCCCGGTCGAGCAGCGGAAGACTTCGTCTCGACGCTCTCACGATTGCGCCGTTCGCCGCGGCATCACAGTTCGCCAGTCACGAGCGCCGTACCGAGGACTGCGTCAACCGGGAATCCGCCCTTCCTCATACATTGACAGTTATCGATGCGTTGATACTGTCGAACAGGGCCATGGAATGTCAAACGGCTGCTCGGACAAGCGCGTCGCGCTGCGCGCCCCGCGCTCGTGTCCGATTTGCCGCATTCGGCACTAACTTCAATCCTGCCGTGTCCGCCCCATCCACCCTCGCCCACATCGCCGAACGCGTCGACGTCCGAATCAGGGAGCTCCTCGACACCGAGCTGATCCGGTGGTCCGCAGTCGACCCTGACCTCGCCGCCCCGCTCTCGTCGCTGCGCGACTTGGTGCTTGCCGGGGGCAAGCGGCTGCGCCCGGCGTTCTGCCACTGGGCGTTCGTCGGTGCCGGCGGAGATCCGTCCGACCACAACGTCATCGACGCGGGAGCCGGGCTGGAACTGCTCCACACCTTCGCGTTGGTCCACGACGACGTTATGGACGCTTCGCTGCGCCGCCGCGGGATGGACGCGGTTCACGTGCAGTTCATCCACGCCCACCGGAGAAACGGCTGGCGGGCCGAGGATCGCCGCTTCGGCGAAGGAGTGGCGATCCTCGTCGGCGATCTGGCCTTCGTCTACGCCGATCTCCTCATGAACGATCTCCCTCGCGCCGCACAGGCGATTTTCACCGAGCTCCGGATCGAGGTGAACATCGGGCAGTATCTCGACCTGCTCGGCACCGTCCGAGGTGGGCCGAGCGTCGAATCGGCGCAGCGGATCTGCACCTACAAGTCCGGCAAGTACACGATCGAGCGACCGCTCCACCTCGGCGCCGCGTTGGCCGGCGAGCACGAGCGCTTCGACGCCGCGCTCTCCGCCTACGGTCTACCGCTCGGCGAGGCCTTCCAATTGAAGGACGATCTCCTCGGCGCGCTCGGCGACGAGATCGTCACCGGCAAACCGGTCGGCGATGATCTGCGCGAAGGAAAGCCCACCGCCTTGGTCGCCCGCGCGCTGTCCGCTGCCACGCCAGCACAGCGGACCTTGCTCGACCGCATCGGCCACACCGACCTTCGCTCCGAGGAGATCGCGGCGATCCAGGAGATCCTCGTCGACACTGGAGCCGCCGCCCTCGTAGAGGCTCAGATCGGCGAACTTCGCGATCAGGCCATCGGGGCGATCCGGTCGAGCGGGTTGACCCCGCTTGCCGTGGAGTCGCTGATTTCCCTGGCGTTCTACGTCACCGACCGCGATCGCTGAGCCGACCGAGCGCGCCGCGACAGCCTCGGCTGACCACGCGTCGGCGATGTGTGTGGCCAAGTTCGCGCTCGGCTGGTCCACCAGACGGGCGAACACCGTGGCGGCTGCCATGGTGAGGACGAGGGTGATTCCGCTGCCCACGGCGGCGCCCAGGTAGAGCGACTCGTAGCGGGACGCGCCCGAGACGAAAAGAACGTGTACCAGGGACCGACGTCCTCCTCGTCCGGCCACGATCCGAAGTACACCGCGACGATCGTCACGGCACCGACGATGACTGCCCTGATCGTTCGCGATCCGTTCGCCGATGTGTTCTCGACGTTGACCTGTTTCGACCGAGCAGCGCAGAACCACACCCCGATCGTGAACGCCGCCATGTGCACGCCGAACCGAGGTGACCCGGACAGCAACGCCCACCCGATGATCGCGGCGAACACGATGCTGCGTCGCCGGTCTTGCCCGAACACCGAGATCAACCCGAACACGAACAGAGAACCGAAGAACTGGATGCTGATCGACCACAGTGATCCGATCCACCAACTCGACCCGGCGAACAGCGAGCCGCCGAATGCCGACCACAGCAGTCCCGGTCTCGGTCCCGACGCGTAGAAGGGGAGGCAAGGGCAGGGTAAGAAGCACATGAACGGAGGAAGACCGACGCGATTCAGCGCCCCTCGAAGTCCGTTCGCCGTGCCGACGTGATCCCCGGCGCGTGTAACGGCGGGTCGGCGCAAGACTGGGTCCATGGGAAAACGTGTGGTAGTCGTGGGTGCCGGTCTCGGCGGGTTGTCGGCGGCGTGCAATCTGATCGGGCAGGGACACGAGGTGACCGTGCTCGAGCGCGGGCTGCTTCCGGGTGGGCGGGCCGGGCTTATCGAGGATGGCGGCTACCGGATCGACAACGGCCCGTGTGTGCTCACCATGACGGGGATCCTCTCCGACGTCTTCGCCGCGGCGGGAGCGGCGATGGAGGACCACGTCACCATCCGGCCGGTCAACCCGTCGTATCGGGCCACGTTCTCGCCGACGGAAGGCGGCGGTGAGGTTCGGGTGTGGCACGGCCGGGAGGCGATGGCCGAAGAGATCCGGCGTTTCTCGGGCCCGAAGGACGCCGAGGGCTTCCACAAGATGGTCGACTGGCTGACTGAGCTCTACGAGATCGAGACGCCCAACTTCATCGACCGCAACTTCAACTCGGTCCTCGACCTTGCTCGGCCGATCACCCCCGGCTTGAAACTGCTGAAGCTGGGCGGTTTCGCCAAGCTCCACGGCCTCGTGGCGAAGTATCTGAAAGACCCCCGGCTGCAGAAGATCTTCTCCTTCCAGGCAATGTATGCGGGCTTATCTCCGTACCAGGCACTCGGCGCGTATGCCGTGATCACCTACATGGATTCGGTCGCCGGTGTGTACTTCCCGGAGGGCGGTATGCATGCGATCGCCCGAGGGCTGGCCGAGGCCGCCGAAAAAGGGGGCGTGTCATTCCGCTACGGCGCCGAAGTCGACCGAGTCCTGCGGGCCGCGGGAGGCAACGGTGCGGTACGCGGCGTGCGACTGAGCGACGGATCGGTGATCCCGGCCGACGTTGTCGTCGTCAACGCCGACACCCCCGTCGCATATTCGTCGATGCTGCCGGAGCTCGAGATGCCGAGGGTACTGCGCAAGGGGCACTACTCGCCCTCCTGCCTGCTCTGGCTGGCCGGGGTGAAGGGTGCGCTGCCAAAGGGCACCGAGCATCACAACATCCATTTCGGTGGACAGTGGAAAGAGGCGTTCAACGCACTCCTCGAAGACGGCACCCGCATGCCCGACCCGTCGCTGCTCGTCACGGTCCCCACGCACTCCGACGCGTCGTTGGCCCCCGACGGCCGCCACATTCTCTACGTGCTCGAACCAATCCCGAACCTCAGCGGGAGGATCAACTGGGATATCGAGCGTGAGCGCATCACCGCAGATCTCCAGCAGCGGGTGGTCGATCTCGGCTACCCGGCCGCGGCCGACAACATCGAGGTGAACCATGCCTACGATCCAGCCGACTGGGAGCGTCAGGGCATGGCCATGGGCACGCCATTCGCGCTTTCGCACCGGTTCTTCCAAACAGGACCGTTCCGGGCCAAGAACACCGACAAGCGAGTTCCGGGTCTGGTCTTCGTCGGTTCTTCGACGGTTCCCGGCGTTGGGGTGCCGATGGTGCTGCTGTCGGGCCGTCTCGCCGCAGAACGGGTGGCCGAGCTGAGCTGAGCTGAGCGCGATCCCGCCACGGGGGGGCAGACTGTCGGCGATGAAGCTGCCGGATCTTCCGTGGACCACCCGCTCCCGTGGAGCGTCGCTCAATGCGGCTGGGGCGGAGCCGGCGCTGCCGATCAGGGTGTCGGAATGGGTCACCCTCGACGAGAGCTACGAGGTCTGCCGCCTGCTGAACAAGCGCAGCGGGACGACGTACTACTGGTCGACGAACATCCTCCCGAGGGTCAAGCGCCACCACGTGCATGCGCTCTACGGATTCTGCCGCTACGCCGACGACATCGTCGATGACCTCGGTTCGGCGGCGTCCACCGATGACCGGGCGGCTGCGCTCGGCGCGTTTGGCGACCGGTTCCTCTCCGACCTCGACGCCGGGAGGTCCGAGCATCCGGTGCTGAAGGCAGTGGTGCACACCGTGCGGGCGTTCGACATCGACGTCGACTGCTTCCGCCGGTTCCTGCGTTCGATGACCATGGACCTCACCGTCCAGACCTACGCCACATACGCCGACCTGCAGCACTACATGGATGGCTCCGCTGCGGTGATCGGCGAGATGATGCTGCCGATCCTCGAGCCACGAGACCTCGCCAAGGCCACCCCTCATGCGCGTGATCTGGGCGATGCCTTCCAGCTGACGAACTTCCTGCGAGACGTTGCCGAGGACCTCGACCGCGAGCGGGTCTACATCCCTCAGGAAGACCTCGCGAAGTTCGGCGCCGACCCGCACCGGCGCGTCGCCGACGGACCGTGGAAGGACCTGATGCGATACGAGATCGCCCGCTGCCGTGAGCTCTATGCCAGCGCCGACCTCGGTACCGCGATGCTGCCGCCAACCTCCCAGCGGTGCATCCAGGCGGCTCGCGACCTCTACAGCGGCATCCTCGACAAAATCGAGGAAGCCGACTTCGACGTGTTCACCTCGCGTGTGCGTGTCACGACCTCCCGCAAGCTCGCCATGGGCTTCAAGCTCGTCCGGCCCCGTCGGTTTGGCTGACGAGGGTCCACGTCCGGCGCCCATGACGGGCGTCACTGCTTTTCGCCCCTGACGACGACGGAAAGCGCTGACCACGGGGGTAGCGTTATGGGCAGTGCTTCTCGATGCCATTTCCGCCCCCCACGACCTTCGCCGGTTCACGTACCCTCAGCTCAACGAGCTGGCAGGGGAGGTGCGCGACTTCATCGTCGCCGCAGTGAGCGAGCACAGTGGACACCTCGGGTCCAACCTGGGTGTCGTCGAGCTGACCTTTGCCCTCCATCGGGTGTTCGACTCGCCGAAGGACCTGCTCCTGTGGGACACCGGGCACCAGGCCTACGTCCACAAGCTGGTCACCGGCCGCAGGAGCGAGTTCGCGGCGCTTCGCCAGCCCGGTGGGATGTCCGGCTACCCCAACCGGGCCGAGAGTGAGCACGACTGGATCGAGAACTCGCACGCATCGACGGTGCTCTCCTATGCACACGGCATGGCCGAGGCGCTCAAGGCCCAGGGCGTGACGGACCGCCGTGTCGTCGCGGTCATCGGCGACGGCTCCATGACGGGCGGCATGGCCTACGAGGCGCTGAACAACCTCGGCCATTCCAACGCCCGAGTGCTGATCGTGCTCAACGACAACGGCCGTTCGTACGCACCCACGATCTCCGGGTTGACGCGCACGGTCACCCGTATCCGAACGAAGCCGAGCTACGCCCGCGGCAAGAAGAAGTCGGAAACGATCATCGAGAACCTTCCACTCGTCGGCCAGATCAGCCGACGGACCGTGAAGGGCGTCAAGTCCGCCCTTCGCGAGGTGATCGACGAGCCACTGGCGTTCTTTGAAAACCTCGGCGTGCGCTACGTCGGGCCGATCGACGGCCATGACCTGCCGATGCTCGAGTCGGTGCTCCGCGACGCCGCCGAGTTCGATGGCCCGATCGTGGTGCACTGCCTCACCCAGAAGGGCAAGGGATACCGCTTCGCCGAGGACGACGAGGAAAAGAACCTCCACGATGTCCCTGCCGGATTCGACTCGAAGACCGGTAAGGCCAAGGAGTCCGCGAGTTCCTGGACCAACGAGTTCACCAGCGCGCTCATGGAGATCAGCCGGAGGCGTCGGGATCTGCATGCGATCACCGCAGCCATGCCCGGCCCGACCGGGTTACTTCCTTTCCAGGCAGAGTTTCCCGATCGCTTCCATGATGTCGGCATCGCCGAGCAGCACGCCGTGACTCTCGCTGCCGGGATGGCGTTGGGCGGGCTGAAGCCCGTTGTCGCGCTGTACTCGACCTTCTTCTCGCGAGCGTTCGACCAGGCCAACCTCGATGTTGGTCTGCACCGTCTGCCCGTCACCTTCGTGCTCGATCGGGCAGGGATCACCGGCGAAGACGGCGCCTCGCATCACGGCGTGCTCGACATGGTCCTGTGCTCCAAGATCCCCGGCCTCACGTTGTTTGCACCGTCGTCGGCACAGGAGCTGGCCGTGCAGCTGAGGACCGCCATCGACATCAACGACGGCCCGACCTGCGTCCGGTTCGCCCGGGGCGTCGCACGTCAGGTCAGCGCTGATCAGGTCGGCGAGGGCCTCGAGGCACGACGCGTGATCGAGGGTGGCCCGACCGCGAGGGTGTGCGTCATCGGCGTCGGCCGTCTGGTCGAAGCAGCGGAAGGAGCAGCGTCGCTGCTTCGAGCTGAGCATGGCATCGAGGTCACTGTGTGGGACCCGCGTGTCGTCGTGCCGCTCGATCCGAAGTTGATCGCCGATGCCGCCGGTTTCGACGTCGTGGTCACCGTCGAGGACGGCATGGCCGACGGCGGCATCGGTTCGATGATCACCGCGGCGATCACGTCGCACCGACTCGCCAACACGTTGCCGATCGGGCCGGTCGTCGTGCTCGGCACTCCGCGTCGATTCCTGCCGCACGGGAAGCCGAACCAGATCCTCTCCGAGCTCGGACTCGACGTGACCGGAATCGTAAGCGCGGTGACCACGACCCTTCAGGCAGTAGCGAAGGCACACGAATCATCAGCGCTCTGACTATTCGGTCGCACCCCGAACAACTTCGATGACCTCGCCGAATGCACCGGGCCTCACTCGGCTTACCCTGATCCGCCACGGCCAGGCGCTTTGCAACGTTGAACGGCGAGTCGAGGGCGTGGCCCAATGTCGTGGCCTGTCCGACCTCGGTCGACTACAGGTCGACCGACTCGCAGATCGTTTGCGCACAGAAGGCTTTGCCCCGGACGTGATCGTGGCATCACCAATACGCCGTGCTCGCGAAACCGCAGAGATCATCGCGTCCTCGATCGGCCGAGGTGTGGACGTCTTCGACGCGGACGTCGAAGAGGTACGCCCCGGTGAAGCCGAGGGCATGACCTGGGACCAGTACTTCGCGTTCTACGGCGCGGTGGAAGGCTGGGACCCGTCCGTGGCATTCGCACCGGGAGGCGAGACCTGGGTGCACTTCGCGGCGCGGGTCTCTCGGACCCTCGACCGTCTGGCCGCCGCCCACGTCGGCCAGACGATTGCCATCGTGGCCCACGGTGGCGTGGTCGATGCCAGCCTGTTCCACTTCTTCGGACTCGATCCGTTCACCCGGGCGCCGATCGATTTCGAGACCACGAACGCGTCGCTCACCGAGTGGGAATTGCGCTCGTTCCGTCCGTACGTTCCGCCGACGACCGGTTCGCACAACACCGTCGACACCGTCGACACCGTCGACACCGTCGGCATCGACGGAGATGCGAATGCGGTCGAAGACGTTCGCCGTTGGCGTCTGGCCCGCTACAACGACGCTGCCCACCTTCACGGGCTCTGACACCCGGCCCTCCCCTGATCCGGAACACGAAGTCTTGGTAATCCCTATTTGACGATAGGAATAGTCGGGTTATAGTGACCCTCGTGTCCGTCGTCCTCGCTGCCGCCAGTTCTCCCGCCATTGCGGCGGGCGGACTCTGTGTCGGGGTCCTGGTCGGCATGACCGGCATGGGAGGCGGCGCTCTTCTCACCCCGCTGCTGGTGATTGGCCTCGGGCTCCCCGCCCGAGTGGCAGTTTCCAGCGACCTCGTCGTTTCGCTGTTCATGAAGCCGGTGGGGGCACTGACCCACAGCCGCAAGGGGAGCGTCCGCCGCGACATCGTCGGGTGGCTTGCGGCAGGCTCGGTTCCGGCGGCCTTCGCCGGGTCGGTGACCATCAACCGACTTGTCGGGCCGCACAGCGGCACCAGGGTCGAACCGATCATCGGGGCGGTGCTGGTCTTGGCCGCGGCGCTGATGGTGGTTCGCATGGTCCGCAGGACGCGAACTTCCGTTGACGGGCTCACGGCCCCATCGCTTCGTATCGCGCCGACCATTGCGATCGGCGCAGCCGGCGGATTCATCGTCGGTCTCACGTCGGTGGGCTCGGGATCGCTCATGCTCGTGCTGCTCTCGTGGTGCTACCCGAAGCTCGCCGGTTCGACCCTGGTCGGCACCGATCTCATGCAGGCCGTGCCCTTGGTCGCATCGGCGGCGCTCGGTCACGTGATCTTCGGCGACGCCCGTATATCGCTGATCGTTCCGGTGCTCTTCGGTGCCCTGCCTGGCGCGTGGCTCGGAGCCCGCCTCGCACATCGGGTGCCGGAACTCGTGCTCCGCCCCATTCTCGCCCTCGTGCTCGGCACCAGCGGGCTCCGCCTCGCCGGGCTCATCTGACCGTCATCCCGTCCACTTTCTTACCGCTTTCCACTGCCGGAGAACCATGACAACCACAACCACCCTGACGACATCCGAGCTCCAAGAGATCTCGCAGACGTTCGAATCAAGCCATCCGATCGATATCGTTCGGTGGGCGGCAGAACGCTTCGGCGCCGGCCTCGTGGCCACCGTGAGCTTCGAGGACCCTGTGCTTGCCCATCTCATGGCAACAGGCGCACCCGGGGCCGACGTCGTGATGATCGACACGCAGTATCTCTTCGCCGAAACCCATTGGTATGCGAACGAGCTGTCGCGTCGACTCGACCTCCGGTTTCGGGTCGAACACCCGTTGTCGTCGGTGTTGCCTGACAACCTCTGGCAGACCGACACCGCAGCATGCTGCAACGCCCGAAAGGTGGAGCCGCTCCAGCGGATCCTGGAGTCGAAGACCGCGTGGGTCACCGGAGTACGGCGCGTCGATGGTCCGACCCGAGCGAACGCTCCCATCATCAGCTGGGACGAAACCCGGGGCGTCGTCAAGATCAACGCGCTCGCAACCCTTTCCGACGACGACATGGCGCTCTACGCCCAGCTCCACGATCTACCGGCAAATCCCCTCTCCGAGCGGGGCTTTCCCTCGATCGGCTGCTGGCCGTGCACCCGACCGGTCGCGCCCGGCGAGGACAAACGAGCGGGTCGGTGGTCGGGGCAGGAAAAGACCGAATGCGGGTTGCACGCATGAGCACGGTCGCGGTGGTCGGCTCGGTCGGTTCGGTCCGGTCGGAGGGCAGCAGGGTGCTGGCCGAGTTGGAGAGCGAGGCGATCACCATCATCCGCGAGGTTGCTGCTGAGACCCGGGCACCGGTGCTCCTGTTCTCTGGCGGAAAGGACTCCGCCGTCCTCCTGCACCTCGCTCTGAAGGCCTTCAGCCCCGGTCGCCTGCCGTTTCCCGTGATGCACGTCGACACCGGCCACAACTTCGAGGAGGTGCTCTCGTACCGCGACGAATTCGTCGCCCAGTACCGCCTCGAATTGCTCGTCGCCAGCGTCGAGGAGTCGATTCGGCGTGGTCGGGTCTCCGACCCGGGGCCGACGGGAAGCCGCAATCGCCTCCAGTCCGTCACGCTGCTCGACGCCATCGCCACGCACGGATTCGACGCAGCCTTCGGCGGCGGGCGCCGGGACGAGGACAAAGCTCGTGCGAAGGAGCGGATGCTCTCGTTCCGAGACACACTCGGCCGCTGGGAGCCTCGCCAACAGCGACCGGAGCCCTGGAACATGTTGAACGCGCGCATACGACCGGGCGAGCATCTTCGTGCCTTCCCGTTGAGCAACTGGACCGAGCTCGACATCTGGTCCTACATCGGCCAAGAGGGGATTCCGCTGCCGAGCATTTACTTCTCGCATCGTCGCGTCGTGGTGGAGCGGTCCCGGATGCTTCTCGCAGTTGGTGGACCGGTCGTTCTCGAAGCGCACGAGACAGCATGGGAAGAAACCGTTCGGTACCGGACGGTTGGCGATCAGAGCTGCACGGGAGCGGTGCGATCCCATGCGGCCACGGTCGACGACGTGATCACCGAAACGGCCTCGGCCCGAATCACTGAGCGCGGCGCAACGCGTGCCGACGACGGCATCTCCGATGCCGCCATGGAAGACCGCAAACGAGAGGGATACTTCTGATGTCCGCCACACGCAGCACCACACGTCAGCTTCGGATCGCCACGGCCGGGTCGGTCGATGACGGAAAGTCCACCCTCATCGGTCGCCTGCTCCACGACACCAAGACGATCTTCGAGGACCAGCTCGATGCCGTCATCAAGGCGAGCCGCCGCTATGGCGATCAAGAGGTGAACCTTGCGCTGCTCACCGATGGCCTCCGTGCCGAACGCGAACAGGGCATCACGATCGACGTTGCGTATCGCTACTTCGCAACTCCGAAGCGCAGCTTCGTTCTCGCCGACACCCCCGGGCATGCCCAGTACACCCGCAACATGGTGACCGGAGCGTCGGTCTCGGATGTGTCCCTGGTGCTCGTCGATGCCCGACACGGCGTGGTCGAACAAACACGCCGACATCTCGGAATCGCCGCGTTGCTCGGTGTCAGGCACATCGTGCTTGCGGTGAACAAGATGGACCTCACCGAATGGCGCGTGGATGTGTACGCGGCAGTCGTGAACGAAGTGGAGGCCCTCCTTCGAGAGCTGCGCGCCGATGTCGCGCTCCACCCGGTTCCTGTTTCTGCGCTCCAGGGCGACAACGTGGTCGATCGGTCGACGAACACTCCATGGTTTGGCGGCGCCACGATTCTCGATCTCTTGGAGTCGATCGAGATAGACGAGTCCGACGTGCACGTGGGCGCTCGACTCGCCGTGCAATGGACGATTCGTGCCGGGAGCGACTACCGGGCGTACGCCGGGCGGCTGACTGGTGGACCGATCAAAGCCGGTGATGAGGTCGTGGTTCTTCCCGCCGGATTGCGCAGTACTGTACGTTCACTTACCGTTGCCGGAACGGCAGCCGATCATGCCTCACCCGGCGATGCAATCGCCATCGAGCTCGATGACCACGTCGATGTCGGCCGTGGCGACATGCTGGTCGTCGGCAGCGCAACCGTTTCCCCGATCGTAGGGAGGGACCTCGAAGTCGACGTCTGCTGGATGACCGATGAGGCGGCGGTGGTCGGGCGGCACATGGTCGTGAAGCACCTTGCCCGCCACGTCGGAGCGACCATCACATCAATCCAGTTCCGACTCGATCCCTCGACGCTTCAGCCGACGAGCACACCGTCGCTTGCACTCAATGACCTCGGGCGTCTGACGCTGCGACTCGATGAGGCCCTCGTCGCCGACACGGCGTCACGCAGTCGTTCAACGGGCCACCTGATCCTGATCGACGAAACCACCAACGCAACGGCGGCGGCAGCCACGATCATCGCCATTGAGTGATCCGCCCGGGCACTCCACCAGAAGGGGCTTGACAGAAGTTTAATTCCGGTATTATGTTACCGGCATCGAAGTTCAGCCTATGGATATGGAGCAGTCATGAGCACCCCCATCACCGTCGCCCACGGCGACGGCATCGGCCCCGAGATCATGGATGCCACGCTTCGCATCCTCGATGCCGCGGGCGCCGACATCGACATAGACGAGATCACCATCGGCGAGGCGGTCTACGCCAGCGGAGCCAGCTCAGCGGGAATCACCACCGAGTCGATCGACTCACTGCGACGGACGAAGGTCTTCCTCAAGGCGCCGATCACCACCCCGCAGGGGGGCGGCTTCAAGAGCCTGAACGTGACGGTGCGCAAGACCCTCGGCCTCTACGCCAACGTGCGGCCATGCCCCTCGTATGCACCGTTCGTCCGGACGAAGCACCCCGTGATGGACGTGGTGATCGTGCGGGAGAACGAGGAAGACCTCTACGCCGGCATCGAGCACCGTCAGACCGACGAGGTGTTCCAGTGCCTCAAGCTCATCACCCGTCCGGGCTGCGAGCGCATCGCCCGCTACGCCTTCGAATACGCAACCGCCTACGGGCGCAAGAAGGTCACTGCATTCACCAAGGACAACATCATGAAGATGACCGACGGTCTCTTCCACCAGGTGTTCGATGAGGTTGCCGCGGAGTACCCCGATATCGAGAACGAGCACTGGATCGTCGACATCGGGGCCGCCAAGATGGCCGACACCCCCGAGGTCTTCGACGTGATCGTGCTGCCGAACCTCTACGGCGACATCCTCTCCGACGTCGCCGCGCAGATCGCCGGCTCGGTCGGCCTCGCCGGTTCGGCGAACATCGGCACCCACTGCGCGATGTTCGAGGCGATCCACGGGTCGGCACCGCGTCGCGCCGGCCAGAACGTGGCGAACCCTTCCGGGCTCATCCTCGGCGCCGTGCAGATGCTGGTCCACATCGGACAGGGGCAGGCCGCATCGCGGATGCACAACGCGTGGCTCAAGACCATGGAAGATGGTAAGCACACCTATGACATCTTCGACCCGAAGGTCAGCACCGAGAAGGTCGGGACCAAGGAGTTTGCGAGTGCCGTGATCGAGCGGATGGGCGAGGAGCCCGTCCAGCTCAAGAAGGCCGCCTACGGAGCGTCGCCGATCATGGAGATCAAGGTGACGAGCAAGGCCCCGCAAACCAAGGTCCGCGTTGGCGTCGACGTGTTCCTCCACCACCGCGGTCAGAGCCCCGACGCACTGGCGGCGGAACTGCTTCCCCTGGTCGGCCCCTTCAAACTCGACATGCTCTCCAATCGTGGCCAGAAGGTGTGGCCGGACGGGATCCCGGAGACCCTGCTCGTCGACAACTGGCGTTGCCGTTTCCTCGGCGTCGACGGAGCGTCGATCACGGCCGAAGACATGGTTGCCCTGCTCGGCCGCGTTGTTGCGGCGGGCCATGACGTGATCAAGACGGAGGGGTTGTACACCTTCGATGGCGAGGCCGGATTCACGAAGGGACAGGGCCAATGAGCAGCAACCAGAAGCAGAGCGAGGCCGGATTCACGAAGGGACAGGGCCAATGAGCACAGATGCTGTGCAGGAGTTCGAGCTCAAGATCGAGAGCGATGTCGAACCGACGTCCTTCGCCAGAATCCTCGCCACACTGGTGAACGGTTCGCCCGTATACCTGGCCCGGGTCGTCGTGGGAGGCACGGTCGTCTACCCGACGACCTACGGCTCGCTGTTCGATCCGTTCACCGTGCGTGCGTGTCGCTTCCGGGTACGAGACGCCAAGGCGCAGTTGTCCAGCGACGACGTCGCAGCGGTCAGAGCCCGGGTCGGGGCGCGCTTCAGCTGGACCAGTTTCACCGTCATCGGTCACGTCGCCCAAGAGGATCTCCTGGCGTCCTGAACGACCCACGCACCCGCGCCCTTCGGGTGTCTCTCGGCATCGATGCCCCCGTCACGTCATGGCGGGGGCATCGACGCGTCGGACGAGAGAACGACCGCTACCGTTCTTGCCGTGAAAACGACGACGTCCGATGTGTCCCTGCCCTCGGTCCACGTCCTGCGTTCCGTCGATGGTGATGTCTGCGTCGTCATCGAAACGTCTACCGGTGGACCGACGATCCTCCACTGGGGGGCCGAGATCGGCAATGACCCCGTAGGTATTGCCGGTGCTCTCGAGTCACCGGTTCCGAACGGCGGACTCGATGCGATTGCACCGATGTCGATCGTCCCCGAGGCCGGTTCGGGTTACCTTGGCCGACCGGGGATCGAAGGACACCGCTCCGACGGCCGCGATTGGGCGCCACGGTTCGGACCGGTGACGGTCACCTCCGAGGAGGATTCGATCACCTTTGCGAGCACCGATCCGCATGCCGGTCTCGCACTCAGCACGACCATGCAGATGCGCGACTCCGGTATCGTGCGCATCAAAAGCACACTTACTAATGATGGCGCAGCCGACTACCAGCTGAACGCGCTCCGGATCACCGTGCCACTTCCCGCTCGGGCGCAAGACACCCTCACCTTCGCCGGTCGCTGGACGAATGAGTTCCTACCCCAAAGAGCACTCCTTGGGACCGGAACGCTTCTCGTCGAGAACCGCTCCGGACGCACCTCGCACGATCGTCCCCCGATTGCGTTCGTCGGAACCCGCTCGTTCACCGAGAACACCGGTGAAGTCTGGGCGGCACATCTGGAATGGAGCGGCAATGCGTCGATGTCGATGCAGGCCTTGCCCGATGGACGTCGGTGCATGCAGATCGAAGAGCTGCTCCTACCCGGTGAGGTCTTGCTGAGCCAGGGCCAGAGCTATTCGACGCCGTGGGTCGCCCTTGCCCATTCGTCGAACGGCTCCAACGGCACAAGCCGGTGCTTTCACCGCGAACTCCGCAACGACGCGAGCGCTCCGACACGACCCCGGCCGGTCACGCTGAACATCTGGGAAGCCGTCTACTTCGACCACGAGCTCACCACCCTGCTCGAGCTGGCCGATCGGTCCGCCAAGCTCGGCGTGGAGCGATTCGTCGTCGACGACGGATGGTTCCACGGCCGGCGGGATGATCGGGCAGGCCTCGGCGATTGGTGGGTCGATGTGTCGGTATGGCCCGACGGGCTCTGGCCGATCGTCGACCACGTGGTCGGTCTCGGCATGGAGTTCGGTCTGTGGTTCGAACCGGAGATGGTCAACCCGAACTCCGATCTGTACCGCACCCATCCCGACTGGGTGCTCACCGACCTCCGCTACGAACCGGTGCTCGGCCGTCACCAACTCGTCCTGAACGTGGCCCGACCGGAGGTACGCGCCTACCTCTTCGACAAGATCAGTTCCCTGCTCACGGAGTACCCGATCGCCTACGTCAAGTGGGACCACAACCGCTCGATCGTTCACGGTTCATCCGACGGGCGGGCGGCGGTCCACGCGCAGACCACCGCGGTCTACGGGTTGCTCGATGATCTGCGCGCAGCGCATCCGGGCGTCGAGTTCGAGACCTGTGCGTCGGGTGGTGGGCGTATCGACTTCGGCATCCTTCGTCGCACCAGCAGAGCGTGGACGAGCGACTGCAATGATCCACTCGATCGCCAACGTATCCAGCGAGGGTTCAGTCACGTGTTTCCCCCCGAATACATGGGTGCCCATATCGGCGGGCCGGTGTCCCACACGACCCGACGCCGTCACTCGCTGGCGTTTCGCGCCGGCACGGCCTTCTTCGGGCACCTCGGCATCGAATGGAACGTGCTCAACGCATCCCCAGATCAGCTCGATGCGCTGGCGCTGGTGATCGCCCTGCACAAGCAGTTCCGGCCGATTCTGCACGCCGGCACAGCGTTGCGCCTCGACCACCCAAACCCTGCGGTCCTCGCCCACGGGGTCGTGCAGGCGAACCTGCGGGAAGCGCTGTTCTCCTACGCACTCGTCGAAACACCGGCTTCCCTGGTCGTCGAGCCACTGCAGTTCGCCGGTCTCGATGACGATCTCCTCTACCGAGTCGAAGTTCTCCCCCTCGTCGTTGAGCCCTCACATCCGTTCCCCCACCAACCGGCGTGGTTCACGGAGGGCATCACGGTTCGCGGACGCATCCTGCGAACGGTTGGCCTGCAACCCCCGATCATCGATGCCGAGTCGATGCTCCTGCTGCACCTGCGCGCTCCGTAGCCGGGAGACTCCCGGGTCACCGAGCAGCGTTGGACCGCTACGGCAGCTCGAGGATCGTTACGGTTCCGTTGCTTCCGTCGACTTCGACCAGAGCGCCATCCGGGATTCGCTCCGTGGCTCCATTGACCGAGACCACACAGGGAATGCCGAGTTCGCGACTCACGATGATCGCGTGGCTGAGCGGCGCACCGACGTCGACAACAACACCTCCGGCCGCGACGAACAACGGTGTCCAGGCCGGATCGGTCATGGGGGCGACCAGGATGTCGCCGAGCTCGAGTGCCCCGGGGTCGGAGGGGTCGAGGATGACCCGGGCCCGACCGGTGACGACCCCGGAGCAGCCGGCGAGTCCGACCAGCACGTCACCGACGGCGCCGGTGGGCGCCCGGTTCTCCCCGCGCTTGGGCCATTGCGTATTCGATGGCGGCGCGGCGTTCACGATAAAGGGCGGCTCGAGCGCGCCGAGCCAGTCGAGGTGGGCCTGCCGGGCCTCGGCCGTGGCCCTCGTGTCGGCCGATGTTCCGTTGATGATCGCCTCCACTTCGTCGGCAAAGAACAGGCAGATGTCACGGGGTTCGCGCAGCTCGCCCCGCCCGGCGGCTCGACGACCGATTTCCCAGGCGCACATCCTCACCTCGTGCAGGACCCGGATGATGTTCGTCTTCGATCGTTCGCGTCCGGCGAGGAAGGTAACGGCCGACGCGAGCGCAGCGTTGAACTGGCCCTGGGTCTCCGGATCACCGGCGAGCTTCTCGACGATCTCCGCGCCGAGCCGCAACCGGTCCGCTTCGGCCGCCGCCTGGTGGAGGTGCGGCGCTGCCGCGTCTTCCGCAAAGCGCATCCGGTCCACGGCGGCGAGCACGAGATCGGGTTTCGTTTCCCACGTGTGGGAATGGATGTCCCACTCGTTCGGACCCCGGGAGCCGAATTCGGCCAGGAAATGGTCGAGTGAGGCGAGGAACGCTGCGGTCGTCGTCGAGGCGTCGGCCCGCAGGCGTTCGGTGAGCCCGTCGACACCGGCGTCGAAGGCGGCCCCCAGCGATTCGCTCGCCCGCACGGTACGGGAGAGCTCCCACATCGCCGACGACGGCGCCGCCGAGTCGACCCCGCCGACGCCACCAAGCAAACGCATCGTCGCGGTCGGATCGCCGATTGCGGCACACACCGCGCCGATGACACCAGGCCCGATGGACGCGGCACCCGACTGGTTGATGTGCTGGCTGAACAGATCACGGAGCATCGGCCTCAGGGTCCGGGCACGATCCAAAAGCTCGGCATCGGACGCCGAGGAAAGGTCCGGCCGCGCGGCGCGCACGGCCCGCGCCGCCAGGCGATCAGCCTCGAGCTCGTGCTGGTTTCGGTCGCCCATGACCCAGCCCAGCCAGTTGGTCATCACGGCCGTGGTGGCGGCGTTCTCGTGCCAGGGCTCGGCAACGTACGGCGGGATCCCGGGATGGCCGGCGAAGTACGCGGCGTCGAGCGCGTCGGCCGTGAACCCGGGCGTGCGTTCGGCCCACACGCGAAGCATCGTGATGCCGAGATAGGCATAGCCGCCGAAGACGCCCATCACCTCCGGCCGTGTCTGATGCACTTCGTCATCGCCGATGCCGAGGCGCTTCACCATGCAATCCCGCCAGCCGAGAAGAGTGCCACCTTCGAACACGAGGTCCCACCCGAGCGGGCTCGGGGGATCAGGCAGCACCTCGCCGACATTGGCGCGACTCCAGAACCCGTATCTCGTGTCATAGCTGTTGTCATCGATCCAACGCAACGTGTCCATGGCCGTCTCCTCGTTCACGGTGCCCGATGCAACGCCTCGGACCGATCCCGGACGTTACGTCACGCGGGCTTCGCCATGCCGAGCCGGTGGCTCGGAGATGGGTTGTCCGACTGCGGAAATGGGAATGCGTGCACGCCGATCGGTAACGTGACACCTGTGAGTACCGAAACCGCCGCACGCATCCCGCTGGTCAGCTACCTGAGGTTGGAGCCGACTCCGCACCTCGTAGCGAACGAATGCACGTCCTGTGGCGCGCGTTACTTCGATC
Organism: Acidimicrobiia bacterium; assembly: GCA_031406385.1. GTDB lineage: Bacteria > Actinomycetota > Acidimicrobiia > Acidimicrobiales > JANYDT01 > JANLQX01. The sequence goes on from JANOHI010000442.1 coordinate 20,463, forward strand.
GACGCAATGCTTGCGCATCGTGCTTCGCCACCGAGTTCCGATCCGTTGACCTCCCGACCGAGGGCGAACTGGTCTCGTTCACCATTGTCACGTACGCCGCTCCCGGTGTTCCGGTGCCCTTCGTTGCCGGTGTCGTGAAGTGCGGTGCAACCAGTGTCAGGGGCAACATCGTGAAGATCGCGGCCGACCCCGAGCATGTGAAGCTGGGCATGCGCGTTCGCCTCACCACCACATCGCTCGGAACCGACGACAACGGTGCCGAGGGCATCGGGTTCGGTTTCGAACCGGTCTGATCGCCTCAAACAGCACCCGCCACCTACACGCACTCCACGCAAGCGACTGACAAAGGAACCACATCATGGCCGCAGACGACGTCTACATCCTCGGAATCAAGATGACAAAATTCGGGAAGCACCCGGACAAAGACATCGTTGACCTCGCCGCAGAGGCGGCCATGGCCGCGCTCGCCGACGGTGGGGTCACGATGGCGGACATGCAGATCCTCGCCGCCGGAAACCTCATGGGCCGTGGCGCGATCGGCCAGGCCATCCAGAAGCAGATCGGTCAGACCGGCATTCCCGTCTACAACGTCTCGAACGCCTGCGCCACGGGGGCCACAGCGCTGCGCACCGTCATCATGAGCATCAAGGCCGGCGAGTCCGACATGGGTCTCGCGGTCGGTGTCGAGAAGCTCGCAGGCGCGGGCCTGCTCGGCGCCGGTGGGGTCACCAAGAAGGACAAGAATGAATGGACCCCGGAGGGCCGCTACGGCGCAATTGCCCCGATCGACGGCCGTATCGGAACCGACGCGATGCCGGGCACGTTCGCCCAGGTGGGCATGGAATACGGGCACAAGTATGGCGGCGCGTCGTTCGAGCTCTTCGCCCGTATCAGCGAGAAGAACCACGGGCACTCGACGCTCAACCCGCTCGCGGCCTACACCAAGGCCATGAGCCTTGATCAGATCATGAGCGACGTGATGATCGCCTATCCCAACACCCGCTCGATGTGTTCGGCGAACTGCGACGGCGCCGCCGCCGCAGTGCTGGTCAGCGGCGAGAAGCTCAAGACGCTCTCCGACGAGCAGCGTCGACGCGCCGTCAAGGTGCGCGCATCGATCCTCACCAGTGACCCCTGGCAGGAGGCGTGCCAGGTGCTGCCCGATGTCAACACGCTCACCAAGCTCGCTGCGGCGCGAGCATACGAACAGGCCGGCGTTGGACCGGAGGACCTCGACCTCGTCGAGCTCCACGACTGCTTCGCCACCGCCGAGCTCGTCCACTACGACAACCTCGGGTTGTGCGATGAGGGCGGTGCCGTCGACTTCTTCGAATCCGGTGCGCCATTTCGCACCGGCAAGCTCCCCGTCAACGTCTCGGGTGGCCTCCAGTCCAAGGGACATCCAATCGCCGCAACCGGTATCGCCAACGTGTGGGAGGTCTGCCACCACTTGCGCAACGAAGCCGGCGACCGTCAGATCGAAGGCGCACGTATTGGCCTGGCCCACGTGATCGGGCTTGCCTCGGCCTGTGGCATTCACATCCTCGAGTCGAGCGGAGCCCACTGAGGGTCGAAACGCAGCGGTTGGACGGCAGTGGTCCTTCAGTTCGCTGCGCCGTGCAAGAAAACCGAACGCAGCAGGTCGGACCTGTCGCGTAGTTCGCTGGCGTCGCCGTCGAAGCGGACCTCGCCCTTCTCCATGAAGATCGCTCGTTGGGCGACCGACAGAGCGACGTTCACGGACTGTTCGACGATCACGATGGTCGTGCCGTTGGCGTGAATGATCCGAACGAGGTCGAGAAGATCGGCGACAACTGCGGGTGCGAGACCTAGGGACAACTCGTCGATGCACAGCAATCTGGGCTCGAGCAGCAGCGCTTTTCCGAGCGCGAGCATCTGCTGCTCACCGCCCGAGAGGGTCTCGGCGTGACGGTTCCGGTGCGCTTCGAGACGGGGGAACGTTGCGAAGGTGCGCTCGATCCCACGCTTCACCGCAGCGCGGTCGCTTCCGAGGCTTGCTGCGAACAGTTCAAGGTTCTCGACCACAGTCAGAGAACCGAACACCGCCCGCCCACCGGGGATCTGCGAGAGACCAAGCGGGACACGCCGCTCCGCCGAGAGCGAGGTGATGTTGGTTCCTTCGAGGAGCACCGTGCCCGAGCGCGGAGCAGTCTGTCCGGCAATCACCTTGAGCGCCGTCGATTTCCCGGCACCGTTCGTACCGAGGAGCGCAACGATCTCATCGTGGTGGATTGTCAGGTTGACCCCGAAGAGCACCTGGACCCCGCCGTAGAACACGTTGATGTCCTTGAGCTCGAGCAGCGGGCAATCGCCATCGGTGTGGTGCAGCGTTTCATGATCATCGACGGGCAAAGTCGGTGAGGCTGCCGCATCTACCGGAGCCGGCACGGCGATGCTCACGAGTGCCGCGAACAACGCCGGAACGCAGCACACGACGAGGCCCACGGCGGTGCCGAACCTTCGGTCCACGGTGGACGCGAGGAGCACACCAGCGGCGCCGCCCACAGCGAACGCGAGGTACCCGAGAGCAGTTGCCATGGGCCGCGTCTCTTCGTCGGCAGCCGCCACCACATCGGTGAACGCGCCTGCGAAACCAAGACCGACGCCGGCAAACGCACCGATGAGCAGCGCCACGAACGCCGGCTTGGGACCCGGCAGGGCGAGCCCGCCGACGAACAGCGATGGACCGATCAGCGCAGCGAACCGGGCCACGCCGGATGCTCTGGCCACCGCACCGCCGAGCGTTGCGGACGCGGCAGCAGCCATGGACGCCGCCATGACTAGCGCCGCGCCGGTTGTCGACAAGCCCCAGCGCAAGCGGAGGAGTGAGGGGCCGAACGACAGCCACGTGAACACCACCGATCCGAACCATCCGATGGACAGCAGGCCCCGACGTCGACCAGCACTCGAAACGGTGGCGCCGCACAACTCGCCCAGGGTGAGCGCCGGTGTTCTCCGCGCCCGTTCGAGGATCCGGGCGTCGACGTCGAGGCGCGTCGTTGCCGCCGCGAGCGCACCGGGCAGCGCAAGCCCGATCATGGCGACGAGAACGCCGCGCCAGTTGAGGGAGAGCCACGGGCCGCCGATTCCCGAAACGATGGAACCGAACGCCACCGAAGCGAACCAGAGCGCCACGATGAGGTGAACCGTCGATGCCTGACGAGGCGTCTGGTCCGATACTCCGACGAGCAGCCCGATGGCGACGAAGCCGATCGCGTCGGCCACCCCCGCAAGGGACCAGGCCATCGTGAACCCAGCCGATTCCGGGACGATCGCCACAGACGCCATGGACGTGATCGCCCATGCGGCGGCGGTCACCGCAAGTGCTGTCCACCGGGTGCGCCGCCCGGCGATCAGGGCGATCGGTATCGCCACGGCAGCCGACAGGAGCAGGCGGAGCACCGAGGCGTTCGACGCCCCGGATTCGCCTGCCCCGAGGGTCACCCCCAGATCTCGCGTGAGGACGCTCACGAGCGAGATCGAGATCCACACCGGGAGCGCCAAGGCGACGAGAGCCCAGAGCGGCACAGTCCCCGAATGACCCCTCCCAACCTTCGCCCTGACCGTCACGGCACTCATCCTTGGATCACCGTGAGCTCCACGGACGCCGTGTGCTCCCCGATGCGTTCACCGTCGGCGTCGAGCGGGATCACGACGAGGAGATGGCGGTCGCGACGCGAAGCGACGGACGTGGAGCGCGGAGGAACGAAGTCGATGGTGAGGTTCTGGTCTTTGGTGATCCAGAGGTTTTGACGTTCCTGCACTTCAAGATCGTCGATCGAGGTTCCTGGCTTGATCGGTGCGCGGTCGAGGAACAGAGCCCACTGCGTGGTGTCCTTCGGCTTGCCCTCCCATCGCACCAGAAGGGGCGCTGAGGCGAAGTCGCCCTCCAGCGGTTCGGTGAAACGGAACACGTCGTTCTCGTGGAACGAGCGGTCCTCCAGGCAGCCGCCGAGCAGCATCGACAGCACACCAACGGCAACGGCGACCCGGGCAGAACGTGGTCGCTTCATGATGCCCGGCGGACCGCTCGCGCGGCGACTCGTGTCGGGCGACGTCGCAGACCCCGTTGGTTTTGCACCGTTCGGGCGATGTCGGTCGATGCCATTGACGCGGTGACCAGAGAACCGGCCAGCGCCAGCGGAGCGAGCGCAAGCACGAGGGGGTTGAACTGGCCCCCCCAGCAGGCAATCAGCGCAAGCGTGGCGAACACCGTCGGCGAGAGCTTCCCGGTCTTCGAAGAGATGGCGCGACCCGTACGAATCAGGACGAGAGCAACGACGGCGATCCCCAGAAGACCCGGTGTCGCGAATCCATCGGCGGCGTAACGCGTGGCATATCCCGACGAGGTCCACCTCGACGTCGATACGACGCACACGGCGAAGCCCGTGACCAGAACCACCCCGCCGGCAACTCGGGCGATGCGTTCGTGGTTCGGGGTACCGAAGGTCGCCGCGCTTACCGAGCCGACGAGCGGCACCAGTAGCGCCACGGCGAACGGCGCGAGGCCGCAGCGCAGGGAATGGAGTCCTTCGAGCCACCCGACATCGCCGATGATGTTGCCGGGGAGCAGCAGTAACGCATCAATGGCAAACAGCACGAGTCCGAGCACGGCCATCGACGCCGAACGAGAACCAGGGGGCGCTGCGGTCGAGAGCAGGTACGACGCTCCCAGGGTCAGCGCGCTCAGGCCGCCGAACGCCAGGACCGTTCCGGCGGAACCGTGTTGGAGCGTGACGTTCGCCGTTGCGTAGACCGATCCGATCGCCGTCACCAAGAGCGCAATGCTGGTGGTGGTCCACGGGATGGAGAGACCGGCGATGTCGACAGCGCGCACCGACGGACTCGCCTTGTTCGGCAGACCGGAGCGCCGGATGGGACGCAATCCGGCCGCCGCCTGCATGCCGGCGAGTAGGGCCAACACAAAGAAGCACTCGGCGAGGTTGCCGACAAGTGGGAACGTGGCGCCCACCGCGGCACCGACCAGCATGATCAGTGAGCAGACCGCCATCATCGACGAGTACCCGCGTTGCCAGATCATCACCGCGACTGCGAGAAAGACGATGATCACCGCGATCGCGCTTGTCGGCGGTCCGGTCACGGCATCATTGGCGTAGCGGGCCGTGGCGCCATCGGTGGTGAATTGGAGCTTCTGGCCGAAGCCGTCGTGCCCGAGCCCGAAGCCGATGAGCACAAAGGCAAGCGTGACCCAGGCACCACGGCGTCGCTTCGCCCATGAGAGCCCACAGCGCTCGCCGATCTCGAGGACGAGCAGAATCAGCAGCGGTGTACCGATTGCGTGGATCCAGTAGCGCGGAACACTGAGCGACCGGAGAAGGTCTCCCCGGCCGAGGAGTCCGCCCAATCCAAGGACGATGTTGTCGTAGACCAGTCCGCCGAGCACCAGGAGGGCAATCGGCGCGTAGCGAAGTCCGCTCGGACGTCGAAGACGAAACCACTCCGCGGCGAGGACGAGATGCATGCCCACGATCGCTGCGAACGCCGCCGGCATGAGCGCGGCGCCACCCCGGCGACGATCGAACCCGCGGGCCGTGATCACGAACCCGATGACGGTTGCGAGCGTTGCGACGACGGCGAGTGCTGCTGGCGGAAAGCGGAGAAGTAGAGGTGATCGTATGGCGGGCTCGGCCACTGGCCGAGCCCGTCCCGCGCCGGCTCAAGCCGACAGAGGTCCTCCC
>JANOHI010000460.1:0-14316 GCA_031406385.1 Acidimicrobiia bacterium
ACTGGCCGCAGTGGCCGGTGACGCGGAGGCCGCAGGGGCCACGGCCGGGGTGGCAGCCGCAGGCGTGGCAGCAGGTGCGGTGGTGGCGAACTGGGGGGCGCGGTCGCGGACGAAGCCCAACACATGCTGGAGCGTCGGATAGTCACGGAGCTTGAGCTTCTCGTCGCGTTCGATGTTGTAGGCGGCGCGGACGGTGGCGAACAGCTCAGCCTGCTTCACCGTATCGATACCCAGATCCGCTTCGAGATCGAGATCGAGGGCGAGCATCTCCGGCGGATACCCGGTCTGCTCGGCGACCAACGCAACGATCCTGGCCTGGACCTCGTCAAGCGGGTCGGCCGCGATCGGTGCCGGGGCCGCCGGGGCGGCGGCCGTGGCGAACACCGCCGTCGGCACGGGGGTGGCGAACGGAGCAGGCACGGGTACCTGCTTCGGTTCCCCGATCACGGTGACGAGCGTGGACGGCTTCATTTGAGCGGTCGCGGGTGCGGCGGCCACGATCGGAGCAATTCGACGCGGGCCGCGGTCGACCAGGCGCAGCCGGCGCTGCACCACTTCGAGCTCCGGTGCCGGGTCACCGCTGATGCGCTCCAGCCACTGCGTGAACCGGGCCGCGTCGACGACGCGGTACCCGAAGCCGAGCTCGTCGGGACGACGATGACGCCCGTCGGCGACGGGTGTCCACCGCAGCAGCACCATGGCGATCTGCGAGCCGAAACCGGCGGCCAACCGCAGAGCGAACTTCACCGGGTAGCTCCCGCCCTTGGACAGGTTGAGGTTGCCCAGATCGGGGTCCGGTTCCTTCAGGTTCGCGACCGGCGGCACGATCCCCGTCTCGAGGACCTTCACCGCAACGACATCCTCCAGCCCGACGCCCATCGGGTGGCCGGTGAAGCCCTTGGTGTTGGCGATGACGAGGCGGTCGGCACTCGCCCCGAACACCTTGCGCAGGGCGAAGATCTCCGCCGACGCGCTGCCGCCGCGCGCCGGGGTGTACGTCTCGTGCGACACGAACACGGTTGCCGGGGCGATCTCGTGACGATTGATGCCGGTGCGCAACTCGGCATGCTGGACGAGCTGTTCCATGACCTGGCCGATGTGATCCACGTCGAGCCGGGTGCCGTGGAACGCGCTGTTCGCTGACACCGACGACAGGACCTCGCAGATCGGCTGCAGCCCGCGGTCGCGGGTGGAGGCAGCGCTCTCCACGACGAGCGCCGCAGCGCCCATGCCGAGGATCATCCCGTGGCGGCGGCGGTCGAACGGCAGCGCGGCCTGGGTGACATCGTCATCGGTGGCGGCCGCTCCGGTGGCGAGGAAACCGGCACCCATCCAACCCAACAGCTGATCGCTGGTGACGTCGTCGGCGGCCACGATGACCACGCGCTCGCAGCGGCCCTCGCGAATCCAGTCCTCGGCCAAGGCGATCGCCTGGGTGGTGCTGGCACAGGCCGCGTTGACCTGCGTGTTGGGGCCCCGCGCGCCGATCAGATCGGCGAACTGCGAATGACCCATCGACAGCACGCGGAACAGGAACCGACGGTCGAACTCATATGGTGCCGACGTGATCTCGCGGCGAAGATCATCGATGCGTCGATCGAGTTCGGCGAGGCCGGTCGGATCGCTGACGCGTTCACGCACCGCCTCGAGATCGGCGAGTCGGGATCGGCGGGACCGGTCCTCGGCGAACGCTTCCATCTCGCTGGCGAACTCGTCGAGGCCGGGGAATGCCGACCCGAAGATCACGCCGGTGCTGTCGCGTAGTTCGTCGGGCAATCCCCACCGCTCCGGCAGCTGGGTGCCGAGGTGCGTGGTCTTGTAGCGCATCACGAGCGGGATGCCGGCGTCGCGCAGCGCGTCGATGCCGGCGGCCATGGCCAGGCGCGTGGTACCGCCAAGTGCGGCGAGGCGGTCGCCGTCGACCCCGAACTCCGCGCCGAGGTCGAATGCACCGGGTCGGGCGGCGAGTTTCACCACGTCGGCCTGGCTGCTGATCGCCTCGAAGTGGCCGCCTTCGTCGCTCTTTACCAATCGGGTGATGTGGAGGTCGAGGATCTGCTGACGGAAGTGGGCCGGGATCACGTCGATGAACTGCTCGCCATGCAGCAGGCGCGCCAGGTTGGCGTCGTCGAACACCTTCGCCGTGCCGGGGGTGCCCAGTGCGGCGCCGGAGATCACCACGGGTGCGCTTTCGCGACGCGGTCCGTCGTGAGTCCCTCCATGGCTCAACACTTCTCGACCGTGGTCGAGGAAGTCAGCGAACATACGACCGAGCTCGAGATACGTGCCCTCGGAGATCGGACCGGAAGCGGATCCGGACGGCGGCGAGGCCGAAGACGATGCGGTCGGCGGGTGTATCGCAGGCGCGCTGGTGGTGATGCTGGGAGGAGTCACGGCCTCGGCGATGGGCGCCGCCTCGGCGAGGCTTGTGCCAACACCAGCGGCGTACAGGCCGCAGATGGCCTGGTTGAAGGACACGATGTCACCGGCTTTCGGGTGATTGGTGCTGAGCGTGATGGCGTCGTCGCCCAGCACTTCGGCGGCGAAGCCTTTGAGGGCCCACTTCGGGCCAACCTCAACGAAGATCCGGGCACCGGCGGCGTAGAGGTTGCGCAGCCCGGAGACGAACTGCACGGGTGAGGCGACCTGGCGGGCCAGGAGGTCGAGCATCTCCTCGACCACATCACCCATTGGGTAGAACTCGCCGGTCACGTTCGAGATGATCGGCTTGGTTGGTGCGCGTAGATCGAGTCGCTGCAATGAGCGGCGCAGCGGATCGCTGGCGGGCGCCACGATCGAGGTGTGGAACGCATGGCTCACGGGCAGACGGGCCGTGGTGAACCCCCGCTCGACGCACACCGCTTCGGCCGCGATCACCGCATCCGTGGCACCCCCGATGACCGACTGCGTCGTGGAGTTGACGTTGGCGACGACCACGTTGCCGGGCGTGGCCGCCACGATGGCCTCCACCTCCTGGAGCGATCCGAATACCGCGACCATCAGTCCGTGGTCCTCGATTTCCAGATTGGCCATCTCCTGGCCGCGGGCGCTCACCGCTTCCAATGCCGCGGCGAAGGTGAGGCAGTCGGCGGCCTGCAGCGCGCCGTACTCACCAAGGCTGTGGCCCATCACCATGTCGGGCTCGATGCCGTAGGCGGCGAGGAGCCGACTGAGGGCGAGATCCACGGTGAGCACCGCGGGTTGGGTGATCTCGGTCTGGCGCAGGTCGGCCTCGGCCCGGGCCACTGCGTCGGCGTCCTTCGGGTCGACGAAGATGACGTCGCTCAGAGGCCGACCCAGCAGCGGGGACATGATGCGGTCAGCCTCGGTGAACACCTCCGTGACGACGGGCTCGTCACGGCAAAGGTCGGCGAGCATGTTGGGGTACTGCGAGCCCTGGCCGGTGAAGAGGAACGCCACCTTGCCGGGTGTTCCCTGCCCGCGGAACACGCCCCGGCCCTGGAGGAGCTTCCAGGCGGCGGGGTTGGCCTGCTCGAAGGCCTGGAGCGCCCGAGCGGCCTTGTCGGCCAGTTCGGCGGCGTTCCCGAAGTCGATGGCCAGACGCTCCGGGGCGGCCAGCGCCTTTGCGGTGGGCGGGGCCGGAGCGGGCGCCTGCCCGTTGCGCGCCGCGACCTCGACCTGGCGCAGCTGCGCCACCAGAGCTGCCTCGTCGTTTGCGCCGAGGAGCAGCGCGCCCCGCAGCGGTGCCTTCGTTGCGGTGACCGCGGGGGCGGAGTGGTCGGGGGAGACGGACGTTGCCGCCAGGCCGGCGCCAACCGCGAACTGGCGCGGCTCCTCGGCCCGGATACGGCCCGGCACGTGCTCCTCAAGCACCATGTGGAAATTCGTGCCCCCGAACCCGAACGCACTCACCGCCGCCGTGCGTACCTGGCCGGCACGCGGTGTCCACTCCCGCAGCTCTGTGTTCACCCGGAACGGCGAGGTCGACCAGTCGACGTTGGGGTTCGGGTCGCGCAGACCGAGGCTGGGCGGGAGCACCTTGTGATGCAGTGCCAGCGTGGCCTTCAGCAGGCCGGCGGCACCCGCTGCGGCCTTCAGGTGGCCGATGTTGGACTTCACCGAGCCGAGGGCGACCGATCCCGGCGCAAGGTCGGCATGTGCGAACACCTCGTTGATAGCGCCCACTTCGACGACATCGCCGACGCGCGTGGATGTGCCGTGGGCCTCGACGAGTCCGCACACCGCGGGTGAGAGCCCCGCCGAACGCCATGCCCGCTCAACGGCGTAGCGCTGGCCGACGGGGTTCGGGGCGGTGATTCCCTTTCCGCGGCCGTCGCTGGCCCCACCCACGCCCCGGATGACGGCGTAGATGCGGTCCCCGGCTGCTTCGGCGTCGGTGAGGCGCTTCAGGATGAAGATCCCCGCGCCCTCGCCCATCACGAACCCGTCGGCACCGGCGTCGAAGGGGCGTGTCCCGGTGGCCGACAGCGCACCGATCTTGCAGAACTTCACGAAGCTCGATGCGCCCATGTTGCGGTCGACACCGCCGGCGACGACGACGTCGTACTCGTTCTCCACGAGCCCTTCGATCGACGCGTCTATGGCGGCCAGCGCGGACGCGCACGCGGCGTCGACGACGAAGTTGGGGCCGTGCAGGTCGAAGAGGTTGGCCACTCGCCCGGCCATGCAGTTGCCGAGCTCGCCGGGCATCGTGTCCTCGGTGATCTCGGGAAGCATCGCATCGAAGCGATGGTGGAAGTCCCTGAGCACCGCGGCGCGGGCCTCCGGCGGCAGCTGCTCGAACGCCGGGGAATGCTCGAGCTCTTGCGCCAGTTCGGGGAACGTGACACGCAGTGCGGTGCGGTAGTGGAGCTCGCCGGACATGGCGTTGCCCAGGATCACCGCGGTGCGTTCGGTGTTCAACGGCCGGTCGGGCCAGCCGTAGTCGACGAGTGCAGCGCGGGTGCACGACACTGCCCACTTCTGCGCATCGTCCATGGCCTCGCCCACCTTCGGCGGGATGGGCAGGTGCCATCCGAGCGGGTTCCACTCCCAATCCCGGACCCAGCCGCCGATGGTGGAGTAGGTCTTGTCCGGCGCCTTCGGATCAGCGTCGAAGAACAGCGCTGAGTCCCAGCGCTCGGGCGAGACCTCGCTGATGGAGTAGCGGCTGCCGGTCACGTTCGACCAGAAAGTGGCGGCATCGGGTGCATCGGGGAGGATTGCCCCCACGCCGACGATGGCGACGGCCCTCGCGCTTGAGTCGGTCATGTGTCTGTTCTCCCTGTGACGAATCGTGCGGTGCGCTGTGTCGGAAACACTCGGGACCGGCGTTCAGACCTGGCGCCCGTAGATGGCGTCGGACGCGTGGTCCATGTCGGTGAGCAGCCCGGCTTGGGCCGCCAACGCGTCACCCACGCGCAGCCGGCCCGCCAGCGTCGCATCTGCGACCTCCACGCCGCCCTGCACCAAACGGATCGCCTCGGTGGCGACCCGCATGGCCGCGTCGCGGGCGTAAACCCGCGACAGCGCGGCCAGCCCGTCGGCGTCGAAGCGGACGTCGGCCTTGACACCGAGTTGACCGGCCCGATGACGGGCGGCGCGCCGACACAGTGCGCCGGCCCCCTCGGTCACGGCGACGAGCTCACCCAAGCGCAGCAGGACGTGCTGGTTGCGGGTGAGTCGGTTGACCCGACACGCTTCCATCGCGGCGGCGAGGCTGTCGTGGGCGATCGCTGCCACCCCGGCTCCCAGGCCCGGCTGCGAGCGCTCCAGGGCGTCGAGTTCGCGCGCCTGATCGGCGTAGTAGCGGCCGGTGGTCTTCAGGTGCTGCTGCCAACGATCGCGGCTGATGGTCATCTCCATGATCTCGGAGGTGCCCTCATAGATCCGGGTGATCCGCACGTCGCGCTGGATCTTCTCGACCATGTACTCGTGGGTGTAGCCGTAGCCGCCGAGCGCCTGGATGGCGGCGTCCGCTGCGGCGTGCCCCGCCTCGGTGGCGAGGTACTTGGCGACCGCTCCTTCGGTGGTGAGAATCCCCTCGCCGGCATCGAAGCGCTCGGCCGTCTCCTCGATGCAGGCCCGTGACGCCTCCAGGCGGGCCACGTGGGGAACGATCAGCTTGTGGGTGTACCCCTGCTTCTCCGACAGGGGACTACCCGCCTGGATCCGCTCGGCGGAGTAGGCGATGGCGCGATCCATCGCTTCCCAGCCGGCCCCGAGACCGAAGGCGGCGACCATCAGGCGGGTGTAGCCGAACACCTGCTGGGCCTGCCAGAGCCCCTGCCCCTCCACGCCTCCCACGAGGCGGTCGGCATCGACGTAGACGTCGTCGAGGTACAAGGCCGCGGTGTTCGACAGTCTGATGCCGTGCTTGTTCTCCGGCTTGCCTGCGGTGAACCCTTCGGCGCCGCGTTCGACGACGAACCAGGTGGGTCCGGCCGGGGCATTGGCCAAGATGGTGCACAGGTCGGCGACGGCACCGTTGGAGATCCACTGCTTGCGGCCGGTGATCCGGTACCCCGTCACCGTTCCGTCGGCGTCCGTCACCGGGACAGCCACCGTCTTCAGCGCGCCGAGGTCGCTCCCGGCCTCGGGTTCGGTAGCGCCGTAGGCCATCATCAACCCTTCCTCGGCGAGCCGGCTCATCCACTCCTTCTTCTGGTCCGGCGTGGCGCCTACGACGATCGGGTCACTGCCGAGGAACGTGGCGAGCACGGAGGTAGCGACGCCGAGGTCGATGGCCGCCATCCGCTCGCACACGCGGTACACATCGAACGATGAGCCACCCATGCCGCCGTACTCCTCGTCGATGAAGAGGAGCTGGACACCGAGCTGCTCGCTGCACATCTTGCGCACCTGTTCGGCGGGGAATTGGTCAGCCTCGTCCAGGCGGAGCAACTCGCTTTCCGGGAGCTCTCTCGACGCGAACTCCGAGATCGACTCGAGGATCATGTCGAGCGTCTCGCGATCCAAGCCTGTTGCCATCCTCAGCTCCCTTCGAGCGTGCTGCTTCGGTGATCGACTGTCTGATCGGACACTGTCCTGCAGCGTTGTACCCACGGTAGAAACGTGCCCACGAAATCCCTAGGGGACTTTGGCCCCACGGTCAGGGGCCGAATGGCTGCGAGGTCCTTGGGCACGGTCATCGGTCGGCGCGGAGCCCGTCGAGCTCAGCCCGGGGCTTGCGGTGCATCAGCCGGGCGACCACCTCGACCGGCGCGAGGTCACCGGCGAGGAGCGCGGCGACGCTCTGGCAAATGGGCATGTCGATGCCGGCCTGTCGAGCGAGTTCGACGACACCCGGCGCGGTCCTGACGCCCTCGGCGACCATGGACATCTCGCGCTCGACGTCGGGCAGGCTCCTTCCGCGGCCCAATTGCGCACCCACCGTGTAGTTGCGGCTGCGTGGGCTCGAACACGTGACCACCAGGTCTCCGGCGCCGGCCAGGCCGAGGAACGTCAGGGGATTGCCACCGAGGGCCACACCGAGTCTGGCCAACTCGGCCAGACCTCGCGTGATCAGGGCAGCCTTCGCGTTCATGCCGTAGCCGAGTCCGTCGGCGACCCCGGCGGCGATGGCGACGACGTTCTTCACCGCGCCGCCGATCTCACAGCCCACGACGTCTTCGCTGGTGTACACGCGCAGCGAGTCGCCCATGAACAGCTCCTGCACGCGTGTTGCGTTGCGCTCGATCGGGAAGGCAACGCAGGTGGCCGAAGGCTGGCCTTCAGCCACTTCGCGGGCCAGGTTGGGACCGGCGAGGACGCCGATTGCGTTGCGGTCGTGCGTAGCGAGGACGTCGTGGAGGACCTCGGTCATCCGCTTCCAGGTGCCTGCTTCGATGCCCTTGACGACGCTCACCACGAGCGCCCCTGGAGGAACGGAAGGAGCGGCTTGCACGATCACGCCGCGCAGGTGTTGTGAGGGGACGGCGACGATGACGAGATCGGCTCCCTCGAGCGCTTCCGGCAGGCTGGCGGTGGCGCGGAGAGTCGCCGGCAGGTGGATGTCCGGCAGGTACACCGTGTTCTCCCGGATTTCGTTCACGCTGGCGACCACGTCGGGTTCCAACGCCCATAGCTGCGTGGGAGCGGCCGATGCCGCCAACGCCGCCAGCGTGGTTCCCCAGGACCCTGCACCGATCACCGCGACGCGCACCATGTCCGCAGGATGCCTCGTGGCCGCCGTGACCGCCAGGGTCCAACGTCCCCTATATCCCGGCTCCCGTCCCGCGGCCCGAGCCGGATGGTGGGTTCCCACGAAACCTTCGCCGAGTTGGCGACGCACGGTCGTGCGACGTGGTTTCTCGGCCCTCGACCGGGTTGCGCGTGTTGCGACTTGTCGCTCCACATGCGTCTCGTCCGGCGCATGTTGGGTAGAGCGCGCGGAGGGCACGGCGTTGTGCTCTCGATGCGAGGCGGGTGGTGCGTCCGAGGTTCATTTCTCCGGGGGCGTGGAGGACGACGCCGTTGGCGACGATGATGGGGTGGGCGTCGGCGCGTCTGAAGAGATCTTCCAGGGCTCGTGGTGGTAGTTCGATGGGGAGTCCCCAGTCGACGTCGGGTGATCCGCGGTTCGTGGTACAAGTGTACGAAGGGGGTACGACAATCGACGGTGAATCTCAGCCAGAAGGAAGAAGATCTTCCCGAATGCTCTTCACGCTGACCCGACACTCCGGTTGATGTCACCTGCCCTGGTCAGCGAAGCTTCTGAATGAGGTCATCGAGCGCCTCACGTAGGAGAGAGGCCTCGGTGCGGTTCATGCGCCCGGCAAGCTTGGAGAGTCGGTCGAGCGTTCCTCTCGAGTAGTAGTTGCTCTTGAGGACCATCTTTTCTTCGACGTAGATCGCCACTCGGCCTCCGCCATCGCGCTTGCCGCGAGCGAGCGCTTCGTTTGCGCAGCGGAAGAGCTCGTCCGTCTCGGTCGCGTGCGGTGGTCTCGCCGCCACGCCGAACGTTGCGCTGATGGTCCAACCATCGACCGGATGCTCGGCCAGGTGCGCTCGGACCTCGTCGAGGAGGATCAGGGCGTTCTCGGCGGACGCGTTCGGCAGCGCGATGCCGAACTCGTCGCCGCCGAGTCTGCCGACGATTGCGTCCTTCGGAAGCGACTGGGTCAGGGTCTCAATCCACACCTGAAGGACCCTGTCGCCGGCGGCGCGCCCGTGGAGGTCGTTGAGCTCGGCGAAGCGGTCGAGGTCGGTGAGGGCGACGGCGACGGCTCCGCCGGCGACCTTGCGATTGACCTCGGCGATCAAGTTCTCGAGAGAGATCGTCTTCTGCTGGCCGTGCCGGTTAGTCGTATTGCTCATAACATATATATATCGCACAGATATACGTCATTGTCAAGGGCGCTTCGACGCAGCCCCTACCCCGGAGCGGCACGATTCGTCCCGGTTGTCGCAAACCGACTCCTGTCTGCATCGTTACCTGCAAACGTCCGTCCGGTTGCCGACCATGTCGTGACCGAACAGCACGTCGTGACGCTGACCCGTTCGGATGGTTTCTCGTCGTCGTCGGACGTGTGTGCCGTTATCCGCTTCAACGACAACAGGCTCATCACTCGCATTGACGAGTACTTCGACCCGGCCGCCTCCGGTCCGCTGCTCAGCTGACTTGCGAAGCGCCTTCAGCGAAGCTTGAGGCAAGACGTCATTTGGACTGGGTTGTCCGAAGCGCGTCATCGGACCGCGCTCCGCTCCACCAAGAGATGCTCGTGGGCTGTATCTACTTCACCCTCCTGGTTTCGTATGCCCACATAGCGAGTTCGACGCGGTTCCGTACCGCGAGTTTGGTCATGAGGCTGGCGAGGTGGAACTTGACGGTGCTCACGCTGATGTGGAGGTCCTCGCCGATCTCGGCGTTGGTCCGTCCTCGTGCCACCGTGAGGAGCACTTCTTCTTCGCGTTCGGTAAGGGCCTCGAGTGGTTGGCGGGGTCGGGGACGGTCGGATGCGGGCGCGCCGGCCGAGAAGCCGGCGAGCAGCCGCGCCGTGACCCCGGGGTCGATCAACGCGTCGCCCTGCACGGCCGCGTGGATGGCCTGGACCAGTTGCTCGGGTGCGGCGCCCTTGAGGAGGAAACCTCGGGCGCCTGCTTTGAGGGCGCCATGGATGTATTCGTCGGTGTCGAACGTGGTGATGACGACGACGGCAATCGGGTCGTCGACGTCCGGTCCGGCAAGAAGGCGGGTGGCTTCGATGCCGTCGAGATTCGGCATGCGGATGTCGAACAGGCACACATCGGGTCGTAGCTCGCGGGCCAGAGCAACGGCTTCACGGCCGTCCGTGGCCTGACCTATGACGTCGATGTCCGGTTGGCTGTTGAGGATCGTGGCCAGCCCGGCCCGGATGATGCTCTGATCATCGGCGATGAGCACGCGGACGGTCATTGCGTGGCTCCGTCGCGGGGGAGAACGGCGCGGACACGCCAACCACGATCTGGTTTCGGTCCGGCGGTGAGCGTCCCCCCGAGCAGCGTGACGCGTTCGGTCATTCCGACCAACCCGAACCCGGGTGTGTTCGGGACCGTTGCGGTGTGGGCGCCGTTGTCGCTGATCGTCATCTCCACAGCCGTTGCGCTTCCCGTCACATTGACCTCGACCTGCGTTGCGTGGTGTGCATGGCGTTGGGCGTTGGTGACCGATTCCTGTGCCACCCGATAGAGGGCAGCCTCGAGTGCCGGCGGCAGGTTCGCAAGCTCACCGCTCAGGCCAACGCGGATGCGAAGCGTGTCGGTGCTGCTGGCCGCTAGGCGTTCGATGTCGGCGATCGAACGTTGCGGTGCAACGGATGGCCGATGGTTCCGATCTCGGAGCGCTCCGACCATGGAACGCATTTCGGCGAGGGTCAGGGCAGCTTCGCGGTCGATGACGTCGAGCGCCTCGATCGCGCCGGAGAGCGATGACGATCGGGCGAGGAACAGACCGGCCTGGGCCTGAATGGCGATGGCCGAGACATGGTGCGCCACGGTGTCATGGAGTTCCCGTGCCAGCTGTTCTCGTTCCTGGAGCTTTGCCTGGTCGATCAGTTGGGTGCGGGCCGTGCCGCGGTAGCGGATCGACACGCCGAGTGCCGCCGTGAACAGCAACACTGCCGCGCCGCCGATGGCGTCACCGACACCGCTGAAGTCCGTGACAACGCTCGCCACAAAGCCGAGCGTCATGAACGCAAAACCGATGCCGGCGTCGCGGCCGGCACCCCAGCGGAAAAGCGAATAGGCGAAGACCAACACGACCGCTCCGCTGTAGAGCACCACCGGCGCGTCGTCGGTGACGAACCGCGCCACGTCGAGCACCGCGAAGGTTCCGAAACCGAACGCCACGGGCCACAGCGGATGAGTGCGTCGGACGAGGACGGCAGCGGCCAGCGCGCATCCAAAGAGCATGGCGACGGGCCGCCACACGAGATCGCGACGAACGATCCCTTCGATCGCGACCCCGGCCAACACGACGGCAACGAGCGCATGGTCGCGGCGCCCGAGGGGCGGCGGGTCCTTCACGGCCGGCTCGGCCCACAGCGATGTCGCAGTATTCCGCACGACCTTCAGCGTAGGGATCACGAGGTGGCGGGAGGACGGCCGAACGAACGGTCCTGACCTAACCGATCGGCCAGTTCACCTTTGGCCGGAGGACCGATGTGCAGAGAACGTTGGCCACGTCACGCTGAACCCGATCGCCGCCCCTGGCCCGCACGAGGAGAATCAGTGAACACCAAGCTGCACAAGCACGACGACAGTCGGACGGAGACGAACCTGGAACATCGGAACGCCGGTCGGTGGATCTCGCTGTGTGGGGTGGGTTTGGCGACTTCTGTTGTCGTCGTACTCACGAGTGGCGCGGCTCTCGGAGGCGACAACGACACATCCAGGCCGGCGACGGTCCAATCGCTGGAGATGGCGAGCGTGCGCCATGGCGACGGACGAACCACCGTCGAACCGGCGGGACTGTCGACGCCCGAGCTCGAATCATCGATTCCCGGGCGGTCCGACGTGCTCAACCCGTTCGACTGGGCGGCGCGCCTGGCCTGTCGCCTGGTGGAGAAGATCGACCCTGATTCGGAAGGCGCGACCAATTCCATGAGCTGCGACAGGTGGCCGACGCACGGCAAGGATGCCAACGCCAGTCCCCTCTGTGACGACCTGGTCGGGACCGAACTCCGCGAAGGTGATCTCGAGGAGGTCTTCGTCGCAGCATTCGTGCTCGGTCTTCTCGCCGACGAACTCGGCTGAGTCGGCAGTCGCCGGCCCGACGTCGGGATCGACGCATTTCGCCCGCCGAAAGGTCCTCAGTTGACCCGGCCGATTGGCCAGGTGAGCTTTGGCCGGAGGACCGATGTGGCCGGAGGGTTGCGTCGTCAAGCTGGAGATCCAGCGTCACAGGGTGGCGGAAAAGGGAGAACATACAGTGAAACGAGAACAGCACGTGAGCCGGTCGAGCGAACTCCACGACGCAAAGGTCGACGTGAAGGTCGTGCTCAGCGGCCTGTGGATTGCGATGCTCTTCGTGTTCGCCTATGTCGACATCTTCGGGTTCTGGCGTGCGGATGTGATCAACGGTGCTCTCGACGCGAAGGTTCCCGGCGTGGGCTTCGAAATCAACCAGACGTTTCTTGCGCTCACGACGATCTACATCCTGATACCGAGCCTCATGGTCGTCGTCTCGCTACTCGCCCCACCGAAGCTGAACCGACGAACGAATCTCGTCGTGGCCACGGTGTACATCTCGACCATCGTCGCCTCGATTGTCCGTGAGAGCTGGGTCTACTTCGTCCTCGGAAGTGTCGTAGAGATCCTGTTGCTCCTTGCCATCGTCCGAACCGCGTGGGCATGGCCGAGACCGACGGCCATGACCCGTGATTCTTACGGTGTAAGGTCGTGAGATGAGAGCAGCAGTGGTCGACAGGTACGGCGCACCCGGGGTCGTGCGCATCGTCGAGGTAGCGAAGCCCGTGCCGCGCGCCGATGAGGTGCTGGTGCGGGTCCACGCGGCCGCCGTGACGTCGGGCGATGCGCGCATCCGGGCTGCCCGGTTTCCGCGTGGCTTCGCCCTATTGGCTCGCCTTGCGTTCGGCCTCGTCCGGCCCCGACGCAAGATCCTGGGCAGCACGTTCTCCGGGATCGTCGAGGCCGTTGGATCGCGTGCCGATGGGTTCGCCGTCGGCGACACGGTGTGCGCCATGACCGGGATCAGGATGGGGGCGCACGCGGAGTACGTGGCCGTGGCGGCAAAGAGACTCGCCCGCACGCCCTCCGGCGTGTCCCACGAGGATGCGGCAGGTCTGCTGTTCGGCGGCACGACGGCACTCTTCTTCTTGCGCGACAAGGCGTCGGCGGGCCCCGGCATGTCGGTGCTCATCAATGGTGCGTCGGGGGCCATCGGCACGAACGCGGTTCAGCTCGCCAGGCACTTCGGGGCGACGGTGACCGCGGTGGCCGGCACCGCGAACCTCGCACTCGTGGCGAGCCTGGGTGCCGAACGAGTCATCGACCACACGCACGAAGACCTTGCGTCAATCAATGAGCGATTCGACGTGGTGCTCGACACGGTCGGCAACCTCTCGGTGCAGTCCGGTCGGCGTTTGCTTTCCGACCGGGGGATCCTGCTGCTTGCGGTAGCGAGCCTGGGTGACACGATCCGAGCTCGAGGCAGTGTCGTGGCCGGAAGTGCGCCGGAGCGGGTCGATGATTTCGACTTCCTCCTCCGTCTCGTTGCCGACGGCCGGATCAGCGTTGTGCACGATCATGTCTACGACCTCGCCGACATCGTCGTCGCCTATCGTCGCGTGGACAGTGGCCACAAGCGCGGCAACATCGTCGTTCGCCCCTAATCGCCCCGCAGCCGATCAGAAGTCGGCTGTGGAGTTTCGCCACCAGTGCACTGAAGATGAACTTGTGCATCTTCGCAAAAGTTCCTCTCACGTCGAAATGCTCTGATTCCTTGTGCTTCGTGCACTGTCAGAAGGATCGACGTGAAAGGAACTTCCGACTCAGTGCACTAGCTGCCCAACCAGGTGAGGACGGCGAGCACGCGACGGTGGTCATTCTCGGCGGGGAGTAGGTCGAGCTTGGTGAAGATCGAGGAGATGTGGGTGTCGATCGTCCGTTCGTGCACGTTGAGGGCGTGGCCGATCGCCGTGTTCGACCGGCCTTCGGCGAGCAACGCGAGCACCTCGCGTTCGCGCGGGGTGAGCCGGGAGAGCCGCAGCGAGGATGACCGCCGCCCCAGCAGGTGGGAGACGACATCGGGGTCCAGCACCGTGCCGCCGCTGGCGACGGTCTCCAGCGCCACGACTAGCTGGGCGACATCGAGCACTCGGTCCTTCAGTAGGTACCCGAAGCCGTGCGAGTGTT
>JANOHI010000469.1:0-4164 GCA_031406385.1 Acidimicrobiia bacterium
GTGACGGAAACGGATCCCTGGACCGACATCGAGGATCCGCGCCCTTTCCAAGACATCCAGGCCGTGTTCAGCAAGCCCGGCGTGCGCCACCGCAAGGAGGACGATGTCTTCGCGGAGCGTGTCGTCGAAGGCAACGAGGAGCAGGAGCCGGCGGCCTTCGGCGGTGAGGTGCGTCACGGCGGTTTCGAATCTGCGCCGGGCATCGGCCCTGAGCATGACCTTGCTGGGAAGCGGCTCACGACCAGCAACCTGCTCGTCGTCAAGCTGTGCCCGGAGTTCGCTGAGGGCCAGCGGATTGCCGCCGGTGAGCAGACGACAGGCGTCGGCGACCCCAGGCCCGACGGTGCGCCGCAACGAGCCCGACTCGCCTTCGGCCAGTAGCTCGGCGATGTCGGTCGCCCCGA
The DNA here is from genome assembly GCA_031406385.1 of Acidimicrobiia bacterium. Taxonomy (GTDB): domain Bacteria; phylum Actinomycetota; class Acidimicrobiia; order Acidimicrobiales; family JANYDT01; genus JANLQX01. Next base: position 405 of record JANOHI010000469.1, read on the forward strand.
GCGGATCGAGATCGAGGCCATGCATCGGTAATTCGTCGAAGTCACTCTTCTCCGCGCTTCGCACGGCGACGAGGAACGCCACGCCGTCGGCTGAAAGCCGGGCCATGGCGAATCGGATCGCTTCGGCGGAAGCGTGGTCGAACCATTGCGCGTCGTCGAGCAGGACGAGCACGGGACGGCGCTCGGCCGCATGGCCCAGGAGGTCCAGCGTCGCACTGCACACCGCGAGAGCTTCCGTAGGCGCGTCCTCGATGGCCATCGCCGCCGCCAGCGCTCGCGCCCTCGGCCGCATCAGACGCGCAATGTCTCCGACGAGTGGACGAAGAAGCGTTGTCAGGCAGCTGAAGGCGAGGTCGCTCTCACCTTCCAGACCTGTCGCCCGGAGGACTTCGAAGTCCGCCGCCTGTGCCGATGCCCACTCGAGCATGACGGACTTTCCCACGCCTGGTTCACCCCCGACGCGAACGATCGTCGTCGTGCCCTTGCGGGCGGCGTCGAGCGCACCGGCGATCACCGCCTGGGCGTCACCGCGTCCGAAAAGTGCGGGGGCCGCGCCATCGGCGTGTGGCGGCTCTGTCTGGATGGCCGGGACAGCCGACAGTCGAGTCGGCCGGACTGCTGATCGTCCCTCGGAGGCCCCGCGCCGCGGATCCGGCAGAGGGCGTTCCGGTGCCACAGACCAACTCCTCCGCGTGCTCCGTAGCGAATGGGCCACGGATGAGCCACCGCAGCCCACACCACTTCCTAGCATCGGCTGTGCTCGCGAGTCTATTGGCCGGGGCCCGGCGATTTTCACCTGCGTGATCGACCGGACCACTCCAGCCCGAACCGGCCAATCAACGAGTCGGCCACGGGTCGGCATCCCAGTATCCCGGTATCCTCCGAGCATGGAACCGGTTCGTTGGGGCGTGTTGTCGACATCATCGTTTGCGGAGAAGAGTTTTCTGCCGGGCATCCGCCAGAGCCCGCTCGTCGAGCTCGCCGCGGTGGCGTCACGCGACCTCGGCCGGTCCACGGAGTTCGCCGAACGCAACGGCATCCCGACGGCCTACGGGTCGTACGAGGAGCTCCTCGCCGACCCGACGATCGACGTGATCTACAACCCGCTGCCAAACGACCTCCATGTGGAGTGGACCCGCCGGGCCGCCGAGGCGGGCAAGCACGTGATGTGCGAGAAGCCGATGGGTCTGAACGCGGCCGAAGTGGCAACGCTTCTTCCGCTGGCCGCCAAAGTCCACATCGCCGAGGCATTCATGGTGCGCTTCCATCCGCAATGGCACGAGACCCGAGAGCTCGTCCGCTCCGGCTCTCTCGGCACCGTGTCCCACGCGCACATCGCGTTCTCCTACGTCAACGTCGATGGCACGAACATCCGCAACATCGCGTCCAACGGCGGTGGAGCGCTCTACGACATCGGCTGCTACGCCGTCGTCGCCGCCCGCTGGTTCTTCGACGCCGAACCGGTTCGGGTTGCCGCGCTCATGGACATCGACCCCACGTTCGGCACCGATCGGCTCACGTCGGGCATCTTCGATTTCGGTGACGGGCGCTCCTGCACCTTCTCCGTCTCCACCCAGGCCGTGTACCACCAGCGCGTGCAGATCCACGGCTCCGTCGCACGATTGGAGATGACCATTCCGTTCAACCCGCTCGGAGACGCACCGGCCATCTACTTGACGCATCGGGGCGAATCGATCGACGGTCTCGACGCCGAGCGCCATGTGGTCGCCACCAACAACCAGTACACGAGCCAGGGCGAGGCGTTTTCCCGCCGGGTCCGCGAAGAGGCGCCGACCGACGGGCCACTGCGCGATGCGATTACCAACATGGGCATCATCGACGCCGTGTTCCGGGCCGCATCGTCCGGTCGCTTCGAGACGATCTGACCGGGTCTCCGCCGTGATCTGCTCCGACCTGCGGCATACGTTCCCCGCTACCTGAGGGCTCGACGCAATCGTGTACTTCGACTGGTGGTTCCGTGACCGGGCGTACAAACGAGCGTTGGCCAAGAGACTACGGTCGACGGCCGTGAGTAAGCCTGCCGTCTCCATTCCGTCCACCCCCGCACCCACCGATCTCGTGATGGAAGACATCACCGTCGGCGACGGCGCCGAGGCCACCGCCGGGTCGTTCGTCGACGTGCACTACGTCGGCGTGTCCTGGTCGACAGGCAAGGAATTCGACTCGTCGTGGGACCGCAGCGAGACGTTCCGCTTCCCCCTCGGGGCCGGACATGTCATTGCCGGTTGGGACCGGGGAGTGCAGGGCATGAAGGTCGGCGGGCAACGCCGGCTCACCATCCCGGCGCATCTCGGCTACGGCGACCGCGGCGCCGGCAACGTGATCAAGCCCGGCGAGACCCTCGTCTTCGTCGTGGACCTCATCGGCGTTCAGGGCTGATCCGCTGGCCCTCGTCTTCATCGGCGAGCGAACGTTCGCGTCAACTCGGGTTGTGGGCCGGCTCTCGATCTCGGGCCAGCTGAGCTCATTCTTCCCGGCGTTTCCTGGCCCGAGCGAGCCAGTCGGCCAACGACTACTACGTTCGCAATGGTGGATACGGTCTCGGAACGCAAGGCGACGCAGGACTTCTTCGCGCCTCGGGCGGCGGACTGGGACACCCGTTTCGCCGGTGACGACGAGAAGTACGCCGCCGTCGCCCGGGAACTCAACCCTCCCGTCGGAGGAATCGTGCTCGACGTCGGTTGTGGGACTGCCCGAGCGAGCATCGCCTTCGCCGACATTGTCGGACCGACCGGCTGCGTCGTGAACTTCGACGTCACCGCCGAGATGCTCACGGCGGCTCGTCGCGCCGGGCGTCCGGGTTGCTTCGGCGTGGCCGACGCCACCGAACTGCCGCTCCGGACGGCGTCCGTCGACGTGGTCCTGGCCGCCGGACTCATCCCCCACCTCGCGGGTCCAGTCGCCGGCCTCGCCGAGTTGGCCCGCGTGACGAAACCGGGAGGACGACTCGCGGTGTTCCATCCGATCTCCCGGGTCGAACTGGGAGCACGACACGCGAAGGTGCCGTCCGACGACGACGCGATCGCTCCCGCCCGACTCCTCCCGATGCTTGCGGCGACCGGGTGGGAGCCGACGTTGGTCGATGACGGCGACGACCGGTTCTGCGTCATCGCCTCCCGAGTCCGCTCTTCCCACCACAGAGGATGAGTGGTATCATCACATAATGAGTGGGACCCACGCGGTGACGATGGGAGACCGTGGTCGATTCGTTGTGCCACAGGCCGTACGTGAACGCGCCGGTCTGCACGAGGGGACGCCGATGATCCTTCTCGAGACCAACAGCGGGCTGGTGCTGCTCACCCGGGCGCAACTTCTCGACCGAGTTCGGAACGAACTGGCCGGACTCGACCTGGTCGGCGAGCTGCTCGCCGAACGCCGAACGGCCTCCGTCGCCGAGGAATCGCCATGACGGTGATGGATGCGTCAGCGCTCCTGGCGTTCGCCCAAGATGAAGTCGGGAGCTCCGTGGTGGAGCAAGCGTTGGAAGGTTCGCGAGTCGGCGCCGCGAACTGGTCGGAGGTGGCGCAGAAGGTCATTTCGTCAGGACGCGACTGGGAACTCGTCCGGGCGCTCTTCGAGAGCTACGCGGTGCAGATCGAGCCCGTGACCGCGAGCGATGCCGAGTGGGCCGCCCGGCGGTGGAAACCGGCTGGAGGACTCTCGCTCGCCGATCGGCTCTGCCTCGCTCTCGGCGAGCGCCTCGATGCAGCCGTGCTGACCGCCGACGCCGCATGGGGCG
>JANOHI010000484.1:0-19904 GCA_031406385.1 Acidimicrobiia bacterium
GGTGATTGTCGTCGGGCAACGGTCGAGAACCGCAGTGTGGCCGCCAGTGTGGTCGCCAGTGTGGTGGTTCAGGACATATGAGCCTGCGCTCAGGTCCGGACGGTGAACCGCTGGCACGCACGAGCGCCGGCAGCGTCGACGACGCAGGCCTCATGACGGCCCGTGATGGGACGCCACCAGCCGCCGTCGACGGGCGCCGTGTTCACGGTGAACGAGTAGGGCGGCGAACCCCCGATCGCTCGGAGCGCGAGTTCCTGCGCCAGCGCACGTGACGGATCGATCACGTAGACGCCGCGGCCACTCGGCGACAGAACGCTCAGCCGCGCCGATGCTGCGGTCTGAACGGCGCCATCAGGTTTCGGCCCGAGCTCCGGATTCGGCCGGGCCGCGTCACCGTACGATCGCGGCACGGCCGCAGATCGCGGCGCCGCCACAGATCGCCGCACGGCTGCCGAGCGTGGATCGTCGGTGCGTACCCACTCCTCGACCAGGTCGGAGCACGACGACCGGTGGCATACCGAAGCCCGCACCAGCCCACCAGGAGCGTCGGGGAGCAGGGCCCGGGCGGGATCGTTGCGCAGGCGCTCATCGGCCGCCAGCATGACCGCCCGGAAGACCGGCCCGGCGCCGGTGACACCGCTCGCGCGGCGCAATGGCGTGCGGTCGAAGTTTCCGACCCACACGCCGACCGTGACCCGCCCCGAGGATCCAATCACCCAGTTGTCGTGGAAGTCCGACGACGTTCCCGTCTTCGCCGACACCGGGAACTCGAAGCGCAGCGCGCTCGATCGGCCGAACGCCGGACTGCGGGCATCGTTGTCGGCGAGCACGTCCGTCAAGAGAAACGCCGCTTGTCGCGAAACAACACGTTCCCCCACCTGGACCGAGGCCGGCTCGGTGATCACCGGCTGCAGCGAGCGTCCGCCGCGAGCGAACGAGGCGTAGGCCGCGGTCAAGTGCAGCAGGTCGACCTCGGCCGCGCCCAGAGCCATCGAGAGCCCATAGGTCGAGTTCGGCAGCGTGATCCCCGACCGCCGCAGGAGCGCCGCGAGATCGTCCGGACCATGTTCGGACAGAACCCGCACGGCCGGGACGTTGACGGATTGCGCGAGTGCCTCACGAAGCGTCAGCTCGCCCCGGAAGCGCTTGTCGTAGTTGCGCGGTCGAAACTCCCTTGACGACCCGGATGCGACGAATGGCGCGTCGTCGATGAGGTCCCCGGGTCCCGCTCCTTCATCGAAGGCCAGGGCGTAGACAAAGGCCTTGATCACCGAACCGGTTTGGCGGGGTTGGCGAACGCCGTCGATCATGCCGCCCCGGTCGGCGGCCAGAGCCCCGGACCACCCGCCGCTTCCCTCGTACGCCCGAATAGCGCCGGTGGCGTTGTCGAGCACGACGACCGAGATGTTCGATGCTCCGTAGGCGGCCAGCAGCTTGCGCTGGTGAGCGGCGATCGCCGCAACGTCGGCCTGCAATGCCGCGTCGATCGTCGTGACGATGCGTCCATTTTCATTTGCGCGCTTACTATCAGCGCGCGTATGGGTAGGATCGACCACCTCCGGCGACAGGCAGACAACCGACGAACAGATCGATCGGTCGCGTACCGCTCGGACGAAGTGCGGCGCGATCGGCGTCGGGCGTGACGCCGATATCGAAATCTGTTCGTTGCGTGCGGCCAGTTCCTCTCGGCGAGAGATGGCGCCCGCTCGGCGGAGCCGGCCGAGGATCCATCGCTGCCGCGTCTGCGCCGCCGTCGGATTGCGCCGCGGATCGAATCGGGACGGACGTTGCGGCAAGGCCGCGAGGTACGCCGCCTGGGCCCACGTGAGTTGCGACGGTGAGATGGCGAAGTACCCCTGGGCCGCCGCGTCCGCGCCGATCACCGCGCCTCCATAGGGCGCCTCGGCCAGATACGAAGACAGGATCTCGTCCTTGGTGTAACGGTGCTCGAGTCGAACGGCGTACAACGCCTCGCGGGCCTTCTCGGTCATACCGCGATCGGCCAGACCACCACGGGCCGCCGTGCGTCGGACCTTGATGAGCTGCTGGGTGATCGTCGATCCCCCCTGGACCACGGCGCCAGCGCGCACATCAGCGACGACCGCTCGCCCGAGGGCGACCGGGTCGATCCCGACGTGCGATTGAAACCGTTCGTCCTCGGCCGCGATCGTGGCCGCGGCGAGCCGAGGAGCCAGACGCGAGAGCGCCAATCGGGCCGACGGGTCCCCAGCGGAGGTGCGCATCGACGCGAGCCCGAGGACGCGCGCCGACACTGCGTCAAGTGGAACGCCGTTGCGGTCCACCACGGCGACCCCGACCGATGGCGCACGCACGCTGGCCGGGATCGGACCGAGCCGGATGAGCGAACCTGTGACCAGCGCCATGGCGACGCCCGCGACAACGCGCCGGATACGACGCCGAGACGGACGGCGAACAGCGGCAACGCTCGACGCGCCCTCGGCCACAGCCGACGGAGAGGAAGGATCGGTCACGAGCGGATTCCCGACGGTGCCCGAAGCAGAGGCGCCGATCAACCCTTCGGTGCGGTCACTGTGACAACGGTGGGAGCCGAGCGGCCGAAGACGCTCGCCCGGTACATTTCCTCGGCATGGGTCGGCGCTGCGACAAAGCGTCCCGGGGCCGTGGCCCGAGCGGTGTACGTGTAGCGGAACGTCCCGGGCTCCAGTTGCGTAGCAAAGAGGAGCACGCGATCGTCACGCACCTCGGTGTGATCGACACCGGCATACTCCGCTGGACGAACACCGTCGGCGAACTCACCGCTCGGGTTGGACCCGGAATCGTCGCTGCCCTCGGTTGAACCGGCGGCGGTGGAAGTCAGCTTGGCATCGAGAGCCTCAAAGCCGGCGGGGAGGGCGTCGTCGACGACAACGTTGCTCCGTCGGTCGGGGGTGGTCACGATCAACTCGACCGTCACCAGGGCACCGGCGGCGAAGGTGGTTGCCGGCGTGCCGAAGATAGACCTCACACCCTTGTAGGGGAAGTAGGAACGCTCGATGCTGAACCCCTGGTTGCGGGCCTTGAGCGTTTCCGCAGGAAGCGCGTATCGCAGCTGCGCCGACCAATGGAGCGTGCCCTGACCCTTGGCGGTCGCGGAAAGCGGCACGGAACTCGGGCCAAGATCACGCAGCGAGAACTGACTCGACACCACGTCGAGCGACGACGCACCGAGCTTCTCGGTCAACGCCACGGAGCCGGCCTTGACCAGGGCGTCGATCGACGGCTTGACCTTCTCACTGAACCGGGCGATGTCGGTGAACGATCGGAGCACTGCCCCGTTGCTGTAGGTGTCGCCCCACGTGCCGCCGACCCGCTTGTTCAGCAGCCATCGAGACATCGGGGCAATCAGCGGATGGTCGGCATCGACCTTCGTCAGCAGGGACAGCAGATCGGCGGTGGCAACCGTCGAACCGGAACCGCGATAGGAGAACCAGGAGCCGTACCAGTCCTCCGGCGCCTCCACCGAGGCCTCGTCGCCATCGAGACGGACCGAGGCCAGCAGATCACGGAACAGCCGTTCCGGGACCGGGCCGGTGTCTCCTGCGGCGAGCATGGCGTCGAGCAACGCAACCTGCTCCGTGTATGGCACCGAATCATCCACCGCGAGCTCGTTGGCGAGCGTGGTGACGAGGCCACGTTCGGGGCGTCCGGCCCGCGCCAGCACCGCCGCCACCGTGGCTCGCGCCGTGGCGATGTCGCCGGCGCCTTCCAAATGGTCGCCGGTGGTGAGATCGCGCACCTGGCCGCTGAGGTGATCACGGAGCTGGGCGACCATGCCCGACGGGGTCCGGAACTTGGCCGCCCGCGCTTCGAGGAGAAGGTCGAGCACCTTTGCGGTGAGGAACGTGTCGCTCACTTCACCACCGGGCCAGTACGAAAGCCCGCCGTCGTCGGCCCAGTACTGCGTGAGCTTGTTCAGCTCGGCCTGCACCCGCTCCTTGAGGGCCGCCGGGGCCAACCCGGGTAACTCGTACCGGCCTTCCAGCGACGACAACGCCAGGATGACCTTCAGCCGCGAAGACCGCTGCTCCAGGCAACCGTAGGGATAGTCGACGAGCGACTCGACCGACTCCTGCAGACCGGCGAGGTTCGACGACGACACCCGGAGAGACAGCCCACCGACGCCGGCAATCGCGCCGGCCGGGACCTTGACCATCTCGACCGGGCCCACCGCCCCCGTGACCGTGGCCTTCACCTGTCCGGACGTGGCGACCGTGTCGAATCGTTGCGTCAGCAGCACCGGGATCGACGCCGCCGCCGCGTCCTTCGAACCGGGCGCCGTGCCATCCCCGAATGAGCCCCGCAGGGTCAGCGCAGCATTGCCGAGCTTCGTGGCCCGTAGCTTGAATCGAACCTCCGTCGGCGATGAGCCCAACGCCGGCAACGTGATGCTCTTCGGACCGTCGACGGTCAGCGGGCTGGTGGCCGGTAGTTCGAGCGTGACCGTAGCCGGTCCGGTCGTGCCCGAGAGGTTCTGGACCACGGCTCCGGCCTCGAACCGGTCGCCGATCGAGACGAAGCGCGGCAGCGCCGGACGAACCTGGAAGGGCGTCGAGATCCGCAACTCCGAGTCGTCGGAGCCGAAACGATCCGCTCCGCTCGTGGCCACCGCAATCACCCGATATGCCGTGAGCGACTCCGGAAGATCGAGCGGCACGCTCGCCTCACCGTCGCCACCGACCTTCACCGAAGCAGACCAGGAGGCGAGGATGCGGAAGTCGGTTCGCACACCGTTGCCACCGTCATCGTCGCCGCCACCACCGCCAGGCTCCGGTGAGAACGAGGGCGCCTCGTCGCCTTTTTCGGCGTCGGCGAACTCGTCGCTGCCGACACGGACGAGGCGCATGCGGCTATCACTCGTGCTCACGTCGAGATTGCGCTGATCATAGAAGGCGCTGAGGAGATCAGGCGTCTGGTAGTTCGTGAGCCGGAGCACACCCTCGTCGACGGCCCACAGGGTGACCTCGCCGGCCGCTGGCTTGCCGTCGGCACCCCTGACCTTCACCGTTGCCGTGCCCTTCGCTCCGGGGAGGTACTCCTTTCGGTCGGCCGACACCGAAACCTTAAGGGACTGTGCGCTCGGAGGCACGAGGTGGTTCACCGACCCCGTGAGTACCGCCGGCCTCCCGCGATCACCGTTGGTCGATCCCATCGGCTCGGTCCGTCCCTTCGTCAGCGTGACGGACGCGTAGACGTTCGGGGTGAACTCGGCGGCGATCCCGACGTCGACGACGGAAGCGGAACTCGTCACCTCGAACCGTCGGGCTTCGACGACGCCGTTGCGCTCGAGCGTGAGCAGACCCGACGCCTTCGTCCACGGCGACTTGATCAGAATCTTGGCCGTCTCGCCGGCGGCATAGGAATCCTTGTCGGCGACCAGTTCGACCGTTGGCGAGTCGGTGTTCTCCTCCCAGGCAACTTCACCGGCACCGATCACATAGTCGATGAGTCCGGACTCGAGATAGTTCTTTCGGGTGTCCGAACCGAAAACCCGGATCTCGTACGTACCCGGCTTGTCCGGCATGAACGAGATCGCCGTCGCCGCATCCGCCGTCGTCGTGAAGGCCCGTGAACCGATCTCCTTCTCGCGCCACCCGCCTTCCTTCACCCGGTCGCCGTTCGACGACACCCGTTCAACGGAGACCCAGTCCCACCGGAACAGCTTTGCCGTGCCCGTGACCGCACCGATCACCTCGCCCTTCGGCGTGGCCGCGACGATCTCGGCCGTGAGAGCCGTGCCGGCGCGGGCGAACGAGCCGGTCCGGCGCACACCGAAGAGGAACTCACCCGGATAGACCGTGGTGCTGGCACGAGCGGCGAACGCCTGCCGGCTGACGTCGGAGACCTCGGCCTCGAACGTGACTTCGAGCGCACGGTGGCGGCGGGTCTCGACCGGCAGCGAACCGGTTGCCGTGGTGACGCCACCGGCACCGATCACCTCCGGGAGCGACTCGTTCGTCAGCTCGTTGGGCGAGTCCGGTGCGCACGTGTCGTTGACGTCATAGAAGCAGCGGTAGTCCCAGGAGAACGAATTCGGGTCGAGGCCCTTGACCTTCACCGGCGGGGTCACGTAGGACGTGTAGATGCCGACGTCCCAGCGGACGGACCCGTCGTTGAGCGGCGCTCCGAACAGGTATCGACTCGTCGCCGTGGCCCGGAGATCATCGCCGCGGATGGCCTGCGCACCGGCTTTCATATCGACCACGAAGTCCGGCCGGCGAAACGACGTGACGAGGAACGACGCATACGCGCCGGGCACGTTCACCGAGTAGACGCCCTGCGACGCGCCCGAGGGAACAGTGAAGGCGAGATCGAACGATCCTGCTGGCGAGACCTTCACGGACCGCTTCACGATGCGAGCACCACGACCGTCCTGCACGGTCACCGGGAGCTCCGCGATCGACTTCGGAAGCGCGCGTAGCTTCTCCAGTTCCTCCATGCGGAGGACGCCCTTGACATGCACGCGATCACCGAGGCGGTACACGCCGCGATCGGTGAACATCGACCCCTTCAATGTGGCACCCGGGGTCAGCTTGGCGTCGGGGGTCAGCCGCTCCTTGCGCTCAGCCAACTCCTGGGCCGACGCCGAGCTTTCATCGAACTCGTAGGAGTAGTCGTCACCCCACGTACGCCAACGGGTCTGGGCATAGGCCGTGTCATCGATCCCATCGGTCTTCGCTTTCACGATTGCCACCACGTCGCACGACCCGCACCCACGGTCGGGATGCGGCGGTGCCGAGACGAAACCGTCGGCATTCGACGTACCCGACCAATAGGAGGCCTTGCCCTCGGCGTAGAGCGAGACCGACGCGTTCTTCACCGGTTCGCCAGTGGACAGCGACGTGACGGCGACAACGACATTCGATCGCGATGCCTTCAACGTGACGCCGAGATCGGTTCGCTGCACCAGCATCACCTGCCAGCCGGTGGCTCCGCCGACGTCACGATCACGTCGCGAGCCGAGCGTCAGGAACGGTGTGCCGTTGCCGTTGTAGCGCGAACCCGGAACGATTTCTCCCGGGCGAACAGCGACAAGGAACACGCCGCGTTCCTTCGTGGCGGTGGCGTCCTTGGGCGCACCACCGAGCCGGACCGATTGGAATCCCGTCTGGTCGACGGCCTTGCGGATCAGGATCGCCCGCGGTGTCTCCTTCGCCAGCGAAAGCGGCTTCGCCTTCGCCAGGCCGGCGTAGGAACGGGCGATCTGCACGATGTCGGCGGGGGCGACGGTGCGCGAGATCACGTCGAGTGACGTCACGTTGCGGATCCTCGCCCGTATCGACCCGACTGCCGGCTCGACGACGAGCTCCCCTCCGGGCACCTGGGTGAACGTCGACTGGCGGCCGAAGCTGACGAGGCGAATCGCGTCGTACCCGAGCGTGCCACCCAACGTCGGCGTGTCCTTGCTCACGGTGATCTCGTAGGTCCCACCGGGCTCGAAGGTGGCCCAGTTCAACTGGAGCACATCGCTGCTCGGGAGGTCTGCCATCTCGTCCTCCGCCATCTTGTACGTGGTGACCGCGTTCGTCTTCGTGTTCCGCACGCTGATCATCCCTTCTAGCGAACGGCCGAAGGGAGCCACCCCGAGGATCTCCAGCGGCTTGCGCGACTCGGGGTCGCAGCCCCGCCGACAGCCGCGGGTCACCAGGAACGGCGTGCGTAGCGTGGCCGGCCCGGCGACCGTGCGAAGGAGCGCTGCGAGAGGTCCGGCATCGGACACGATCCCGCTTCCGAGCACCGCCCAGATTCGGGCATCGGCCGGAGGATTCTTCTCCAGCGAAACCACGGTGCACACCCCGGTCTCGGGGTCCTCGATGTTGCACGGCTCGTCGCGCACGAACGAGACCTTTGAAGCGATCGTCGTCCTCGCAGCAGTCGCCGCGAGCCGGTCCTCGAACGCACGGGTTCCCGACGGATCCTTGGCCCGCATGGCCACGAGCTCGTCGGCCGTCGGGCGGTAACGATCGATGCTGACCTTGACGGGTCGGAACTCGACCCCGGTGCTCGCCGCCAGCACCTCGCCACGGACGGAGGGCACACACGTCATCCGCAGCGTCGAGACTCCTCCATCACTCCGCACACCACCAGAGTCCACGATCGAGCACTGCGGCCGCGGCGTCTCGAACGTCGTGGTCGATGGAGTTGCGAGCGTCGTGCCGTCGAGCGCCTGCAACCCGTTCACCGTGACCGTGAAGGCGGTGGCCAGAGGGAGCATCGAAGCCGGCTCGAACAGCAGCGTGCGGGTGGACGCCCACCGGAACGTTCCATCGACCCGAGGCGTGATCGTCACGAACGAGGACGGGTCGAGCTGGCCATCGATGTCGCCGAGCGCAGCCACTGGCCGGTCGAACAGCCAGCGCAGGACGGTCCGGTCCGCCGTGTCGAGACGACCGGTCGGGGTCGCCAGCACCACACGCAGAGCCGCTTCGGCCTTCGGGACCTGAAGCTTGGCGTAGGACCCGCCGATCGTCCCCGACGCCGACGGTGGGGCGGAGCTCGCCGATTGCGCAACCGGTGGAAGGACGCCAACCGCAAGGAGCACGGCGAGCACCGCCACGCCAGCCGAACCACGACGGCGACTCCCGCTGGTGTCGGCTGCCCGGCGGAGAACACCGGTGGTCTGGTCAATGCGATGCTGCGTCATAGCCGTCCTTGTTGTGGTCCGTTCAGAGAAGAGATCGGTGCCACGGTTACCCGTGACTCGGTCCCGTGCGCCCACGGAGGTGTTCTAGCCGTTCGTTCAGCGCAGTTGTAGGACGTCGCCCGAAGGGCATCCGGTTCCCGTTCGTTCGACGCGGTTCCATCGGCGCTTTGGCGGCCCCGATGAAGCGAGAAACTCCTTAGGTGTTCTTCCCCTTCTGCCGATACTTGGACCGTGTCTTCTCCCGACGGCCGTTTCCGACTGGTCAGCGAACGGCTCCAGGCTCGAAGCCGGCGGAACCTGACATCGCTGGTCGGGATCATCATCGTGGTGGGCGGCGTGGCGAACGGCGCCCTGCTCGAACGGCCGAAGGCGATCAACAACCTTGACCGGGTCCTCGCCGCCGAAGTCGACACCGCCGCGCAGCAACTCGACTCCTTCTACAGCGGGATCTCCATCGCCCTGCGGGCCACGGCTCGCCAGGCCGACCTCTCCGGAGCACTCCGGCCTTCCACCGGTGCCAACCTGACGGTCGCCCAGGTTGCGGCCCGGCGCCACCGTGTCGAAGACGGCCTGGCCTACCTGCAGAGCATCTCGGCGCTCCGCCTCGTCTCGCTCACCGTGTACACCCCGGACGGAACGCCGCTGATGACGACGGGCAACCCCGCTGGTTCAGCGACATCCGTCCCCACCGCTGGCGGCGCCGCCGACCCGCATATCAGCGCGGCGTTCTGGGGTGCGCCGGGAACGATCACCATCTCCAAGCCGCTCGGCATCGGCACCGCCGAGCCGACCATCGCAGTCGCCACTCCGGTGGTTGGCGAAGACGGCCGCAAGGTCGGCGTTCTCGAAGCCCGGACACGGCTCGACGGACTTCGGCGAAGCCTGGGCGGCCGGGTGTATCCCACGCTGTTGATCAATGCCACTTCGGGTGCCACAGAGGTCGACTCCCGGTCTTCGGCCAACGACACGACGAGCAAGGCGCCGAGCCCTGATCTTGGCTCTTTTGTCCTGCGTATCCCAACGGCGGCGGTGCGGGGCTCGCTTGACGTCGACGGGCGCCGGACCTCGTGGATCCGGGCCACCAGCAGCGGCAACGAAAACGACTGGGTCGTGGCCGTGAAGAATCGAACGGACAACTCGCTGTTCGACGGGCTCGGGCCGTCGACCTTCGGCCCGTTGTTCACTGGACTGTTTCTCTTCGTGATGGCACGCTCCTCGGCGCGCAGTGAACGCGGCCGACTCGAGCAGGCGCTCACTGATGAGCTCACCGGTCTCCCCAGCCGCCGACTCCTCAAGGACCGCCTCGAGCAGGCCGTGCTCCACGCCAAGCGCAGCGCGCCGGGCGCCGAGGTCGCCCTCATGGTGCTCGACCTCGACCGATTCAAGGAAGTGAACGACGCCCTCGGCCACTCGAACGGTGACCGACTCCTCGTCGAGATCGCCCAGCGGCTTCGCGGCGTTCTCCGGGAGAACGACACCATCGCCCGCCTCGGCGGAGATGAGTTCGCCGTCGTCATCAGCACGTCGAGTCCCTCGGGCGACGTCGAGGTGGCCGAGAAGCTGCTCGCGGCGTTCAGCCAGCCGGTGTCGATCGACGGGCTCCTGATCACCGTCGGCGCAAGTATCGGTATCGCCCGCTTCCCCGCCGACGGCGACGACCCCGAGCGACTGCTTCGCAGTGCCGACGTTGCCATGTACAACTCGAAGCGCAACCGGCTCCCGTGGGTTCGCTATGCCATCGAGAACGACCCCAGCGATCCGGCCCGCCTGGAGTTGCTGTCCGACCTGCGGTTGGCGATCGGGACGTCGCAGCTCGAACTGCACTACCAGCCCAAGGTGAACCTGGCCACGGACGAGGTGATGGGTGTCGAGGCGTTGTTGCGCTGGACGCATCCGACCAAAGGCCCGATCCGCCCGGACACCTTCATCAGCATCGCCGAGCAGACCGGCGTGATCGCGCCCCTCACCGACGACGTGCTGCGCAAGGCGGCGCGCCAATTGCGGATCTGGATGCAAGAAGGTCGGGAGCTCTCCGTATCGGTGAACATCTCGGCCGCAAACCTGACCGAGGGCGAGTTTGTCGAGCGTGTCCGACGTATCGTGACCGAGGAAGATGCGCCGGCCGAATACATCACGCTTGAACTGACCGAGAGCGCGGTCATGAGCGATCACCGTCGCGGCTTGGAGGTACTCAACGAGCTTGCGTCCATCGGCTTCCGTCTGTCGATCGATGACTTCGGCACCGGCTACTCGTCGCTTTCCTACCTCCAGCGCCTCCCGGTGGACGAGCTCAAGATCGACCGCTCCTTCGTGAAGACCCTCACCGATGACCAGGTCAACCGATCAATCGTGCGGTCGACGGTCGACCTCGGACACAACCTCGGTTTGTCTGTTGTCGCCGAAGGCGTCGAGGACGGCGAAACCCTCACCGCCCTCGCCGAGCTCGGCTGTGACGCTGCTCAGGGCTACTTCATCGCCCGCCCGATGCCGGCATCGGCGTTCCTCGACTGGCTCGAAGCCCGGCCATCAGAGGCAGCCGCCACCTCGGCGAAAGCTTCGGATGCACTGGTGACCATCGAGCTTCCGCTCGACTAGTCGACGGAGCGGGCACAAGTCGGGTGAACCGACATCAGAGGGCGTCGGTCGATCGGCGGGCCTGGTCGACGGCCCGGATGATCTGCGCGACGACCGTCCGGGTCGGCCGGTCGTCCACGTCGACGATGATCCCGGCGGCATCGGCATAGAGCGGGGCGCGCTCGGTGATCAGGCCACGAAGCACTCCCGCCGGATCACCCGCCAGCACCGGTCGGCCCGTTCCCGTGCCGACGCGGGTCACGAGAGTCGCCAATGCTGCGCGGAGCCATACGACGTCGGACCACGAGCGCAGCAGGAGCCGATTGTGCTCGGCCAGCACCGCCCCTCCGCCGAGTGACAGGACGGCCGGCACCTGGGTGGCCAGGCAGTCGGAGATCACCTCGGACTCCTTCGCCCGGAACCACGCCTCCCCGTGCGTGGCAAAGATCTCCGGAATAGCCATGCCGACGGCGGCGACGATTTCGGCATCAGTGTCGAGGAAGGGACGGCCGAGCCGACGGGCCAGCGCGTGACCGACGGTCGATTTCCCCGACCCCATCATCCCGACCAGGGAAATGTGACGAGGCGATGCCGGCTGGACGGGGCGTCGTCGGGGTGCAGACCGCAAAGTGTGCGCGCTTACTGCTTCGCCGCGAGGTACTCGATGTAGGACCGGTGATTTCGGACGAACTCCGCCACGGTGTCGCCACCGAACTTCCGCTGGGCCTCGGAGGCGAGGACGAGCGCGACCATCGTTTCCGCTACGACTCCGAGCGCGGGCACAGCGGTCACATCGGTGCGCTCCTTGAAGCTCACCGTCGCCTCCTTGGTTGCGGTGTCGACCGTGGCCAGCGTCGGTCGGTTCAACGTGGCAAGCGGCTTCATCGCCGCACGCGCCACAAGCAGTTCACCCGTCGTCATTCCCCCTTCGGTGCCGCCGGCAAGGGTGGACTCGCGCCGGTAGGTCGATGAGCTTGCGTCCCAGATGATGGGGTCGTGGGCCGCACTCCCGCGCCGACCGGCGACCTCGAAACCGTCGCCGATCTCAACGCCCTTGACCGCCTGGATCGATGCCAGCGCCTGGGTGAGGAGACCGTCGATCTTGCGGTCCCAATGCACGTGGCTCCCGAGCCCGACCGGGACACCGTAGGCCAGAACCTCGATGATGCCCCCGAGCGAGTCACCGTCCTTCGCGCACGCCTTGATCTCTTCGATCATCAATGCCTCGGCTGCGGCGTCGAAGCAGCGAACCGGCGACTCGTCCACTCGGGAGAGATCAGCCGGAGTCGGACGAAGCTCCGACTTGCTCCGGGCCTGGCCCATCTGGATCACGTGAGAAAGGACGTCGACCCCGATCGAGGCGAGGAGCGCCTTCGCCAGCGAACCGGCGGCGCATCGGGCTGCGGTTTCACGCGCGCTCGCCCGCTCGAGGACGTTGCGGGCGTCGTCGAAGTCGTACTTCTGCATGCCGGTCAGATCGGCGTGGCCGGGACGGGGTTGGGTCAGCGGTTTTGTGGTCGCTCCCGGTCCGGCGCTCATCTCCTCCTGCCATTTCGGCCATTCCGTGTTGGCGATCATCACGCTCACCGGCGAGCCGAGCGTTCGTCCGTGACGGACACCGCCCAGGAGAGTGACCTCGTCCTGTTCGAATCGCATGCGGGGTCCACGGCCGTAGCCGAGGCGTCGACGGCCGAGTTCGGCGGCGATCTCCTCGGTGGTGATCGCAAGACCTGCCGGCAATCCCTCGACGATCACGGTGAGCGCCTGCCCGTGGGATTCACCGGCGGTCAAATAACGAAGCACCCGATGAGTCTACGAGCCCCCGCCCACCGGATCAGTCGACAAGGCTCAGCCACAGGCTCAGCCAACAAGGCTTGGCCACAGGGAGAACAGCAGGGCCCCGGCGCACAGGTAGGGCCCGAAGGCAATTTGGGTCTTCAATCCGTCGCGCACCTTGGTGCGAGTCGACAAGCGCTTGGCGATGACCAGGGCGATGCCGAACACCGATCCGAACATGAATCCGGCCAGCAAACCGAGGTAGACGTGCGGCCAACCATGCCAACCCAGCAGGAGCCCGACGAGCAGACTCAACCTGGCATCGCCCTGTCCCATGCCCGCCGGGACGAACAACACGAGCAGCCACAGGAATCCGCTCGCCAGCAGACCACCGAGCCCGGCACGCACGAACGACGACATCGTGTCGTCAACGACCGCGGCGACGAGAAGCGCAATCGCGGCAATCGCGGCGGCCGGATAGACGAGCCTCGTTGGGATCTTGTGCAGCCGGTAGTCGATGATGACGACACAGACCGAAACGAAACCCAGCACCAGGTGGGCGGGAAGCGCCCACGCCCAACCGACCCGCCACCCGATCAACATCGCCACGGCGATCGTGAGCGCTTCGCTCACTGGCTGATGCAGCGGAATCGAAGCCCCACACGAACGACACCGGCCGCGACGCATCAGGAACGACATGACCGGGACGGTGTCAAGGACACGGAGCGGCGCCGCGCATCGGTCGCATCGGAAGGAAAGGCCGAGCCGTTCCGTGGCGTCGAGCAACGGCGGGCGAGCCACCATCATGGAGGCGAATGGTGCAGCAACGACACCTGCCACAGCACCCGCACCGATTCCCCACACCACAGACACGGGTGCCGACGCTACCCCTTGGCATGGACGAAACGGCGGCGCTGCCTACAGGGCGGACCGACGACTCAGTTCGGTTCGCACCGCCCGGCCCATCTCGCCGATCGGAGCCGATTCGCCGGTCCAGAGAGAGAACTGACGCGCTGCCTGGTGGAGCAGCATGCCGAGTCCGTCAACCGTCACGGCACCTCGCGCCCGGGCCGCGGTGAGCAGCGCAGTTTCCAACGGGTGGTAGACGAGGTCGTTGACGACCTGACCAGCCGACAAACGCTCGGGGTCGAGCGGAAGGGCATGGCTCGATTCGCCCATGCCCTGCGGGGTCGCGTTGATGACGATCTCCGATTCACCGACGGCGTCGACCGATCGCCTCATACCGACGGCGCCGGCCAGCGCGATTGCGGCAGCGGCTCTCCCGTCGTGACGATTCACCACGGCGATCTCCGCCGCCCCGTGCCGAGCGAGCGCGAGTATGACGGAACGGCCCGCCCCGCCCGCGCCGATAACCATGCATCGCCTGCCCGCCGGGTCGCACCCGGCCGCAATCAACGCGTCGACACAACCGGGTCCGTCGGTCGACTCGGCCCTGAGCCGTCCGCCGACAAGGCGAAGAACCGTGTTGGCGGCATCGAGCGCCATGACATCGTCGCTCGCCTCGTCGACGGCGTGAGCGACGGGGGTCTTGTGCGGCATCGTCACCGACAACCCGGCGATGTCCAGCGCCCGCATCGCCCGGAGCGCTTCCGGAGCGCTCCCGGCGGCGACGGTGAAGGCGACATAGATGGCGTCGACCCCGCGTGCGCCAAACGCTGCGTTGTGCAGGATCGGCGAGAGCGAGTGACGCACCGGATCGCCGATCACGCCATAGACCGATGTCGTCCCTTGCGGTGACGAGGGGAGCGAAGTCACCATCGGCTCACACTTCAGCGCGTGGGCGCGCGACTCATCGCACGCCGTTCTCTTCGGCGATCTTGATGTTCTTGCGATGCTCCTTGAAGGTCGTGGCGAACGCGTGGTTGCCCTGGGCGTCGATCACGACGTAGTACAGCCAATCACCGGGCGTCGGATTGAGCGCGGCCCTGATCGACTCACGTCCCGGCGAGGCAATCGGGGTCGGTGGCAGGCCCTTGCGGGTGTAGGTGTTGTATGGACCGTCCTTCTCCAGGTCCTCGAAGAGCACGCGGTCGACGCTTCCCCCCATCCCGTAGATCAGGGTCGCGTCGATCTGCAGTACCTGTTCAGCGGCCAAGCGGTTGTAGATGACGCGCGACACCTTTCCTCGGTCCTCATCGATCTTGGCCTCGCGCTCGATCAGCGACGCCACGATCAGTGCCTCGTAGGGCGTTCGTCCGACCTTCGCCCCCGCGTTCGTCAACCCCTCGGCGTCCGCGGCCACGTCGAAGGCGTCGACGAGACGGGCAATCACCGTCTCCTCGTCGTCGTCGAGCGCGAACTGATACGTGCTCGGGAAGAGGAAACCTTCGAGATTTGCCGAGTCGGATGGGAGAAGCGACGAGCGGATGGTGCCGTTGGTCGCCACCTGCATGAAGCGCGCTGCGGTGCGACCCGGGAGCCGGGCCCCGATGCGATCGGCGAACTGGCTCAGCCGAAACCCCTCGGGGAAGGTGACCTTCTGCTCGTCGGGGACCTGGGGTCCGCGTGTGAGGGTTTCGAGCGCAGAATCGAAGGTGTCGTTCTTCCGGAACGTGTAGCGACCGGCTTCGAACCCTCCACGTCCCTTCCACTGCGCGTAGTACCGGAAGACCCGCGAGTCGCCGATGACTCCTTGGTCTTGGAGCAACTGACCGATCCTCGCAGTCGGAGTGTTCTTCGGAATGGTGATCTGAACGGCCTCGCCCGCCGCCCCTGGCGGGTCGATCTGCTGCTGAAGCCAACGGACCCCCGAGAGAACACCGGCTATGGCAATCGCGCAGATCAACAGGAAGACGAGCACGCCACGCCCGCGGCCGGGTGGCGCCGGGAAATCCTCGAGGTCGATATCGTCTTCGTCGAGGTCGTGCTCCTGAGCGGCACGGCGCTTCGCTCGCCGCGCCCTTGGCTCCGACACGGCCGGTGAGGGCGTTGTGACCCGTGCCGGTTGAGGAGCGGTGACGACGAGCTTCGGGCGGGGGGCGGGGTCGTTGGAGGACGACGGCGACGGCGACTCAGGAGGTTCAGCGGGGCGCGAAGGGGGGGAGTCCCACGCGCTCTCGCTCTCCCATGGATCGTTCGTCATCGCCCTGCCCTTCGTCCCGACCTACCGGAGAAGTCTGGCCCGGGTCGCGACGGGTGCTCGTACGTTCCGCCGGAATTCTTCGGTCCGGGGTCGCTACCCGTGAGGCGCGTGTCAGCCTGCCCATCGAGCCAGCTCTGCAGCAGAACCGCGGCGGCGACCTTGTCGACGACATGGCGCCGCTCGCGCGCCTTCACGTTGCGCTCCTGGAGCGAACGGTGCGCCGTTGCGGTGGTGAAACGTTCGTCATGGAGGACGACCGGAACGGCGAAGCGAAGCGCCAACTCGGCTACCTCCGCTCGGATGAGCGCTGCCGCATGCCCTTCATTCCCGTCGAGACCAACGGGAAGACCGACGATCATCGCGTCGGGCTCATACTCGTCGACAATCTTGGCAATCGCATCGTGGTCGTCGCGATGTGATCGGCCACGAAGGATCACCGTGACCGGCGACGCGAGCGTTCTCGTCAGGTCCGACGACGCAACACCGATGCGCACGGATCCCAGATCGAGGGACAGCACACGCGCCATCGATCACCCCCGCTTACGCGATTCCGGAAGCAATTCGTGCCTGGGCGAGGGCATCGTCGAGACCGCCCGGGTTGCGACCTCCGGCGAGCGCTACGTCGGCGGCCTTCCCGCCGCCACCCCCGATCGATTTCACGGCCTCGGCGATGAGATCCGAGGCGTGGAATCCGGAGTCCTTCCGAACGGCCGAGACGAGGGCAACTCCTCCCGCCGACGGAGCCGACCCGAGGATCACGGCGTTGATGCCGGCCACGTCGCGGACGGCGACAGCCAGATCCTTCAGCTCTTCGCGAGCCACGTCGTCGACCCGAGCCACCACAACGCCGCCGACGGCGGCGGCGGCGAGGGTCTGGGCGCGCCCGCCCGCCAACTGGCGCCGAAGCTGTTCCACTTCCTTCTCCAGCCCCTTGCGCTCATCGAGCAGTCGACTGACACGATCAGTCAAGTCTTCGGGCTTGACCCGCAGCATCGAGGACGCACGGTGCAGCACCTTCTCGTCGGCGCGGAGACGCGCAATCGTCCGCAGTCCGGTCGTGGCCTCGATTCGGCGGATGTTCGAGCCGATGGAGCTCTCGCTGGTGACCGTGATCGCCCCGATCTGACCGACGTTCCGCACGTGGGTGCCACCGCAGAACTCCAGCGATGGTCCCGCCTGCAGAACACGGACACGTTCGCCGTACTTGTCGCCGAAGAATGCGATGGCTCCCATCTCTTCGGCCTCGGATTTCGTCACTTCCGGATTGTTCGTCTCGGCCGCCGTCAGCACGACCTCGTTCACCAGATCCTCGATGCGGCCAACCTGCTCGGGGCTCACACCTTCGTAGTGCGAGAAGTCGAACCGAAGGCGGTCGGGGCCAACCAATGAGCCGGCCTGCTTCACATGGTCGCCGAGCACCTGCCGGAGCGCCCAGTGCAGGAGGTGGGTGGCAGTGTGATTGCGACGTGTGGAATCTCGCTTCGTCACATCGATATGCGCGGTTGCCTTTTCTCCAACCTCGATCGAACCTGACCGAACGACAGCGCGATGGCGGATGAGCCCGGGAATGGCATAGGTGGTATCAACGATTGACGCCACACCGGTGGCGGTGCGGATCTCACCGGTGTCGCCAACCTGTCCGCCCGACTCGGCGTAGAACGGTGTGCGGTCGAGGAACACTTCGACCACTGAAGCATCTTCCGGGTCGACGGCCACCACCCCGACCACGTTGGCGTCGTTCACCTCGGTGGCGCCGTAGCCAACGAAGGTAGTGATGCCGTGGAACTCCATGATGTCGCGATACTGCTTGGCCTGCTCCTCCGGAGTGGACGCATCCTTGCGGGCCGACCGCGCCCGGTAGCGCTGCTCTTCCATGAGCACGTTGAACCGCTCCTCGTCCACGGCGACGCTCCGTTCGCCGACGATCTCACGCGTCAACTCGAGCTGGAACCCGAACGTGTCGTGGAGCTCGAATGCGGTGTCACCGTCGAGCGGCGCCCCCGTGGGAAGCGCGCGTATCTTCTCGTCGAGCATCACGCTGCCGCGCTCGAGGGTGCGGCGGAACTGCTCCTCCTCGCGGGTGATCACGTTGAGGATGTGATCTCGTCGCTCACGCACCGCGGGGTAGGCCGCGCCCATCACATCGATCGCCACGTCGACGAGTTCGGGCATCACGTTGCGCCTCGCCCCGAGGCGGTAGGCGTGGCGCACGGCGCGTCGGACGATGCGCCGCAGCACGTAGCCGCGGTCGTTGTTCGAGGGGAACACCTCGTCGCCGATGAGCATTGCGCTCGATCGGGCATGCTCGGCGAGCACCCGAAGGGAGAACGAGTCGGGATCCTCGTAGTCACCGACGATGTAGTTCGCGCCGGTGATGCTTCGGGCGCGATCGATCAGTGGAGCCATCAGATCGGTCTCCCACACCGCCTCCACGTCCTGGAGAAGACAGAGGATCCGTTCGAGGCCGGCACCGGTGTCGATCGATGGCCTGGGCAGCGGCCTTCGGGTGCCGTCTTCGGCCTGGTCGAACTGCATGAACACGAGGTTCCAGAACTCAAGGAACCTGGCCTCGGCCTGCGGATTGAGCGGGCCACCTTCGGGCCCGTATTTCGCGCCGCGGTCGATGTAGATCTCGCTGCACGGACCACACGGACCGGTGGGGCCCATCTGCCAGAAGTTGTCCTTGTCGCCAAGCCGCTGGATGCGGGCTTTCGGCATGTCCGTGAGGTCGAGCCAGAGCGCCTCGGCCTCGTCATCGGATTCGTGGACCGTGACCCACAACTGCTCCGGATCAAAGCCGAGCGTGCCCGTCGTGAAGTCCCACGCGTAGGTGATGGCCTGCGACTTGAAGTAGTCACCGAAACTGAAGTTGCCGAGCATCTCGAAGAACACGAGGTGGCGCGCCGTGCGGCCGACGTCGTCGAGATCGTTGTGCTTGCCTCCGGCCCGGGCGCACTTCTGGCTGGTCGTGGCCCGCTTGAACGGCGCCGTCTCGTCGCCGGTGAAATACGGCTTGAACGGCACCATGCCGGCCACGGTGAACAGCAGGGACGGGTCGTGGGGAATCAGGCTGCCCGAGTCGACCTCCTGATGGCCGCGAGCGACGAAATGGTCGAGAAAGCTGCGACGAAGCGCGTCGGAGGTCTTCGGAGGAGACGGGTTCAGAGCGGACGACGGTCGCGGCGAGTTCGACATGGCCGCACGATCCTACCGGCAGCCACTTTCGCCCCTTCCCCGCTTTGGACGGCTATTTCCGGCGGAGGTTCTCGCGGAGTTGGGTCTCGCGTGAGTTGGCGGCGGACCGGCCCTCGGCGATTGCAGACCTGATCTTCTCGCGAGTGGCGTCGTTGCGCGACCGGGCGGCACTGCGGACGCGGCGGGCGACTTCTCCGGGCGCGGCAGCCGCAACCTTCTCGGCGACGACCTGCTTGGCCTTGCGCTCGAGCCACCGCGATCCGAGCGTCCCGGCGACAGCGCCCGTCGCCCACCAGATGACGCGCTTGAACATGACCACGATCGTAGGTCGGCGCGGCGACCGGGCGAAGACAGACTGCCGGGACCTCGTAAACAACAGCGGAAGGTCCGACCCGTCGCACACCTCGCACCTCGCCCAGGATCGAACGCTCGCAGCGCGACTCGACCCGAGATCACCCGTATAACGCCGGTTACGAGCGGGGTGACCCTGATCAACAGCACCCGTATATCAAGCATGCTGCGGTGGATACACAATTCGACTGTGCGCGTTTTGCGGCGTCGGGTGCCCTGAACTGTACTTCCGGGCCGACGAAT
>JANOHI010000042.1:0-4865 GCA_031406385.1 Acidimicrobiia bacterium
CGACAATGCCGGCCGCTTGGCCATCGACGGTCACCACATCGACCATCTCGGAGCGGTTATAGAGCTTTACCGTGCCGAGGTGGATCTGCTGGGCGAGCGACTGGTAGGCGCCGAGGAGCAGTTGCTGGCCGGTCTGGCCCCTGGCGTAGAACGTGCGGCTGACTTGGGCACCGCCGAAGGAGCGGTTGTCGAGCAGGCCGCCGTATTCACGGGCGAACGGCACGCCCTGGGCGACGCACTGGTCGATGATGTCGATGCTGACCTGGGCGAGGCGGTGCACGTTCGCTTCACGGGAGCGGAAGTCGCCACCTTTGAGCGTGTCGTAGAAGAGCCGGTGAACGGAGTCACCGTCGCCGTGGTAGTTCTTCGCCGCATTGATACCGCCCTGGGCGGCGATCGAGTGTGCCCGGCGGGGCGAGTCGTGGAACGTGAAGACCTTCACGTTGTAACCAAGCCCGCCGAGCGTCGCCGCAGCAGACGCACCGGCAAGACCGGTGCCCACGACGATGATGTCGAACTTGCGCTTGTTCGCCGGGTTGACCAGCTTCACCGAGAACTTGTGGTTGTCCCACTTCTCGGAGATCGATCCGGCCGGGATCTTGGCGTCGAGGTTGATCGTGCTCACGTCATCTCTCTTAGTGCTCGCGGGGCAAGAAGTGTTTGTTGGGCGTGTGTGACGTTCGTCGGCGAAGCCGTGACCGTGAAGGGGCCACGGTGATCAGACTGCGACGACACCGGTCAGCACCGCGATCGGGAAGCTCACGTTGCCGGCGACGACGATGGTGGCGATGCCTATGGCGAAGCCACGTCGCGCCCGGTTGAAGCGGGGATTGTTGATGCCGAGCGACTGGAAGAAGCTCCACGCCCCGTGGAACAGGTGCACACCGAGGGCGATGTTGGCGACGATGTAGAGCAGCGCAACCGGAATCCGTGACAGCGACGAGTCGACGTTGTTGTACACCTCGCCACGGGTCCAGTCGCCGCCGCTGATACCGCGCAGACCCCAGGTGAGATCGGCGAGGTGCCACAGCAGGAACAGGATGACGATGGTCCCGGTCCAGCGCATCGTGCGGGACGCAAAGTTGGCGGCCAGGTAGTCGCGCTTCGATGCGTAGTTGACGACACGAGCCTTCTTGTTCATCACCGTGAGCGAGAACGCCGCGTGCATGTGGAGGGCAAAAGCACCGATGAGAGCGAAGCGGATGATCCACAGCAGCACGGTGCGCGGAAAGATCGGCTCGCCGAGATGGCGGAGGAACTCGCCGTATTCGTCGATATGGTACGCGTACTTACTGGTCGACGGCATGGTCCCGAGGTACAACTTCAGGTTGCCGACCATATGCCCGACCACGAAAAGGATCAGGAACACTCCGGTGACCGCCATCGCCCACTTCTTGCCGATGGCAGAGCGGTAGAACTCGACGGCGAACGGAAGTTTTCGACGGCTGCCGCCGAGCGTGCGGGTGACCTGGGCCATGTGGTGAGTGCTCCTCAGTGTCGCCATGCCTGGCGGCGATGCGTTGTATCGGTCATCGCGATCGCCAACCCGGAGGTGTTCGTCGCTGAAGATAACGGTACTGCGGGCGCGTGCGGCGCGCGTAATCCCCGGCCACGGGCCCGGCCCGGCTCGCCGTTTGCCACCCGGGATCTTCCGACTACGCGCTCGGGCCCCGGCGAACGTCGTTCGCGAGCCCGACGCTCAGCCGAACCGAGTGTCGAGCCAACCCACCGCGGCGTCGAGGGCTTCTCGGCGACTGCCCTCGAGGTAGTGCAGGGCACCCGTCATCTCCAGGTACGTGAGGTCGGAGGCTCCCGAGGCGTCGCGGATCTCCAACGCCTCGCGCACGCGGATCTCGGTGTCGGCGGTCGGATGGACGATCATCGTCGGGACCGTGACGAACGGCATGGTGTCGGCCAGCTTGGCGTGTGATGAGAGTGCTGACCAGGTCGACAACCAGCCGCGGGCCGTCATCGTGCGGGCGAGCCCGCCGCGGCCGTAGTTCGCCTCGAACGGATCGGGGAAGGCGAAGAGCGAACCGAGCTTGCGTTCGTCCGGCTCGATGGAAAGGTCGAGATACGCCGGATCGGCCAGGGTTCGGTAGATGACGAGGTACTTGGTGAACACCCCCCGTCGCCGCAGTTCGCGCCACGCCCTCGGGTGATCTTCCTTGTCGATCGCCAGACCTCGTGTCCGGGCGTCGTCGGCCTCGGCGATCGACGCCTTGGCGATGGCGTCGATGCGGGCAATGCGGGCGATCTGCGCGTTTCGGTAGCCGGCCAGCCACGTCCGGTCGTACTCCACCGGGTTCGGCCACGGCTTCCATCCGTTGTCGGGGTTGTACATGTCGAGTTCGGGAACGGTCGAGAACGGATCGTTTTCGTCGGCCACCGACGGATCGATCACGTGGCCCATGAACACGCCCTCGCCAGGGTGCGCGGCGATCGCGAGGAACCCATCGCCGCACCCATGTTCCTTCTGCGCCAGCGCCATGAGCGAGCCGCCCCCGGAGTTACCGAGCAGGATCACCGATTCATAGCCACGACGCCGCATTTCGTCGGTCGCGGCCAACACATCGGTGATGCACGATTCGTGCAGGCAATCGGTGTCGTTGTTCTGGTAGCGCGTGCCGAACCCGAACGTGGCGTACCCGGCGGCGGCGAGCAGCGGGCACGCGTAGTGCACGGAGAAATCACCGCGCGGATGGCTGAGTATGACGGCGGTCTTCTTTTCCGGCACACCCGCCGGAGCCCGCCACAACACGCCCCGGACGAGCGCCCGGTCAGGCGTGACGATACGAATCGACTCCCGGGGAATCTCGACTCCCGGGTCGTCCTCGGGCAAGGGCCAGTAGCCGAGGCCGAACGGACGATTGGCGCCGAGATGATCGTCTGCAGGAAAGGCGAAGGGCATGACGCGAGTGTCGCAGCACGCGGTGGACCGGGCGAACCTGAACAAACTCGATTGCTGGACACAAGCGCGCCCAGGGCCCCGACCCGATCCGTGACCCGAGGGTCGCGATCGGGTCGAGGCCCTGGGCGTGTTAGGACGGACTAGAGCACCGGCACGTCGTGCCAGTGCTCGTGGAGGCCACTCTGTGAGCCGCCCGGCGAGCCGCCGGTGCCATTCACGATCGGGAAGTTGCCCTTGCCACGGACCTCGTTGATGCCGGCGGTGCTCATCGCGTACTGCAGCACGGCGAACGCAACGGCGTCGGCGTTGACGTCGAGCGCAGTGTCGTTGTTGTTCGCGTAGGTGTCGCAGGCGAGGTGGTAGCACGGGTCGTACTGTTGACCCGCTGTGCCGCCCCAGAGCACCGCTTCCGCCGCAGTCTTCACGCCCTCCGCACCGGTGAACAGGCCACCGGAGGGAATGCCTTCGGCAATGAAGGGGCCGTAGTCGGAGCGTCCGCTGAAGTCGGTGCCTTTGAAGGGGATCCCACGCGAGTTGAAGAAGCCCTCGAAGGTCTTCTCGATCTCAGCCGATCCAGCAGGCCCGGCCGGTGCGCCGGTGATGTCGGAGTCGTCGCCGTCGTAGATGAAGAAGACGTGGTTCGGCGAGCCGATCATGTCGAAGTTGAGGTAGAGGGCGATCTTCTTCTTCTCTGCCGTGCTGAGGCCGGCCACGTACGCCCTTGAGCCGATCAGACCGGACTCCTCAGCGCCCCACCAGGCGAAGCGCACCTTGTTGACCGGCTTGACCTTGGCCATCTGACGGGCGATATCGAGCAGCGCTGCCGAACCGGACCCGTTGTCGTTGATGCCAGGCCCGCGCAGGACCGAGTCGAGGTGCGCGCCCGCCATGACGACGTTGTCAGGGTTGCCCGATCGGGTCTCGGCGATCACGTTGTGTTGGGTGACGTTCTGCGGCGCCGGGGTGGTCACCGTCGCGGTTGAACCGGTTTGGGCGAGCGACACCCCGGCGGCGAACGACGCCCCCACGACGGGGATCGAAGCTGTCACCGGTGCGAGCGTGCCGACGATCAGGTCCTCACGGAGGGGCGTGTTGCCCTGGTTGAAGATGATAACGGCCGACGCGCCGGCAGCCTGCGCGTTGGCCGCTTTGATGGCGAACGTGCACGTCCCGCGTTGGACGAGAGCGATACTGCCGGACACGAACCCGGCGAAGTCCGCCGCCTCGCAGCCGCTCGTGCTGGCGCGTGGCGGCACGAGGTTGATGTCGACCGGGATGACATTGCCGGCCACGGTGCCGAAGCCGGTACCGGTGAAGGCGCCGGTCTCATGCACGATGGGCGTCGGTGCGTTCTGGCTCAGCGTCGAGGGGGCGATGTAGACGAACGGGAACGCGTTGAGGGTCACGTCGTAGCCGGCCGCAGTCATGGTCGCGACGACGTAGTCCAGGCTGGCCTGGTAGCCGGGAGTGCCGGCGGCACGGATGCCGCCGTTCGCGTCGGCAATCGCCTGCAAGGCCGCCTGATGGGAACGCACGCCGCCGAGGGTCACGCACTCGAGCAGTTTGGCATGGGTGTTGTTGACGCGGGTGTCGCACCCAGCTGGCCCGGCCGCGGCCGTCCCGGTATTGAAGGCGATGGTCAGGCCGAGAAGGGCCGCGGAGACCGCGACCGCCGTCAGCCGACGGGGAGTTCGATGGTGAAGTAGACGCATGTTCGATAGCCTTTCCGACGCGAAAGGCGCCAGGGGTTCGTGGGTGTTTGAGGTGCAGACTTCGACTGGACAAGCATCGGTCTCGGGCGCCTGCCTCTCCACCGAGCCGTCCTCGCAATTGGTGCAGCAGTGGGCAAGGTACTACCCGACGGCACAGCGTGCTCAGATCGAGGGAGGACGAGCCCCTCCAACGCCGGTGAGGATCTTCTTGAGCACCCAGTCGGGAAAGACGTCCTGCTGGC
>JANOHI010000060.1:0-2475 GCA_031406385.1 Acidimicrobiia bacterium
CGCGTTCGCGACCGGGGGCGGCTGGGCAGATGCGTCTCGATCGAATCGAAGTACGGGGTTTTCGGAGCTACATCGAAGCCGATCTCGACCTGGCACCCGGCCTGACCGTGCTGGTCGGTGCCAATGGTTCGGGAAAGACGAACCTCCTGGAAGCAATGGGGTTCTTGGCCAGCCTGTCGTCGTTCCGGGGCGCCCCGACCGAGGCACTCGCACGAGTCGTCGGCCAAGTCACCGACACCGCGGTGATCCGGGGGTTCGGGGAGGACGGGCCGCGAAGGCTGGAGATCGAGACCGAGATAGCGCCGGGCCGCCGGAACCGGACCTTGGTGAACAAGCAACCGCTTTTCCGCACCGGTGACCTGGCGCGAACGTTCTCCGTGAGCGTCTTCAGCCCCGACGATCTGATCCTGGTCAAGGGCGGTCCGGCGGAGCGTCGGAACTACCTCGACGAACTTGCCGCACGGCTGCATCCCCGCAATGAAGCGCTGCTCGGCGAGTATGACCGGGTCCTGCGCCAGCGCAATGCCCTGCTGAAGCAGAGCGCCGGACGACTCGACGCGTCGGGAGCCCTCACCCTCGATGTGTGGGATGTGAAGCTGGCGTCGCTGGGGGAGCGGGTCGGCGTCGTCCGGGCCGAGCTTGTTGATCGGCTCTCGCCGATGCTCCTGCGGGCCTATGGCGACATCGCCGATCGTCCGGCGGCGATCGGGCTGCGGGTGCGGCCGTCGTGGTCAGGAGCGTTGGCAGATGCGCTGGCGTTGGGAAGAAACGACGACGTGCGACGCGGGGTGTCGTTGCTGGGACCGCACCGCGACGACGTGGAGGCCACGATCGAGGGTCGGCCGTCACGTACGCATGCTTCGCAGGGCGAGCAGCGCACCCTGTCGCTATCGATGCGCCTGGCGGGGCATCGCCTGGCTGCAGATGTCCTTGATTCGACCCCTCTGCTGTTGCTCGACGATGTGTTCTCGGAGCTCGATCCGGTCCGTAGCGATGCCCTCATCCGACACCTTCCCGCTGGTCAGGCAGTACTTGCTACGGCGGGGGCCCTTCCCGCTGCGGCACAGGTGGAGAGGGTTGTACACGTTCGTCGAACGGAACAGGAAGGGTCGGTCCTGCTTGGGGAAAACCCTGGGGAAACTGTGGATAGCAAGCGCGCTGATCTTCTCGTCGGTAGTTCGGAGGGCTGAGATGGCCGACCGATTCCTCCGTCCGAAGGGCGGAGACCCGCTGACGCCGATGCCGGCGGGCATCCGTTCGGTCGGCTCGTCGCTGGGTGACGTCGCGAACCGCCTCGGGCTTGCCGCGCCGACCACGCTGCACCAGATCTTCGCCCAGTGGGGCGAGCTTGTGGGTGAGCCCCTCGCTACCCACGTCCAGCCGACCTCGATGCGCGATGGAGTACTCCGCCTCCGCGCCGACGAGTCGGCCTGGGCGGCGCAGGTCGGCTACCTCGGAACCGACTTGATTGCCCGCATCAACGACCGTCTGGGCATCGTCGTGGTGGTCGAACTCGCGGTCTCGGTGCGCGGTGTCCGGTCGTCGTCTCGGACCCGCCGCCCGGGTGTGTAGCGAGCTCGCCCCGACCCGTCGTCGGGCGTTGTCCCGGACCGTTTTCGCCAAGGCGCCAACCGCGCCGGAAATCACTCGAACAGGCCGGATTCAGCCGGTTCTGTCGCACCCCCTCTGGTAGGATCACAAGGCTGAAATTCCCAGTATTTCTGGCGTTGTTCCGGCGTTCGTGACCGATCGGACCGCTTCTCGCGGACCGCTTCTCCCAACCGGTCAGACACCATGTCCGCGCCGCCCGCCACACCTGAGTTCGAGGACGTTGATGACTGCAGAAAACACCAAGGGTTCGTCTGACTACGGGGCCAAGGACATCACGATCCTCGAAGGTCTCGAACACGTCCGCAAGCGACCCGGCATGTACATCGGGTCCACGGGCATCACCGGTCTGCATCACCTCGTCTGGGAGGTCGTTGACAACTCGGTCGACGAAGCCATGGCGGGCTACGCCACCCGCATCGACATCACGCTGACCGCAGATGGTGGTTGCCGGGTTGAGGACAACGGGCGGGGGATCCCCGTCGACGCCCATCCCGATCCGAAGATGGAGGGTCGTTCAGCGGCCGAGATCGTGCTTTCTGTCCTCAATGCCGGCGGCAAGTTCGGCGGCGAGGGCTACAAGGTCTCGGGCGGGCTCCACGGTGTCGGCGTCTCGGTGGTCAACGCGCTCTCGGCGAGGCTTCTGGCGGTTATCGACAAGGGCGGCAACCGCTACGAGGTCGAGTTTCACAACGGCGGTCAACTCAAGAGCAAGCTGACCGAGGTCGGCAAGGCTCCGCGAGGGCGCACCGGCACTGCGGTCACCTTCTGGCCCGACCCGACGATCTTCGAGACCACCGACTTCCGCGCCGAAACGATGCTTGAGCGCTTCCGCATGATGGCGTTCCTCAACGCCGGCCTTGAGAT
>JANOHI010000079.1:0-2531 GCA_031406385.1 Acidimicrobiia bacterium
CGCCGTTGCGATCAGTTCGGCGGCCGAGTGGAACAGCGACAGCGTGGTGGCGTGAAGCCGGTCGCCGATCTCACGGGGAGCGTGACCGGCATAGGCCCGGGCATTGGTGCCTTCGAGAATGATGCCGAGCCGGTAGCCGGCGAGCACCTGGTACCAGGTCGCCAAACCGACGGTGACCTCACGCCCTGACCCCGCCGTCTTCTCGATGTATCGATCGATGAGCTCACTGCGGGTTGGCAGGCCGATCGGATCAATGACGGACACTCCAGAGCCCCCGGTAGGGAACGTTGCCAGGAGTGCTCCGAGATCGAGCAGGGGGTCGCCGATGGTCGCCAGTTCCCAGTCGACGATCGCCGCCAGTGCTGGTTGGTCGTAGCGGAACATCACGTTGCCGAAGTGGAAGTCGCCGTGGATAATCCCGGGGAGCCACTTGGAAGGACGATGCGCGTCGAGCCAGTCGCTGATCTCGGCGAGGTTCGGGATCTCGTGGCCGGGGTAGTTCGGCGTTCCCTCGTAGGAAAGGAGATGGGCGCGCCACCGATCGACCTGGCGTTCGAGCCAACCCTCGGCCCGACCGAGCGACCCGAGTCCGACGCGCACATGGTCGACGCAACCGAGCGCAGCGATCCCGTCGGCCATCGAGAGGCCCATTTCGTGCTTCCACGCGGGGTCGGCATAGGCCTCGGGAAGGCCAAGCGTCGGCGTGAAGCCGCGTACGGGCTCCATGATGTAGAACGCCGATCCGAGAGCGTCGAGTGATGACTCGTCGGCGATGAGTCGAGGATGAGGCACGTTCGTGTTGGTAAGCGCACGTAGGACCGTGGCTTCACGCCGCATCGTTTCGTCAGAGTTCGCGCGTTTGTAGGGCGGGGGATGGCGCAGGATCGCTTCGAAACCCGTGCGCTGAATCAACGCCATCACGTTCTGCGTGCCGCCGTCGAGCGCGGTGAGCTCGACGGCGCCTGACCCAAGAGCGCGTGCGTCGAGCCACGCAGTGAGCTTCTCGACATCGACGGGGACGCTGGTCATCGGTCAGTGGGCGAGTGGAAGCTGGCGTTCAGACCGGCAGGTTGCCGGTTGCCGACTTGGTCGTCCCGTGGTCGCGGTACGCCGCAATGGTGCGTTCAGCGATCCGCATCTGATGGATCTCGTCGGCGCCGTCGGCAAAGCGCGCCCAACGAGCTTGCTGGTACATGTGGGCCAGCGGCGTGTCGTTCGAGTACCCCAGCGCGCCATGCACCTGGATGGAACGATCGATGATCCGGTTGAGTGCATTGGCGACGAAGTGCTTGGCCATCGAAACTTCCGACTTGAAGTCCTCCTTGCGGTCGATCTTGTACGCGGCGTGGAGCACCATCAGCTTGGCCTGGTAGAGCTCCATCGCCGAGTCGGCGATCATCCATTGCACGCCCTGCTTCTCGGCGAGGATCGAGCCATGGCTGAACCGGTCGAGGGAGCGGGCGACCATCATGTCGAGAGCAGTTTCGGCCTGACTGATCCATCGCATGCAGTGCGCGAGCCGGGCCGGTCCGAGGCGGTACTGACCGAGCAGGTGCCCCTGTCCTCGCCCGCCGAGCATCTGGTTCGTATGCACACGTAGGTCTTCGATGACGATCTCGTTGTGCCCCGTTGAGCCATGCATGGTCGAGATCTGACGCTTGTTGATCCAGCCTTCGCTGGGAATGTCGACGATGAACGCCGTGTTGGCAGCCTGCGGGAGATCGGGGTCGTCTTCGGTCCGGGCGATGAGAATCGCAAACTTCGCCCTTTGCGCGCCGGAGATGAACCACTTGTGGCCATTGATCACCCACTCGTCGCCGTCGGGCACGGCGATTGTTTTGATGAGCGTCGGGTCTGAACCGGCCACTTCCGGTTCGGTCATGGCGAAGCACGACTGTGCCTTTCCTTCGCACAGCGGCCGGAGGTACTTCTCCTTCTGCTCGTCGGTGCCCCAGTGGAGAAGGGTATGCATGTTGCCCTCGTCGGGCGCCTGGCAGTTGAGGACCCACGGGCCGTAGCTGGCTTTGGCCGACTCGGCCTGCACCATGGCCAGTTCCACGTGGCCGAGCCCCATGCCACCCCAGTCCTTCGGCATGTGGGGAAGCCACAGGCCCTCTTTGAACGCCTTTTTGCGCATGTCCATGAGGACACCGACGTAGGCCGCACGATCGGTCTCGTCGAGCTTGTTGTCGTGGATCTTTGCTTCTCCGGGTTTGACGACGGCATCGATGAATGTCCGCACGCGGATGCGGATGTCTTCGAGTTCGGGAGAGAGCGAGAAGTCGATTGCCATGGGGCGAGTCTCTCACGGAGTAATGCAAGCGCATCAAATCAGCGCGAGCAGGTGGCGCCGGTGCCGTCTCTCTGACACGAGCGAACTGATGCCCGTTCCGGGGTCCTGTCACCGATGAACCCCATCCGCTGCGGTACTCCCCCGGTGGTGGGGTTCGTGGAAGCGGGTGGCCGTGGGTGGGGCGGGGGCGCGTCGGGGGCACCCCTACACGCGGGGGGGGGCGGGGGGGGGGGGGCGG
>JANOHI010000098.1:0-3714 GCA_031406385.1 Acidimicrobiia bacterium
GGGTCGCCGCCATGTAGCCGTAGCGATACGGAAGTCCGACCCGATCGTCGGCAACGCGAGCGAACTCCGCCGGACGATCGTCGAGAACACGCTCGCGCACGGTCCCTGTGGCGAGCGAGAGCTCCCATTGGTACAGGTTGGCGAACTCGTCGAAGTCGTTCGAGCCTTCACGCCACAAGGTCCGGAACCGCCCCACGTCGATCACCACCGCGCCGTCACGCTCGAAGGCGTTCATCGGATGGAACACGTAGCAGGGGTCGATGTCAAACCACTGCACGTCGGCGGCGGAACCGGCGCGCGGCATCACGCCGATCCGGGCGCCGTAGTCGTCGTCCCACCGGAATGGCATCGACCCGGTCATGGCGAGGTCGAGGTCGAAGATGACCGGCAGGTCCATGAAGATCGTGTAGTTCCGGGTAGTCACGAAGTCGTGCATCATCGTGGGACCCTTCACGGGGATCTCCGTGGACTGCACGAGCTCACCAGAAGCGTTGACCCGGTGATAGGTGAGGAAGGGCGGCAACTGGCCGTAGCCGAAGAACAGCATCTCGCCAGTTTCGGGACACACCTTTGGGTGCGCGGTCATCGCGGTGTTGAGCTGACCACCAAAGGTATGTGCACCTACCGTCTCCAGCAGACCGTCGACTTCGTAGGGGAAGTGAGCTTCCTCGAGACAGAGGATTCGTCCGGCGTGATGGATCACGTGGGTGTTCGCGGCCGACGCGGTGCGATCGAACACGAAGTTCTCGTCCATCATCGGGACATCGTCGCCGGCGAGTTTCGGGGTGCGAACGTAGCGATTGCGATACCACGATGCCTTCCCGGCGTCGATGCGAAGGCCGTGCAGCATGCCGTCACCGAAGAACCAGTGCGGCGACTTGCCGGAC
This sequence comes from Acidimicrobiia bacterium, assembly GCA_031406385.1. Classification (GTDB taxonomy): domain Bacteria; phylum Actinomycetota; class Acidimicrobiia; order Acidimicrobiales; family JANYDT01; genus JANLQX01. The sequence goes on from JANOHI010000098.1 coordinate 888, forward strand.
TTCGGGTTCGCTCCGTTGCGCACGTAGAGACCGGTCAGAGCCGAGGGGATAGCTCCCTGCACCTCGAGGTCAGTCAGGGTGATTTCGTCGAAGACCGGGGCATAGTTGCCGCGGAGGTGCCAGGGCAGCTTGGTGGTTGGGGCATCGGCAAGGTCAGTCATGGACGAATTCTACGGAACATGGTGCGCTACCACCCACCCGAGGAACACGCCGGTAGCCTCGTCCGTTGTGGATCTTGGGGGGCGATGGCCGACGACGCAGGCGACCGACGAGCTTCGTCGTGTCTTCGCCGAGCCATCGTTCGACGACCGGGGGTGGGATGCCATGCGAGTGCCCGGACACTGGCGGAGCGAATCGTCGTTCGCGGAGAACGACGTTGCGCTGCTGAGTCGACACCGCTTCGCGTCACCCGCACCGGCGGAAGGCCGCCGGGCATGGCTGACGTTCGAGGGGGTGTTCTACCAGAGCGATGTTTGGCTCGACGGCGCCTACGTGGGTGACACCGAGGGCTACTTCACCCCCCACGAGTTCGAGATCACCGACGCGCTCCGAGCGCAGACCGATCACGTGTTGGCGGTAGAGGTCACGTGTGCACCCCAGCGTTCGCGCACGTCGAAACGCAACATCACCGGCGTCTTCCAGCACTGGGACTGCATCGATCCGAACTGGAATCCCGGCGGCATCTGGCGGCCGGTCCGGATCGTCGAGAGCGGTCCTATCCGCATCAACCGCCTTCGATCGGTGTGCGTGTCGGCGTCGACGGAGCGGGCGGAGGTGGCGTTTCGAGCGCTTGTCGACGCGTCGGTCGCCGGTCCGCTGGTCATGCGCGCCCAGGTCGGGGAGACCCAGTACGAGCACGTGCAGACCCTCGCCGTCGGACACAACCGGGTCGAGTGGAACGTCGTCGTCGAACGGCCGGTGCTGTGGTGGCCGTGGTCGCTCGGCGAGCCCGACCTCAACGACGCGCACGTGCAGGCCCTCGTTGATGGCGAGGTATCCGACGAACGTCGGTTCCGCATCGGCCTGCGTCAGGTCCGGATGAAGAACTGGATCTGGGAGGTCAACGGTGAGCGCCTCCACCTGAAGGGCGCCAATCTCGGCCCGACGCGTATGGCGATAGGCGAGGCAACGGCGGACGAACTCCGCCGCGATCTCGTCATGGCGAAAGAGGCTGGGCTGGACCTCGTTCGGCTCCACGCGCACATCTCTCATCCCGCGATCTACGACGCCGCCGACGAGATCGGCATGATGCTCTGGCAGGACCTCCCGCTGCAATGGGGCTACGCACGAAGCATCCGCAAGGGCGCAACGAAGCAGGCGCGCGATGCGATCGATCTGCTCGGGCACCACCCGTCGATCATCACCTGGTGCACTCACAACGAGCCGCTCGCGCTCGACATCGAGCCCGATGCGCTCGGTGGCCCGAAGAAGGCCGCAGAGATGATCACGAAGTACCTCACGCTGCAGATGCTGCCGACCTGGAACAAGACCATCCTCGACACCGCTCTCTCCCGTGCCATGAGCAAGGCCGACAGGTCGCGGCCGGTCAATGCGCACTCGGGCATCCTTCCGGGACCGTTCTCCGGTGGAACCGATTCGCATCTGTACTTCGGCTGGTATCACGGCGCGGAGCGAGACCTCACCAGGGCCGCCGGTGTCATTCCGCGCGTCATGCGCTTCGTCAGCGAGTTCGGGGCGCAGGCCGTGCCCAACGACGCGGCGTTCTGTGAGCCCGAGCGGTGGCCCGACCTTGAGTGGGAGCGCCTGGCCCAGACCCGCTGCCTGCAGAAGACGTTCTTCGACCGCCACGTTCCGCCCGCATCCTCCGCCTCGTTCGACGCGTGGCGTGACGCCACACAGACGTACCAAGCCGAGGTGTTGCGGCGCCACATCGAGGAGTTCCGTCGCATCAAGTATCGGCCCAACGGCGGCTTCTGCCTGTTCTCTCTGGCCGACGCTCTCGACTATCCAGCCGTCACGTGGGCCATGCTCGGGCACGACCGATCCCCGAAGCGCGCCTATGAGGCGGTCACCGACGCGTGCCGGCCGGTCATCGTCACGTGCGATCGTCCCCCTGCCGCCGTTGCCGTGGGCGACGCGTTCCGGCTCGACGTGCACGTGGTCTCCGACGTTCGCCATGTGCTGCGCAATGCCACGGTGCGCGCCCGCATTCACTGGCCGGGCGGCGAGCACATGTGGGTGTGGGAGGGCGACGTCGCTGCCGACAACGTGACCCGCATCGGCGCGGTGGACCTCGTCGCTCCTTCCCCGGCACACCCGTCGGCACGAGCACACGCGCAGGCAGGTAATGACCCCTCACGGGAACTCATCGTCGATCTCACCTTCGAGCACGCGGAGTTCACCGCGACAAACCGCTACGTGAGCAGGTTCGTCTAGCGAGTTGTGCGAGTGTCGCCTGCGTCCTTCGACACCATCGGGGCCAGGACAGCTTCTCCGTGGTTGTCGCTCCGGTGGTCCGTTCTCCGTGTTGCCGAACCCAGCCCGGCCCGCCGATCTTCGGTTCGTGATCACCGGGCGGACGTAGGCAAACGGCACCCTCGCCTCATTCGCCCGATCGGCGTTGATCGGCTTGCTGCTGGTCACCAACGTCGACTCGACCCGCCACGCGAAGAACGCGACACCGGGCACGGTCGGGTCGAATCCGAGTGCGTTCGACGCCTCGGGCACATCGCGAAAGGGTACCGAACCGGGCTCCGCAGTGCATGGGATCGCGACCGTGGGGAGGCAGCGATGAACGACGACGTCCGCCGGAGCGTGTGAACACGAAGGTGCTCGCACTCTTCGACGATCCGCGCCGGATGGCGCG
>JANOHI010000176.1:0-1237 GCA_031406385.1 Acidimicrobiia bacterium
ATCATCGAATCGATCGATCGCCGCCTGTTCACCTTGACGCCCGACACCATCGTGATGCCGGGCCACGGCACGGACACGACGATCGCGACCGAACAGCCCAGCCTGCAATCGTGGGTCGATCGGGGTTGGTGATCGCAGCTTCCGCCCGCCCCGCCTACCGTCTCGACTCAGCTGGCAACCCGCTGACGACGGACTTCCGCCCGCCATTGCCGACGCAGCACCCGGCGCTCATCCTCCGTCGTCGCTCCCCACACCCCGTACTCCTGGTTCGTGGTGATCGCGAACTCGAGGCACGCTTGCTGGGAAGAACAGGCTCGACAGAATTGCTTGGCCGCCTCGATTTGCTCAACCGCTGCGCCGGTGACGCCGATCGGGAAGAAGATCTCCGGATCAAGATCCCGGCAGGTGGCGTCGTCTCGCCATTTCAGGTCATTCCAGTGGTGTCGGGCAGTGAACATGATCGACCTTTCGCTGTGGCTCGAAGGAGGTGATGCCACGCAGGGCGACGGTGTTGGCTGCGTGTGGCGGCGCAGTTTTGTTCCATCGGCTCTGAGGTTTTGCCGAGTCGAAACACCGGCGTAACACGAAGCAGCATACGGAGACCGAGTGGGCGAGACTAGACCAAGCAGTCAATTTTTTGATGCGTAACAGAGATAGCAACCATCGCTTCTAGCGAACGAAGTTTGGAGCGCTTTCCGTGACCGAAGTCTCACCACCACCCCCCCTTCCCGCAGACGAACGGCCTATCGCGGATACCCCGTTCCACACCGCCGACCTCCCACCAACGCCGCAGCGCGATCGCCGTCTTTCCGCGACTTTCTGGGTGGAATGCCCACCCCACCTGCTCGCCCTTGGCGACGGCATCGAGGCAGAGGTGATCGCCTACAAGCGCCGGATCGGCACGCGATGGCTGCTTTGGCGAGCAGGTCCCGCAGTCCACGCCGATGCCCGTTACGGCGCAGTGCCGATCGATGCCATCGACGATCCGGCCCAGTTCCTCACCTACCGCCTCTACCCCGATGGCTGCGGCGAAGGCCTCGGTGCCGACGGCGTCCTCCACACGAGATTCCGCACCTGGAAAGAATCCCTCCGCGACAACTAGCGCAACGCTCAGCCGCTCCTGGGAGAGAGATTCCATGCCACTGGCGTGGCGCCACGACGTCATGAGAATGGCCGAACGGCGTTTCGCGTTTCCCCTGGTCAGCGAGTGGCGCCGTTCTATTCTCCTTACAGGTTG
>JANOHI010000189.1:0-10884 GCA_031406385.1 Acidimicrobiia bacterium
TGATGAAGGGGGACACGGGTCGCCGGTGCGTTCACGGCCGGAGATGCTGGCCGACCGCGACCCGCCGCCGGAAATCGCCGACTTCGGACGGCCCAGGACCGCCAACTAGCCTGCAAAACCGATGACGTCCGTGCGCTCCCCCCGTGATTTCTTCCGACCGCTGGCGGTTGGTGCCCCCGCACCGTTGCGTGAGGTGCTCCATCGGCCGAGCCGGATGATCCACTTCTTCCCACCGTCGAACGCCAAGATGGTCGCCAAGGTCGGCGAGATCGCTCCGACCGTCGACATCCTTCTCGGCAATCTCGAGGACGGAGTGCCGGCGACCGACAAGGAAGCCGCCCGGGCCGGCTTGGTTCATGTGGCGAAAACCGTAGACATGGGCGACACGCAGCTGTGGACGCGCGTCAACAGTCTCGACTCGCCGTGGGCCCTCGACGACCTGACCACGTTGGTCACTGAAGTGGGCGACAAGCTCGACGTGATCATGATCCCGAAGGTTGAAGGCGCCGAAGACATCCATTACGTCGATCGACTGCTCGCGCAGTTGGAGGCGAAGGCCGGTCTCACCAAGCCGCTGCTCGTCCACGCGATCCTGGAAACGGCGCGCGGAATGGCGAACGTTGAGGAGATTTGCGGCGCATCGCCGCGGATGCAGGGCCTCTCGCTCGGTCCGGCCGACCTTGCCGCGAACCGCCGCATGAAGACGACGCGAGTCGGTGGGGGGCACCCCGACTATCTCGTGCGCGACGACCCGAATCCCGGCGAGCCCGACGCAGCGCGAGCTACTCATCAGCAGGATCTGTGGCACTACACGATGGCCCGCATGGTCGACGCTTGCGTGATGCACGGCATCCTTCCGTTCTATGGGCCCTTCGGCGACATCAAGGACATCGTGGCGTGCGAGGACCAGTTCCGCAACGCGTATCTGCTCGGGTGCGTCGGGGCGTGGAGCCTTCATCCGGTGCAGATCGACATCGCCAAGCGGGTGTTCTCGCCCCGCCCATCCGACGTTGCCCAAGCGCAGCGGGTCATCGACGCCATGGGCGACGGAACCGGGGCGATCATGCTCGACGGGAAAATGGAAGACGACGCCTCGGTGAAGCAATGCCGAGTCGTTGTGGAGCTGGCCAAATCGCTCTCTGCCCGTGACCCCGAACTCGCCGCCGCATACGGCTTCACCAAGTAATACGCACATAGGGATTTGCTATGACCGATCTTCGCCCCCGCCGCTCCGTTCTCTACATGCCCGCCGCCAACGAACGTGCCCTGGAGAAGGCGCAGACGATCCCATCCGACGCGCTTATCTTCGATCTGGAAGATGCGGTCGCCCCCGACGCCAAGGAGCAAGCCCGAGCCAACGCCGTTGCTGCAGCTCGCTCGGGGGCCTACGGGCGACGCGAGATCACCATTCGCTGCAACGGTCTCGACACCGCGTGGGGCGAGGCCGACATTGCTGCAGCTGCCACGTCGACTGCTGCTGCGGTGGTCATCCCTAAGGTGTCGTCGGTCGCCACCCTCGATTCCGTTACCCGCGCACTCGATGCCGCGCAGGCGCCTTCAGAGATGCGGATCTGGGCGATGATCGAGAACCCGACCGCCATCTTCGATGTGCGAGCGATCGCCGCGCACCCGCGCGTGAATGTGTTGGTCATGGGCACGAACGATCTCGCCAAGGAGCTCAGAGCCGCGCAGATTCCAGGCCGCGCTCCGCTGCTTCCCCATCTGGCGACGGCGTTGCTCGGTGCGCGCGAGGCCGGCGTGTGCATTCTCGACGGCGTGTTCAACGACGTGAAGGATCCCGATGGCTTTCGAGCCGAGTGCATCGTGGGCGCGCAGATGGGATTTGACGGCAAGACACTCATCCATCCGAGTCAGGTCGAACCGTGCAACGACGTGTGGGCGCCCACCGAGGCCGAGACCCTCCACGCTCGACGGGTGATCGCGGCGTTCGAAGAAGCGGTCGCCGATGGACGTGGTGTCGTCACCGTCGACGGCCGCATGATCGAGAACCTCCACGTCGACAACGCCCGCCGGGCGCTGGCCGTCGCCGACGCGATCGCCGCCCTCGGATAGCAGGCTTCGTCTGGGGCGCGCCTTGGAGGAAGGAGCCGGCTTCAGCTCGTCACGATGATCCGTGCGCCCGGTTGGGGAGAGGACGCAGCGGCCGACGAAGGTGCCGGCCTTCGCGAGCACGGCGAACTCAGCTGCTCGATGCTCCTCGGTCCTGATCGGTTCAGCGTGGCGGCCGCCGACCTCGGAAGAACGAACTCAGCGCTCGACCGAACCGGTCGAGCACGTTCTGTCCTTTCGACGGATTGGCCCATCCGCCAATCGGCGGCGGCGACGAAGGGTCGCGTTCATCGGGCTTGGCCACCTCAGGCCGGACCGTGCGTCGCATCTTGGTCGTCCACCACAACCCGAATCCCGTGAAGAGACCGAGGAACACTGCGGAGAACAGCGCTCGCACCCACGGGACGCCGTTCGAGCCGACGATGAGCAACTGCACGCCGAACGCCACCACCCCGACAATTGCGCATGCCCGCGGCGAGGCCAACGTGCGGCGCGGTTCGCGAAGTTCATCGTTCGCCGGCTCAACGGGTTGGACGGGTTCATCGGCCATGGTCGTCAGTCTCCTCCGAGCGAACCGCGGCCGCGCGACGCAGAGAACGGGCAGGTGTGCTGATACGGACACGTGCTGCAGGCCCATGGGGAGGGGGTGGCGGCAAAGCGCCGCTCCCCGCGGATGCGTTCGTCGACGTCTTGAACGAAGGCGATGGCGCGTCGGATCGTGGCGTCGTCGAAATCCAGCGAAACGGCGAAGCTCCCCGACGATCGAAGCGCCTCGTAGGAGACCCTCACCGCGGTGACCTTACGACGCGAGCGGGCGATCGGATGAGAGAGGGCGAGGAGGCCATACAGCAGCGCCGCGGAATCATCATCGATCGACTCAGCGACGTGACCGCTCTTGTAGTCACGAACTTCGAGGGTTCCGTCGCGGTGTAGCCACAATGCGTCGATACGTCCGCGTACGATCACGTTGCGGCGGGCACGGAACCATTGCAGATCGCATTCCCCTGCCACGTATTCGACCTCGTCACCATGCATGGTCGAAGGACACAGCGCACGATGCGCATCGATCCGCTGCGTCAACCATGGCGACTGCGGAGAGGTTGGGTCGAGGAATCCGTCGTCGTCGTGGAGGGCCATCGACGCGTGCCGCAGTCGGAGTTCATGGTGCAGCGAAAGACCGAGTGCAAGCTCTTCGGTCTGCTCGGCGGCATCGGGGTCTCCCTCCAGGCGCAGCACGTGGGCGAGGCCATACCGACGTGGGCAAGCAGCGAGGTCCCTCGCTTTCGAGGCGGTGATGACGAGAACTCCCGGCGATGGCTGGAACGGCGCTCCCAGGTCGTCTTCGGCCCATGCCTCCCGGCTCGCCCCGAGACGGCTCACAGACTCACTGGCCGTTCGCCCGTGGGACCGAGCCGTGAGGCAAGCTCATGGTCGGACACCGACGACACGCTCATGCAGGAGCGAATTGCCGGACATCGATCGCACCACCATCCCGGTGTCTCGGCCGGTTCGTCGAGTGCTGATTCGACCAGCGACGTGAGTTGTCGAGCAGCTGTTGCCACTGCGTCGGTGGTGATCGCGGTGAGCGACTCGCCTGTTGTCGCACCGAGCCAGAGGTGACGGACGCTGGCCGCCACGCTGGATTCGGCTGCGGCACCTTTGGTGACGAGCAGGGCGAGAAGCGCATCGGTGTCGAGCGTCAACGGCTGATCAGACGGTCCGTTCGCCCCAAGGTCAGAGGAATCGGTGTCGTCGTCGGTGGGCCGCGCGCGGCGAGAACCGAGGTGGATGCGCCGGATCTCCACCTGGCCGCTGATGCGGTGGACGACGGTGGTGTCGTTTCGGCCGGTAAGTCGGAATCGTCCGGTCCGGCTTGCTCGTTCAAGAAACTCGCCGACACTCGGGTGCAACGTGACCTCGTCATCGCCGACGAACTCCTCGTAGGTCCGGACCGCGCTGCTGAACCGCACCCGTTCTTCGGCCGAAAGACCAGGCGGCGCACGCTCGTCGAGGGTGTCGGACACCCTCAGGCCCTGTTGGTCGGCGACCTCATGGGCCACACGTAGGGCCTCACGCACCGCGGAATCGAGCCGGAATGCCCCCTTGGCGACAGGACGCGGCTTCGTCTCGGGGTCGAGCAGCGTGGCTAGAAAGCGTCGGCAGCGTTGCGCCGACGTGAGGCGCCCAAGGCTCAGCGCAGGGACGACTCCGGCCATCGGCTCAGTTTGCCCAGCGAAGCGGGTCGTCGCCCGGACCGCCGTCGATCGCAGATCGGCAGTCTGACACTCCCGGCCCCGAGCGGTCAGTCGAACTTGGGGACGTAGCCGCCACGACCCATCGACCGGCTCTCGTCGGCATCCATTTCTTCCACGCCACCGATGACTTCGGTAACCCACGGGAGGCGGTCTTTCAGGATTCGGTTCACGCCGGCCTGCAGCGTGGTCGATGACACGGCGCACGAGCTGCACGAACCCTGGAGTCGGACCTCGACGACGCCGGTTTCGACGTCGACGGACGTGAGCGCAAGGTCGCCGCCATCCTGCTGGACAACGGGACGGATCAGTTCGATGACGCTCTGCAACGCCTTCATCCGCTCGGTGCGGGCGTCGTCGGAGAGCACAGCGGTGTCAGTCATGACGAACATTCTTCCTCATCTCTCGGAGTTTGCACTACCCCGGTAGGAGAAACCCTCCCGGTAGTGCTCAACCAGCCCAGTCCCGGACTTCTTCCCGGACGGGACCGACTGGTCAGATCGTGGCGCCGCCGTCACAGACGATGGTCTGACCGGTGGTGAACGCTCCGGCTTGCGATGCGAGGAACACGGCGGCGCCGGCGATCTCATCGGGCTCGCCGATACGACGCAGCGCCGATCCAGCCGTTGCCCCTTTGAGGATCGTCTCGTTCTCCCACAAGTACTTGGCGAAGTCGGTCCGCACGAGGCCGGGGGCGATGGCGTTGGCTCGCACGTTGAACGGTCCATATTCGACGGCAATGTTCCGGGCCATCTGCATGTCCGCGGCCTTCGAGATCGCGTAGGCCCCGAGGATCTCGCTTCCGCGCAGACCACCGATGGACGACACGATCGTGATCGAACCCTGCCGACGTTCCTTCATAGAGGGGAGCACCATGCCGCACAGCCAGTGATTCGACCGGATGTTCGACGCCATGATCTTGTCGAATGCGTCGTCCGGGATGTCGATCATCGGACCGGCGAAAGGGTTGATCGCAGCGTTGCAAACCAGGATGTCGATCGGTCCGAGTTCCGTGACGGTCCGGTCGACGAGGGCCTGTAGTTGATCCTTGTAGCCGATGTTGCAAGGAACGGAGATGGCCGACCCGGAGAACCCCGCGGCGTTGATCTTGGCCGTGACGGATTCGCAGGCGTCGGCCTTCCGGCTGGAGACGACGACGTTGGCGCCGTGCTGGGCCATCCGAAATGCAATGGCTTTGCCGATGCCCTTCGTCGAACCAGTGATGATCGCCGTCTTACCGGTGAGATCGAACAGTGAGTCGGTCATGGGGTTCCTTCGGTTGATGCGGATGACGGCGGGGGCGAGACTAGGGCCAAGGGGACGCGCTAAACCAACGGGCATCGTCGTTCGAAGGAATCGGTCACAGGCCGCGACTGAGGGTCCTCCTCAGGTCGCGAGCCGCCAATCGGTCCTGCCGAAGCAACGTCGCGCGTGAGCGCTACCAGGTGTTCCAGTGGGTCAGAAGCGCCGAGTCGAGTCGAGGCGCAGCCTTGAAGTCGGTGCCCACGGTGTAGGCGAGCGGGGTCAGCCCTCCTTGGGTCACCTTGTCGAACGGAATGCCGAGGATGTCGGCGGCTTCGCGCTCGTAGACGAGGTGCAGGGTGGTCCAGGCGGTGCCGAGGCCGCGGGCACGCGCCGCGAGCATGAAGCTCCAGAAGGCCGGAAGTAACGAACCCCACTGACTGGCCTGGGCAAAGACGGGAAGCTTCTCGGGAACCCGACCCTCCATGCACGGGATCACCATGTATGGCACGCGGTGGAACTCTTCGCGCAGGAAGGTTGCCGAATCTTTGATCGCTCCCGCTCGTTCGGTTCTGGTGTCGCCGATGCCGAAGTCGTTGTTGCTCTGACCGACGTAGGGGTCGAACGCCTTGCCGTAGAGATCGGCGATGGCCTGCTTCTTGGCAGGGTCGTCGACGATCATGAAGTGCCAGTGTTGGCGGTTCGATCCGGTGGGGGCCTGGAAAGCGAGATCGACGCACTCCTGAACGAGTTCGCGGGCGACAGGCCGGTCGAAGTCGAGGCGTTTGCGCACGGCTCGCGTGGTGGCGAGGACATCGTCGGCGGAGAGGTTGAGGGTCATGCCCTCGGGTCTACCGTTCGCCGGTCGGCTGGGCCAAGTTTCGCCGCACCGGGCCGAACGTCGGGAGAAATGAAGAGTCCCGCTCGTGACGGAATCGAGCGGGACTCTCCGGTGAACCGAAGGTGACGGATTCCGTCGGCTCGGGTATGCCAACGGTCGCAGTCACCGAAGAGTCGCGGTCGAGCCATGTGACTCGCGTCACGCTCGAGAAGAAATCAGGCGTAAAAGGGGCTATCGCCGGACGCGTGATCGGTGACGTCGACCACCGTGGTGATCTCCGGGCAGGCGTCTTTGATGGCGACCTCGATACCCTGGCGGAGGGTGGCCTTCGACATCGCGCACCCCTGGCAACCGCCACCCATCGTGAGATAGACGGTGTCACCATCGACGCCGACCAGGGTGGCGAAGCCACCGTGACTCGCGATCGAAGGATTGACCTGGTGCTCGATCACCGCAAGGACGCGAGCGGCGACGGGCCCTTCGAGGGCGGTGGCGTTGAAGACCGGCATCGGCTTGGGCTCCGCCTTGGCCGGCTCGTTGGGGTTGAGCAGCACCATCCCGGAACCATCGGCGGCGATGTCGAGGGTGGCGCCTCGTAGGCGTTCGATCGACGAAGCCGGCACGACGAGCGAAAGCCCGCCACCCACGTGCTCGACGTGATCGCTGTCGTTGCTCTCGGAGAGCGGCTGGAAGTACATCTCGTAGGCCCAGCGGGGCCCGTTGGTCGCGCCGACTTCGAGCCACAGGGCGAGGGAGTCGGCGTCGAGTTCGGCGGCGCGTGCGTCGAGCACCGTGGACCGGGCGCCGTCGGTCACCGAAAGCACGATGGTCGAGCGATCAAGGATGTCAGTCATGTCGTCAATGGTAGGTCCAGCCGCCGTCCAATCCTTCCCGTCGAGGTCTTCCGCGGTTTTGTCCTATGGCCGCGGGAGACTGAAAGGGTGGACACCGCCAATGAGGAACTGCCCTGGGGCACTGACGGACCAGCTCCGGATTCCCTGCCGGGCCAGTCGCTGAGTCCGGCATGGGTCGACCCGCCCGGTGCGGTTCCCGTGTCAACGGTCCGCACGGTCTCGCTGACCCGGCTCTATGCCGAGGTCGGGCGCGCGCTCGCGGCGCCGGGGAGGGTGCAGGTCGAAGGCGACGTGCACGATCGCCGAGTGACCCAGCAGGGCGCGATCTGGTTCACACTCCGAGATCGTGCGCTCGATCTCCCCGTCCTTATCGCCAGCGGTCGCGCCCGCAAGAGTCGCATTGTCGACGGTGAGCGAGTCTCGGTCATCGGACGCGTCACCCTGCAGCAGCGCAAGGTCCAGATCCGGATGGAGGCCGAGGAGGTGCTCCCGGTCGGTGAGGGCGCCGTCGCCGCGCTGCTCATCCAGGTCCGATCCCGCCTTGCGGCCGAAGGCTTGATCGATCGTCCGCGTCGGCCCATTCCGATGCTGCCTCGCGGCATCGGCGTGGTCTGTGGAACCGACGCGGCGGTCCGCCGCGACATCGAGTCCGTCGTTGCGGTGCGCTTTCCCGGGTTTCCGGTGCGATTCGTGGAAACCACGGTGCAGGGAGCAGGCGCGGCAGATGCTGTTCGCCGCGCCATCGAGGAGCTCGTCTTCGCCTCGGACACCGATGTGATCGTGCTCGCCCGAGGTGGGGGAAGCGCCGTCGACCTTCTTCCGTTTTCCGACGAGGACCTCTGCCGGGCGATTGCAACCTGTCCGAAACCCGTGGTGTCGGCGATCGGCCACGACGGTGATCGCCCCGTGTGCGATGACATCGCCGATCTCCGCTGCGCCACCCCGTCGGTTGCGGCTCAGTGTGTCGTGCCCGATCGCGGCGCACTGCAGAGCGCGCTTGATCGATCCCGGGGTGATGTCGCCCGGGCGATGCACAACCGGTCCGTCGCCGCCCGTGGTGGCCTCGGCGCGATCCGCTGGGAGAGTGCACTCGACCGGCGGTGCGCCTCGCTGCACCAGTCGCTGTCGGGCATTCGCTGGACCGATGCGCTCGACGCCCGCGCCGCGCGCGAGCGAGTCACGCTCGCAACCGTTGCCTGGGATCGCGTGCTCCCGTTCCGGTGCGATGCCGCTCGGCGTCGGATGGAAGCAATCGATCCATCGGGCTCTCTGCGCCGCCGAACACTCGATGCGTCCAACCGCCTTGCCCTGCTGCACGCACAGATCGACGCGCTTTCACCTGCCCGGGTGCTCGAACGCGGCTATGCCGTCGTCCGCGACGGCAGTGGTCGGGTCCTGCGCGACGCAACACAGACTTCGTCGGGAGCAGCTCTCGACATCACCCTGGCCGTCGGTCAGCTTCACGTGGAGGTTCGTCATGTCCGGTAGGTCACCGCAAGAAGAAGTGGAACCGACGACGCCTCGTGCGATCGCTGCCATGTCGTTCGAGGAGCTGGTCGATGAGCTCACGGCGGTCACGGCCCAGATGGATGATGGCGCCATTGGAATCGAACGTGCGGCGGACCTCTACGAGCGCGCCAGCGCACTCCATGCCGCGGCGTCAGCACGTCTCGTCGGAGTGGAAGAGCGACTCGAGGAGCTCCGCGGCAAGCGGAGCTGATCATGAGCTGGAGCGGAACCGCATGACGACTGTTTCCCATCGATTGCGGTGGTCACGCGTCAGCCGGATCGCCATCGTCTGTGGACTCTGCGCAGGCGTGCTCGAGCTCGCCGTCATCGACGTCGCCGACGGAGCCGTGGTCTCGCAGGTCGGCGTCGGGGCTCCCCCGATCACCGGTGTCGGTCAAGAACCGGATCTCTCTGCTTCGACTACGACCTCGGGCGGCGCACCGGTCCCGGTGATGGGAGCCTCGACGACCACGTCCGCCGTGCTCGTCGGTCCCACATCGAGCGTCGCCACCGTGGCTACGTCCACCACCGCCCCGACCACAGTCGTCGACACTGGGGCCGCAGCCTCCACGACCCTGACCTCGACCACCGGTGTCACGACCACGATCCGATCTCGTGGGGTGACGACCACCATTCGTCCGCCGGCCGGCTCCCTCGATGAACTCAGGACGCGTGTCAGCGCAGCACTCGCCGCCTCAACATCGTCCCGGATGGGTGTCTACGTGGCGATCGACGGAGACGGGCCCGTGCTGTTCGAGCGCAACGGCGAGCGCGGGTTCATACCGGCGTCGACCCAGAAGATCTACGTCGCAGGCGCTGCGCTCGCGGCCATGGGGCCCGACGCACGTTACGTAACGGAGCTGTTTGCCGACGGCGCAGTCTCGAACGGGGTATTGACGGGGGACCTGGTGCTTCGGGCGTCGGGCGATCCTACGTTCGGGGCGACACAGCTCGCGGCCTTGGCGGCCTCGGTGAAGGCCTCCGGGGTCGCGCGCGTGTCCGGCTCCCTCGTGCTCGACGATGCCCGCTACGACCGCGTCACACGTATCGCGTCGTGGAAAGCGGCCTTCACGCCGGGTGAGTCGGGCTGGCTCTCGGCGTTTTCGGTCGACGGGAACCATCGCAGCGATGCGGCCACATTGGCCGATCCGGCCATGGCCAATCTCGAACGGCTTCGTTTGGCGCTGACGGCGAAGGGGGTCACCGTGGTCGGGGCATCACGCCGGGGATCGGGGTCATCTACGGCATGGTCGATCGGTTCGGCGAAGTCGGCTTCGCTCGGAGAGATCGTTGAGCGACTCGTCAAACGATCCGACAATACCTATGCGGAACTGCTCACGAAAGAGCTCGGCGCTCGCGTCGGGATTGGCTCCACGGCCAGCGGTGTGTCGGCAATCAACAAACACTTCGCCCAGCTCGACGTCCCTCGTCCGGAGATGCAGGAGGACGGCTCTGGACTGTCCTCCAACAACCGCTCGTCGGCGCGTACGCAGGTCATGTACTTGCAGCGGGCGCTTGCCTCGCCGATCGGCGTCGTGCTGCGCCGTTCGTTCGCAGTGTCGTGTGTGGATGGAACGCTCCGCTCACGTACCTGTGGCACCGCGGCTGCGGGCAAGGTGCTCGCCAAGAGCGGAGCGATCGACAACGTGGTCGCGCTTTCGGGGGTGACCACCACAGCTTCCGGACGGGCGGTCACCTTCTCGTTCCTCCTGAACGATGTTCGTTCTTCGAGGCTCGGTCGGTCGGCCATCGACGCGGCGCTGGTCGAGGTGGTTCGCAGCACCGTCTGACGGACTTCACCGAGCGGGTTTACCGATTGCGGGCGTGGTACTCGCGATTGGGAATCTGACCGGTGGCCATCGCCAACCGATTGGTGAAGTTGTACATGGCCGCGATCTCGGCGCAGTCCCACACCTCATCGAGGGTCAATCCAAGGTTGAGGAGGTCATCGATGTCGGCCGAACCCAAACCCGCTCCCATGCTGGTCGGCGCCGCGACCGTCTTCGTCGTGCGCGACATCGCCGCCAGCCGTGATCATTTCCGCGATGTCCATGGCTTCAGCATTACCTTCGAGTGGGGCACACCGCTGCACTACGTTTGCATGTGCCGCGACGAG
>JANOHI010000210.1:0-8863 GCA_031406385.1 Acidimicrobiia bacterium
GAAACCTCCGACGAACGTCTCGATGTTGAACACATCGCCAATCAGACCGGTGTCCACCGCATGCTGCAGCGCTAGGAAGTCGGGGTCCCACCGGCGGCTCTGATGAACAGTAACTGTTCGATCGTTCGAGCGGGCCGCCGCGATCATCCGGTCGGCGTCGAGCACCGAGAGGGACATCGGCTTCTCGACGACCACGTGCTTGCCCGCTTCGAGTAGCCCAATGGCAAGCGCCGCATGGTGAACGGGGGGCGTGGCCACGACGGCGATATCCACCGCATCGTCCCTCGCGACCTCGTCGGCAGATTCGTACGTTGCGAGTCCGGGGAAGTCTGAGAGCGCGGTCGCTCGACGCGACGGGTCCGGATCGACCGCGGCGACGAAGGCCAGTCCGTCGGTCTCGGCCGCGGCGAGGCCGTGAAGGTAACCCATACCGCCGAATGGTCCGTAGCCGACGACCGCCAGTCCGAGCGTTCGCTGGGGAGTGACCGAAACAGTGAGCAGTCGGCGGAGATATCGACTCAGAGTCGGATGAGCAAACAACACGTCGAGATCCGAGATGCCGCTCGTGACGATTCGCCCTCGCCCAACATCGCAGACCGTCAGGACTGGATGTCGCTTTAACCCCAATGTGGTCGTCGCGGCGATGTCAACCCGTCCATCGACCGCCACCAGCGTGCACATCCGCGCAGAAACCGAAAACTCATCTTCCATGCGAGCGACTTCCGGACGATCAGCAAGGGCGACGAACCACTCCGAGTTCGTGAGCTCTCTGTCGATGCGCACGCCGGTCAACTCCGCCGTGTTGTCGTCGCCAGGCTCGACGACGACAAGAACGGCGCCACCCTGTTCCGTGTGCCGACGAGACCGTTCGACCAATTCGTCGGTCGTTGGAGAGGCTCCCGACTCGATCGGGACCGGCCAGCCGCCACGCTCTCGCGGGAACCTGTCGGAGGGAAAATAAAGAGCCTTCATGGGGAACATCCACCTTCTCGCCGGCGGTTTGCGGCACAGTCGCCAGCCGAGGCCAACCACCCTACCCAGCGATGTTTGCTACTGAACATCGCTGGGTCAGGGCGACGCTCCGAGCAAAGCCGGTCCGCATTCGCGACATCGACCTGTTCTGCGAGCAGCTGGAACGCATGACCGACGAGTTGCGAGAGGGTCGGAAACGGCTGGACGGTGTGCTGCAGTCTGCTCACCGGCCACTGCGTCTCGACGGCAAGCGTCACAAGGCTGATGAGTTCGTCCATCGATTGCGAGTAGTGCACCCGATGGCATCCCGGCCTCAACTCGAACGCGCCCCGAAGACGGTCAATGAAGACGTCGGTGTCAACGAGGAGTCAGCCACGATGCCAGTCGTCACGAGAGCGCCTCCTCCTTCGACGCTGCGCGGGCCGGGGTCTGCGACCAGCACTGTCCATCGAACAGGCCGCTCACGCTCGCGTCGCACCGAGCTTTTGCCCGCCGTGCGTCATGTTCAGGCTGTTCGTCGCCGGGGTAAGGGTCACCAATGAACGGTGAGTGCTTCGACAAGGGGGGCGTCGACCTCGAACAATCGCGACGCAGCACGATCTTCGGATCGACGACGAAAGCAAAGGCCGAGGTGATGATCGACCTGGGTCTGTCGATCGCTGGTCGAGTCGCCGGAGCCTCACCGGGCCCCTTCCCGGGTGCCCTCGAGCTGGTGTGGCGGACCATCGACCCACCGCCGGCGGCGCGAGTCGCCGATCTCGGCGCGGGTCTCGGCGGAGCATCGGTGTGGAGATACCGAGGGCTCGACCCGGTCGAGAACTTGTAGACAATTCTCGCTAGCTAGAACGCCGCCTCGGCCACTTCCCAGAGCGTAGGAAGTAGGGCGACTAGCAGGCCGAGGGGCATGAGTGCGATGAGTGGCTTCGCCCCGATGCGCGACCGAGCTCCGTACTTCCATGCCTCGCCTATCGCCGCCAGACCGAAGCAGATAGCGGCGGCAAGGTACACAAAGAACTGTGATTTTGTCTCCATTAGATCACTCCTTAGGTGAGTATTGCGACGAGAATGATGATGAGCAACAGAGTGCCCAGGCCGATGTACATAAGGTCTCCAACTGCTGTTTGTGTTCGTCGACACGAACGCGTTTCAAACTCCTACCCGGCGTCCGAGACGGCGAAACACAAAGCCGTGTCACTTCAACATCTCGCGTCGGCGGCGATCGGGAGGGAACGTCGACCCAAGCGCAGAAGCCTGGATCTCGTTGAGCTAGCGAAGCTAAGGCCGAGGACGCTGCGCGCGTCGATCGTTGCTCACCCCAGTCAAGCCGTGGCAACCGTCAGAGGCGTACGAGTCGTCGCTCGGAGCATTGAGGAGCGAGCGCAGCACGGCCCTCGGGGTGATGAGCCGAGGAAGCGGGCCCAACACGACGGCGTGGTTCCATCCCGGTTCGATGATGAGCCGGGCGGCGCCGACGAGCGTTATCTCGGAGGTGAACATCAGCAACGGGGGGTAGTCGGCCGCTTCGAGTGGCGCACCCGGCGGAGAGGAGCGTCTCGCTGCGCTGGAGAGCAATGCCCCCGCCGTGACGTGTCGCATTTGGCCCCCGTCGTCGAGAACGCACTCCGCGAAAGGTCCAAGCATGAGAAGTTCCCACAGGATCCGCCAAGCCGTTCCGGGCGCAAGGACGACGAGTTCTTCGGCACCCACCTGGGCGAGACATCTGGACCGAGCCACCCAATTCTCGTGCGTGAGTTGCTGTTGGAGAGCGCGCGGACTCGCTAGAGGAGTCATGAGAGTTCGATTCGTCGGTAGGTCGGGTCAACCACGACAAGGAGAGGGGGCGTCATGCCGACCGATCGGGTAGGACACGTCCGACTCGTCGTTGCCTCAAACATGCCCGCATCGTCAAAGCGCGGATCGGCGAATCAGAATGCGCCTTTGTCATACGGCCACCGTGTGACGATTGAAGGGAACAGATCGATAGTCACCGACCATTTCTCGGGTCGCGCTCAACCGGACCATGTCCGAGGTGACGGAAGACAGCACGACCTGCCGTCCGCCGGCCAGGCCAACCTCACCTCCACGAAGCTGACCGTGGCCGGCCTCACGTGATGTGAGCATCTTCGCGGTACGGCGATTCGGGTGCGGTTCGCGTGGCCGCCCTCGGTGGACTGTTCTCCACGGGCGCTGGTCCGCAACCCGATCGGTAAGTCGGTCAAGGTTTCGTGCGCGAGCTTCCGGGTAGGAGTGTGATCCGCCCGACCGAAGGTAGACAACCGCATGAAGGCAGTCCAGATTCACGAGTACGGTGCGGCGGAAGTCCTTCGCTACGTCGAGGTGGCCGACCCGGTTGTCAATGACGATGACGTCCTGATTCGGGTGATCGGAACGTCAGTCAACCCGGTTGATTGGAAAATCCGTGCGGGTCACATGAAAGACATGATCCCGTTCGCCATGCCGTTCACCCCGGGGTGGGACGTGTCGGGCGTGGTTCAGTCAGTCGGAAAGTCGGTTACTGCGTTCGCGATTGGGGACAGCGTCTATGCCCGACCCGACATCGCCCGGAACGGGACGTACGCCGAACTGATCGCGGTGCGTACGAGCGAAGTGGCGCGCAAACCCCGCACGATTTCCCATATCGAGGCCGGTGTGCTGCCGCTTGCCGGTATCACTGCGTGGGAAGCAATGGTCACTCGCGGGCAGGTATCTGACGGGCATCGCGTGCTCATCCACGCGGCATCCGGGGGCGTCGGTTCACTAGCGGTGCAAATCGCCAAAGCCCACGGTGCGTATGTGATCGCCACGGCGTCGGCCAATAATCGTGGGCTCGTCGAGTCGCTCGGCGCCGACGAGTTCATCGACTACACGGCGCGTCCGTTCCAGGACTCAACGAAAGAGATCGACCTCGTGTTCGACACGATCGGCGGCAGCACGCAGGACAACTCGTGGTCGACGATGCGCCCGAACGCACTGCTGATTTCGATCACCGCACCACCATCGGAAGCGGTCGCTCGCCACCATGGAGTACGAAGCGAGTTTCTCTTCATCGGACCGAATGCGAGCGCGTTGAATCAACTCACGGCCCTGATCGAACGTGGTGAACTGCGCCCCATCGTGGGCGCGGAGTTCGCGCTGAGCGACATCCAACGCGCCCACGAGATGAGCGAATCGGGCCGGGCGAAGGGCAAGATCGCTGTCTACGTTGGTCAGCCATAACTCGAATGTCATGGTGAACGAGTCGACCATTCGCTCGACACCAGCAGCAAGGGAGATCGTCCGCGTGGCCCGACCCTAAACGGACATGGCGTCCTTACCCGAATCTCACGTCGCCTAGACAGAGTTGCGTCATGAGTTCTCCAACCTCCCCCGGGCCCACAGCGAGCAGGGGTCGGCTGCTCGCCCTCGGCATCGCCGCCAGCGCCCTTTGCGTGACGAGCGTGGGCCTGTCCCAAGCGGCAACGGTCAAGAAGGTTGCCAGGAAGACGACGAAGAAACCGGTAGCGACGACGCCCAAGACAACGGTCACGACCATCGCCATGGCTGCGGTGACCACCGCAGGTTCCACCGCGCCGACAGCGTCAGCCGCCGGGGCAATCGTCAACACCTGGAAGTCCGCGGCTGTCGACCCAGCCAACCTGCCGATCGGCGACTCGAAGGTCACGACGACCGGTGCCGCCGTCGGCGGCCTGTGGGCGTGCCGCGCCGGAAACCCGAACGCCGGCGGGGCGTCGGCCGACGGACCGTGGCTGAATGCTGCGGCCGGCACGTGGGACTCCACCGCGAAGCTGGCGGTTCAGGGATCCGTCTCCTGGCCCACGGCGAAATACAGCGAGACCGTCTCCGGCGGGACGCGGGTGCTCACCACCAACAACGTTCCGGTCGGCGGTCAGACCGGCACCTTCCCCATTGCCGCATCGGATCCGTCGTTCCAATACGACCGCAATCCCGGTCGTATCGCCGAGAGGCCGACAACGATCACGCTCACGGAGAAGCCGGTGATCAACGCCTCGCCGTCGTGTCTCTCCGAAGGGCCGATCGGGATTCTCAAGAACGGTGTGTTCGTGTTCAGCTCACTCGACGGACGCGGCCACGACGCCGTGGCCCACGAGTCACAGGACAAGTGCGACGGGCACCCGGCGATGAGCACGTACCACTATCACAACGTTCCGTCGTGCATCCGAAACGCCACGACCGGGTCCTCGACGGTGGTGGGCTGGATGAACGACGGCTTCCCGATCGTCGTCGAACGAGACGCGAAGGGAGCGCTACCGACCAACGCGGACCTCGACGAATGCCACGGCCGGACCTCCGATGTCCTCATCGATGGCAAGGTCGTCAACATGTATCACTACTCGGCGACACTCGAGTTCCCGTACTTCGTAGGGTGTCTCCGAGGAACCTCTACGGTTGCCCGCAATGCCTAGGACACGCCCGCTGGCCTCGGTCCTCACCACGCTCGCAATCGGAGCCATGCTCGTCGGCTCGACGGCGGTGCCCGTTTCGGCCGTTGGCACGACCAGGAAGTCGAGCGCGACAGCGAGGGCCAAGCCCAAGGCCACTGCCACGTCGACGTTCAGAGCCGAGGTGTGGGCCGACAACTGGTTCGCCATGTCGGTGAACGGAACGAAGGTCGGCGAGGACTCCGTGCCCATCACCACCGAGCGATCCTTCAACGCCGAGACCTTCATCTTCAAGGCGACGTACCCTCTGACCATCGCCATCGAAGTGAAGGACTTCAAGGAAACGGACTCCGGCATCGAATACATCGGCCAAGGCAAGCAACAGATGGGCGACGGCGGACTGATTGCCCAGATCACCGACACCTCGACGGGGAAAGTTGTCGCCGTCACCAATGAGAACTGGAAGACGCTCGTGATTCATCGAGCGCCTCTCAACACATCGTGTGAGAAGGACCCTGATCCCGAAACGACCTGCCAGTTTGAGTCGGTCGACGCCCCGGCCAAATGGACGACTGCCGCGTTCGACGACCGAGCGTGGACCAAGGCGACCGCGTGGTCAGCGAGCGAGGTCAAACCCAAGGACGGGTACAACAAGGTGTCATGGAACCGATCGGCCAAGCTGGTATGGGGAACCGACCTCAAGGTCGACAACACGGTGCTCTTACGCGTCAAGGTCGGCAGGACCACGCCGGCTACCTGAAACGGCAACCCGCCGCCGAGCTCACACTGCGTTCCGGCTCGACCGGACACGACAACAGTCGAGTGGGAGGATGCACCCGCATCCGAGCCGCAGCCGCTGAGGCAGCGAGAGCCGGCCTGATGCCGTCAGGGCGGTGAGTTGCGTGACGCTCGGCACCGACGAGACCGATGGCCGACTCCTCCTCGACCTGCTCCCTGGAGTCCCGAACGCCGTTTGGGGCCGCGATGAGCTTCACACCGGAGATATGTGGAACTCCAACTCGGTTGTCGCCTGGCTGCTCGCCCGGGGCGGCTTCGATATGACCGAGGTGCACCCTCCGCCCGGCCGCGCCCCAGGATGGGAGGGCGGACTTGCGTTCGCCCAGTGAGCGACAGTGCCGGTGAACGAACACGTCTGATGTCAACGTGAACACCCGGTGTTTGCGTCAGCCGGACCTCGGTTCGGTCCCTCAAGACTTTCCAGGATTCGATGTTTGATCGCTGCTGCGGCCGGGTAGGGCCACTCGGTGAATCAGAAATGACGCGTTGATCGCCGTCCATGTAGGAAACCAAATCGTCGGTTCGGCCTTGGTCATGGGGAATTGGTGGCGCGCGTCTCAACCGATGCTGTTGATCGCACTGATCGGTGTGTCCCTGGGGCTCTCGACCGCGCTGTTGTTGACCCTGCGCGCCCATCGGGGCGCAACCGAGTCAGACTCGGTCGACCGTCTTCGCTCAGATGACCGTCGATCGCTCCAGATTGCCCAAAACGTTTGGCTTCGCGATCTCTCGACCGTGTTGTCGCGGGCCGTCTCGCAACGAGACGTCGCGACAATCATGGCCAAAGAGGGCGCTACTGCCGCTGGATCCACCACAGCCGAGATTGCCCTCCTCGATCTCGGGGGCGAACGGGTCGCATTCGTCGCCGCGACGATGACCGAGCCACGCGCGTCTCGACCGCCGATCGTCTTCGCTCTGAAGGATCGCACTCCGACAACCGACGCCATCCGCACCGGCGAGAACGTGCTCGTGTTCAGCGCCGACGACTTGGCGGAGCGGTACCCGGAGGTTGCGGGTATCGCCACGCAATCGGAGCGAACGGAGGCCTCGGCGTGCCTGCCGCTGATCGATTCCGATGGTCGGATCATCGGGGCGATGGTGTTTGGTTGCCACCGCGAGAACTTGTCCGACGATGGCCAACTTGTCGTCTTCGAAACGGCAACCGAGCTCTGCGCCCGAGCCCTTGACCGCGTTCGCCTGTATGAGCTGGAGTACGAAGCACGTCGGCTCGCCGAAAACCTTCAGGCATTCACAACGGTGCTGGCCGGTACGGAATCGCGCGCCGACGTTGCCGAGGCCCTCGTCAACGAAAGCATCCGCGTGCTCGGTGCCGACGCGGCCTCCGTATGGGTGCCCGTCGACGACGCGATCACCATGCTCGTCGGGCATGGACTCGACGAACCGACGCCAACTCGAACTCGACGAGAAGCGCGTTCGGTGGCCTCGCCGGTATCCGATGCACTGACGACGCGAGTAATGATCGTGCTGGAATCACCGGACGAGGTAATCAACGCGTATCCGAATCTCCGCGGGCGGGTGCAACAAGACGGTGACCGGGCATGGGTTGCCCTTCCGTTGGCCATCGGAGGTGAGGCTTCCGCCGTACTGTTCGCGGTCTTTCGAACCGCGCGCCTGTTCTCCGCACAGGATCGATCGTTGCTGTCCACCATGGGTCTGCAGGCGGCGCTTGCTTTCGAGCGCGCCCGGCTGCGAGAAAACGATCTCGGCGAGGCAGAGAAGGCCAGACAGCTTGCTGCGGCGATCGGCGGTTTGACCGCGGCGGCGACGAAGGTGGCCGTACTCGCCGCCTTCATCGATGCGCTGCCGGCCCTCGGCGCACAGACCGGTTCACTTGCCCTCATCGGGGAGGACGGCACGACCGTGGACGTCCAGGGCGGGAGCGAGGCGTCGCCGTATCTCAATAGCGAATGGCTGACGCGCCCCATCGGCGCCCGGACTCCGCTCATCGAGGCGGTGCGAACCGGCGACGCCCTCTTCATCCACGACCGAGTGGAACTGGCGGGTGCGTTCGATCTCGATGCGTTGGAGATGTTCAACGACACCCAGCGATCGTGGGTCGCTGTTCCGCTCCATGCCGGCGGGCGACCATTGGGTGCTCTCGGCCTTTCCTTCGATACGGTCCAGCGGTTCGACGACGGCCAGCGGGTACGACTCGCGTCGTTTGCCGCGCTCTGCGCCAATGCGTTGACCCGCGCCGCACGGTTCGAACTCGAGCATTCAATCGCGATCACCCTGCAGTCGACCCTTCTCCCGAAGCAGCTGAAGCCGATCACCGATGTCGATCTCGCCGCCCACTACAGCCCCGGCACCCGCGAGCTCAGCGTTGGTGGTGACTGGTACGACGTGATCGAACTGTCCGAGGAACGCTTTCTACTCGTGGTCGGCGACGTCGTCGGGCATGGAATCGAATCGGCCGCCGCCATGGGGAAGCTGGCCACAGCAACGCGAGCACTCGCCCAGGTCGAGGACGCCCCCGCGGCACTGTTGCGCCAACTCGACCGAGTGGCCTCGGCCGACGCCAGCACCCGATTCGCCAGCATGGCGATCGTGCTGGTCGACCGACGAGCCGGCGAGCTGCGCTATTCGCTTGCGGGTCATCCGGCGCCCCTGCTCAAGCACGCCGATGGGTCCATGCAGAGTCTCGACGCCGCCCGATCGATTCCGCTGGGCGG
>JANOHI010000219.1:0-34093 GCA_031406385.1 Acidimicrobiia bacterium
CGCACGCGCGCTGGTGACGAAGAGGGCACGTGATCCGAGGTTGAACATGAGCGGCTTTCCGACCTACTTGTAGAGGAAGATCAGCGAGTAGACGATGGTCCACACCACGAGAGCGCTGTGCTGGAACCAGGATGCGCCGATTGCCGCATGCGGCTCAGCCGCCGTCGATTGGGCGGTGATGACCCGGGCGAGGCCGAGCACCGAAGCGACAAGCGCAACCGCACATGCAACGCCGGCGATCGAGAGCAGGGCGTAGGAGTGCAGCCACCAGGGAAGAGCGTTCGCCGCACCCTCCCACTGGTTCCCGATGAACCAGATGATGTTGGCCGCAGCAAGGTTGGCGAGGATGGCGAACCCGAACCCACCACCAGCCCACCGGCGGTTGCCGACACGCAGCGAGGTGATCGCCCACCCGACCGACACCGACGCAAGACCAAAGGTCAAGAAGACGATGAACGCGGCGTAGTTGTTGAATGGCATCGACGACGGGAAGAACGGTTCCCCAGGATTCGAACGACGCAGCGCGTAGCGGGTGTACGCGTAGGCGCCGCCAACCCCGGCGCTGGCCATGACCACCGCCGCAGAACCGGCGAGGCAGGCGACGAGCGTTGGTGTGGTGGCCCGACCGGTCACGGTCGCAGTGGTCGTCGCCATCAGTTCGTCTCCTCGGAGAAGGGAAGCAGGTGGGCTGCATGGGTGGAGCCCTTTGTTCGCGATGCGCTCAGCAGGCCGAGGAGGGTGATCCCGAGGGCGCCGGCAAGGAGCAGGCCGCCGAGCATCATCAGCGCACTCAGCGCCGGGGCCGACGAGGACTGGTCATTGCGGTTGGCAAGGGAGGCAAAGCCGACGATGGTCAGCACACCGCCTCCAACAGCGGCGAGCGTGGCGAGACCGGCGATCGGCCGGGCAAGCGTGCGACCGAGGGCCAGGGGCGAAAGCTCGCTGATGCCGGCAACGCCGGCGACAACGGGGATCGCCACGGCAAGAAGCACGACCTGACCGATCGTCCACACTGCGCCCTGCGTCGCCGCATCGAGGCTGCGAGCTGCGGCGATAAGCACGTTCACGGCGGCTAGCACGATCAGGAGCGGAACTCCGACGGCCCCGAGGAGCGACGCATCAGGACGAAAGCCGCCGGCCAGCGAACCCAACCAGACCAGGACGAGCATGCCCACCGGGATGACGATGAGAGAGGTGAACCAGCGGTTCGTCGGCTGGATGAAGGAATCACCGGAGGTGGCGCCGCCGAGCCAGGCGAACAGCGAAAGGGCGGCTGCGAACGCCACGAGATACGACGCCACGTGTCCACCGAGCAGGGATCGCCCGGTCCGGGTGACGATGATCTCGCCGACGAGACCGAGCGCGGGAATCAGGACCAGGTACATCTCCGGGCGGGTCGTGAAGCGAAGCATGTGGCTCCAGATCACCTCGGAGCCGTCGGTCAGTGCGAACGTGCCACCGAAGTGCTGGTCGATGTAGAGCAGAAGCAGGCCGGAGAGATGAACCGGAATGGTAAGGATCGAAACGGCAGCCGTGACGAAGCTTGCCCAGGTGAATGGCCGCACCTGCTCGAGGCTCAGACCGGCGCGGCGATGGGTCAGCACCGTGGTGAAGATGTTGATGGCGCCGAGGAGCGTGGAGAACGCCACAACGGCGAGCGATGCGACGAGGAGGTCGGTCGCCCTATTCACCGGCTGACCGCTGGTCAGGCCGGAGACTGACCCGAGAAGGTCGACCGAGGGCGGGCCGTCGCCCACGAGGTACGAGGTGACGAAGAGCGCGGCACCGACGATGTAGGACCACACGACGAAGGCGTGGAGCCGGGGGAACGCCAGCCTCGTGGCGCCGATCTGGGCCGGAACGACGATGGAGGCCAAGGCCAGGAACATCGGGGCCACGACCACGACGATGAGGCCGTGCTGGGCGAAGGACAGGACGCGACCGAACGAGAACCCGGCAGCGGCGCTCTCGCCCAGCCAGCTGCCGGTTCCGAGTTCGCCGCGGACTGCAGCGTCCACCCGCTGGGCGACGAACGCGAACAGGACCGCGCCGACCGTTCCGAGAAGCAGCGCTGCGCCGAGGTGCAGGCGACCGAGGCGGCGGTGGTCGGTGCTGGCCACCCACGACTCGACGACGTCGATGGCGTCGTCACCGAACGCGGTCTGTTCGACCGCAGCGGTGGTGGCTGGAGAGACGGTTATCGACATGGGTTCTCCGGGGAGACGGGCAACGGGCGCGAACAGGATGGACGCGTCGCGAGGCCCGAGGGATCTTCGAGCAGGGCGATGTTACCGGTTGGGGCGGAAGCGTCCAGAGATGGGTGAACGGCGGTCATGGGGTGGTGCCAAACGAGGGGCGGTACCAAAGCAGCACAGCGTGAGCGGCAGTCACGGGATTGCTTCCCAGGCGAGGGGTAGCGCCAACGAACAGAGCGCGAACGGCGGTCACGGGATTGCTTCCCAGGCGAGGGGTAGCGCCAACTAGCACAGCGCGAACGGCGGTCACGGGATCTTCCCAGGCGAGGGGTAGCGCCAACGAACAGAGCGCGAACGGCGGTCATAGACCCTCAAAACCCGTGCACGACCAGCTGGTCAACTGCCATGGACCCGAACAGGAGCACCAGGTACGTGATGGACCAGCCGAACAGGCGCATCGATGCCTTGCTGGGGTCGGTCCCGTCCTTGGCGATCTTGACGAGACCGACCACCTGGGCCAGGAAGAACCCGCCGGATGCAATGGCCGTGGCGAGGTAGATCCAGCCCATTTCGCCGACCCAGTAGAAGGCGATCGTGCAGGCCACCATCACCACGGTGTAGCGGAGCATCGCCGACACCGTTTGGGAGAAA
This sequence comes from Acidimicrobiia bacterium, assembly GCA_031406385.1. Taxonomy (GTDB): domain Bacteria; phylum Actinomycetota; class Acidimicrobiia; order Acidimicrobiales; family JANYDT01; genus JANLQX01. The sequence continues at coordinate 2,847 of JANOHI010000219.1, forward strand.
GAGACCACCGAGGGAAGCATCGGCACGTTCGCAGCCGAGTAGTCGTCGCGGTACTTGACCGCAAGCGCCCAGAAGTGCGGCGGCGTCCAGAAGAAGATCACCGCGAACAACAGGATCGGCGCCCAGTCGAGCCGGTTGGCCACCGCTGACCATCCAATCAGGACCGGCGCGGCACCCGCGGCACCACCGATCACGATGTTCTGGGTGGAGGAGCGCTTCAGCCACAGCGTGTAGATGAACACATAGAACAGACATGCCGCCACGGCGAGCACCGCCGAGAGCAGGTTCACTGTGGCCCAGAGGAAGGCGAACGCGGCCAGCTCCATGGTGATGGCGAACGTCAGCGCCGCCCGGGGGGTCATCGCTCCGGTCACGAGCGGACGTCCCTGGGTCCGCTTCATGATCGTGTCGATGTCAACGTCGACGACCATGTTGATGGCGTTGGCGCCGCCGGCCGAGAGGGTCCCGCCGACCAGCGTGCACACCATGAGCCACAGACCCGGCACACCACGCTCGGCGACGAACATCGTCGGGATCGTGCTCACGAGGAGCAGTTCGATGATGCGGGGCTTCGTCAGGGCAACGTAGGAGCTGACCGTGGACCGAAGACCGACGGCCGGTCCACGCACGGCGAGGTTCGCCCGGGCATCGAGAAGTGCCGTACGTTCCAGTGGCTCGGTCCGCAGGCGAGGCATAACAACGGCCACACTACCGGTCGTGTTCGACCACTAGGAAAGCCGCTGGTGGCGGGCCGAGGACACACGCTGTCCGGTGGATCGGCTCGACGATTCGTCGGTCCTGCGCCATCAGCGCCGGCGGCGGGGCAGACTGTCGACGTATGCCCGTTGCCTCTCCCACCGAAGTCGTCTCCGGCGACACCGACACCCGCCAGGGGCTGGATCGGCCGTGGATCGTGCTCGTGTGGAACGATCCGATCAATCTGATGTCCTACGTGACCCTGGTGATCCAGAAGGTCTTCGGCTATCCCAAGGAGAAGGCCGAGTCGCTGATGTGGGACGTCCACACCAAGGGCCGTGCCGTCGTGTCGAATGGCAATCGAGAGAAGGCCGAGCTCGACGTGTTTCGGCTGCACGAACACGGGTTATGGGCCACGATGCAGCAGGACGACGCATGAGCGTCGGCGACGATGCCGAGAACCCCGAGGGAACCTCCGATGTCGATCAGGAGTTGGCCGACATGGTGAGCGACGACACCGACAACGACCTCCTGCTGGATTTCATCGAACATGGCGACGACACCGCCGAAGACGCAGCCAACGACGAAGCAGACGACACCGAGGAAGACGAAGACATGTTCCTCCGACGCCGCATCCGCCGGAGTTCATCCGGCACGTTCATCATCAACCTTCCCGACGATGAGCGCGAGCTGCTTCACGCCCTGCCCGGGCAGCTTCACGAGATGCTCACGTCGGGCGACCCGACGGGTCTTCGTCGGCTGTTCCCTGCGGCCTATCACCTCGATGCCGAGAAGGACGCGGAGTTCCACGAGCTGATGCGAAGCGAGCTCATCGCCTCCAAGGCCGGACGCGCCAAGATCTTGGAGGAGACGGCATTCGCCCGGTCGCTCACCGAAGAGCAACTGATGGGCTGGATGGGCGCGGTGAACGATCTGCGCCTCGTGCTCGGCACCCAGCTCGATGTGAGCGAAGACAACGACGATCCGGAGCCCGACCACCCCCTTGCCGCCCACTACGGGCTCTACCACTACCTCGGGTTCCTCCTGGAGAACATCGTCCGCGCTGTCAGCTGAGCGGGCGACCGGCCCGGGGGGCCGTCATCACGGGGACCGCCGTGGCCGCTGGCCCGGCCGCAACGCAGCGGCCCACGCCCGCTAGCGTTTCTCAAATGGCTCCCACTTTGCACGCTCGGCGGTTCGACCTCGATGGCGAGATCGATCGCCGGCTGGCCCGTAGCGGGCAGCGGTGGACCGCAGGGCGGCGCGCCGTCGTCGACGCCATGAAGCAGCGGGTCGCGCCGATGTCGGTCACCGAGCTGCAGACGACCGTGGGCCCCACGGTCCCCCTCTCATCGCTGTACCGGATCATCAGCGATCTCGTGGAGGCGAAGATCTTCATCAAGCTGGAGTTCGCCGAAGGCTTCGCCCGGTTCGAACTCGACGAAGACCTCGCCGCCCACCATCACCATCTGGTCTGCAACGAGTGCGGCTCCGTGGCCGACTTTGAGCTCGGCGATCTCGAGACGATGCTCGACGGCACGGCGGCGCAGATCCGCAAGAAGACGGGCTTCGTGACCCAGAACCACCGCCTCGACTTCTTCGGCGTCTGCGCCGGTTGCTCGAAACGCTGACGGTTGATCGAATCGTCTCGGTGCCGTTGTCTGCAGCCAGTACGATTGACATCCGGCCCAGCCCCCATCGTCTAGCGGCCTAGGACACCACCCTTTCAAGGTGGCGGCACGGGTTCGAATCCCGTTGGGGGTGCCACGCTTGTGCGGAGACTGCGGTGTTCAGCGTACGGCACGTTCCTGCTCCAGTCCTTGGGTCATCAGGACGACATGACGGTGCCACTCGCAACCGGAAAGGTGTTTGCGGGATACCCAGCCTGACGAACACGTAGAACTTCCGATTTCCACCAACCAGTCGAGTGTCCGTCAAAAACGGGTGTCTCGCTTCTACCCAATGAGCGGTATTTCGTAAAGCGAACCACGACTGGTCCGCGGACATTGTCAAAATAGAAACGTGTCGACGTCATCGGTTTGACCGAGGTTGGTACCATTGGCCTCACGCATGACGTGAGGTTGACCGGCTGTCGCAAGTGTCAACCGGAAGCGGTTGTTGCCTGACACCACGAAGTCGGACCTCTCGGGTTGGCTTTCACAAATCCTGATGATGCGGGCCTGCTGGACACCGTGCCAGACTGCATGTAAGGAATATGTGCCTTGCTTGTGTGAATCGAAAGTAAACAGTCCGTCGTGAACGTGATCGAAAATCGGGAGTACAGGGAAGACGCATCCCTCGTCGTTACGGCAGACCTCGACTCAATCGTCACTCGGCTCGGCCCCGAGCTTGCGACGATGGCCGGCAAGCGTCTCCTGATCGTGGGCGGCGGCGGGTTCCTCGGCTACTACCTGGTGCAGTCCGTCGTGCATTACAACCGGACGGCGACGACCCCGATCGACCTGGTGGTCTACGACAGCTGGATGCGCGGAGAACCCGAATGGCTCGAAGCCCTGCGCGGGACACCCCACCTCACGATCGACGCGCACGACGTCACGAACCCCGTTCCGGCCGATCTGGGCGCCGCGCAGTTCATCATCCATGCAGCATCGATCGCCTCACCGAAGTACTACCGGCTGTACCCGATCGAGACGATGGATGCGAACGTCAACGGGCTTCGCAACCTGCTCGAGTACGCCCGAGCGCAGCAGAACGGGCCCGCGCCAATCGAGGGTTTCCTCTTCTACTCCACGTCGGAGATCTACGGCGATCCGCAACCTGAGCACATCCCGACCCCGGAGACCTATCGCGGCAACGTGAGCTGCACCGGCCCGCGTGCGTGTTACGACGAATCCAAGCGCTACGGAGAGACCCTCTGCGTCAACTTCGCGCAGCGCTACGGCCTTCCGATCACGATCGCCCGACCATTCAACAACTACGGGCCCGGGCTCAAGATAACCGACGCTCGCGTCTTGCCCGATTTCGCCCGCGACGTCTTCGCCGGACGCAACATCGTGATGTACTCCGACGGCTCGCCGACGCGCACGTTCTGCTACATCACCGACGCCATCGTCGGGTACTACAAGGTCCTCGTCAACGGCCGGCCCGGGGAGTCGTACAACATCGGCACCGAGAAGCCCGAAGTGTCGATGCGAGTGCTCGCCGAGCGCGTTGTCGAGATCTCCCGACGGCTCTTCGGGTACAGCGGCTCAGTCGTGTTCCAGGCATCCGACGACTCGGCCTACCTGACGGACAACCCCAACCGCCGCTGTCCCGTCATCGACAAGGCGCGCGACGAACTCGGGTACGAGCCGGTCGTGACTTTCGACGACGGTCTCGAACGTGCCCTGCGTTGGTACGCCGGCAACCAAACAGCCCAGGAGTCGTAACGTGAAGATCTCAATCGCCGGAACCGGCTACGTCGGTCTGGTCAGTGGGGTGTGCCTCGCCCACTACGGCCACGACATCACGTGCGTCGACATCGACCCGAACAAGGTCGAGGAGATCAACGCAGGGCGTTCCCCGATCTACGAACCCGGCCTCGACGGTCTGCTCGCGGCCAACATCGGCGTGCGCCTGCGAGCTACCACGGACCTGGCAACGGCCGTGAGGGACACCGATCTGACCCTCATCGCCGTCGGGACACCTTTCGACGGCGAGCACATCGATCTCCGCTACGTCGAAGCGGTGTCACGCCAGATCGGTGAGGTCCTGCGCGACAAGTCTGCGTACCACGTCGTGATCGTCAAAAGCACCGTTGTGCCCGGGACCACCGAAGGCGTCGTCAAGGATGCGCTCGAGCAGGCCTCGGGCAAGCGGGCAGGCCTCGATTTCGGACTCGGGATGAACCCGGAGTTTCTCAAGGAGGGCGAGGCGATCGAGGACTTCATGGCGCCCGACCGCATCGTGCTCGGTGGTATCGACGAGCGATCCATCGATTCGCTCGCCGAGGTCTACGCACCGTTCGACGGCGTCGACATGATCCGAACCACGCCCAGCACCGCCGAGATGATCAAGTACACCGCCAACTCGCTGCTCGCCACGATGATCTCGTTTTCGAATGAGATCGCCAACTTGTGCGACGCAGTTGGGGTCGACGCGGTCGACGCGGTCTCCGGCGTGCACCTCGACAAGCGCCTCAGCCCGATCCTGGCCGATGGTGCGCGAATCACCCCGTCGTTCACCACCTACCTATGGCCGGGTTGCGGCTTCGGTGGCAGTTGCTTCCCCAAGGACGTCAAGGCGCTCGTGGCCTACGGCGAGGATCATGGGTCGCCGATGCGCCTCTTGCGCTCGGTGATCGACGTGAATGCCGATCAACCCCGGCGGATGATCGCACTGTTGCAGCGCCACCACGTCGAACTCACCGGACTCCGGGTCACCGTCCTCGGCGTTGCGTTCAAGCCCGGAACCGACGACATCCGGGAGTCCCCCGGTATCGAGATCGTCCAGCGTCTCAGCGCGCTGGGGGCGATCGTCACGGTGCACGATCCGGTGGCGGAGCACGCAGCACGCAAGGTGCTCCCCGACACCGTCCGTTTCGCCGACACGGTGGCCGAGGCCATCACGGGTTCGGCGTCGATCCTGTTGACGACACGGTGGCCGGAGTACGACCGTCTCGCCGAGCTGGTCTCCCCGTTGGCCGATCAGCCGCTCGTGGTCGACGGACGACGAGCGCTCGATCCTTCGGCGTTCCAGCGTTACGAGGCGATCGGCCTCCCGAGCGGCCATGGCCGACCCGCGGTGGGCGCATGATCATCGTCGACCGTGCCCTCGCGGCGCGCGCCGACGCCGGCGCCCCGGTCCTCTTCGGCATGTTTGGCGCCGGATTCATGGCAAGGGGCATCGCCAACCAGATGCAGTACCTGCGAGGCATCCGCCTCGCCGCCGTGTGCAATCGCACGGTTGCCAGCGCCGTCGAGATGCTGCGCTCAACCGGGCACCACGACGTCGAGATAGTCGGCGACGTGGCGACGTTGGACGCGGTGATCGCACGCGGCGGTGTTGCGGTGTGCGATTCCCCGGCGCTCATCGCCCAGTCGAGTCTCCTCGAATGCCTGGTCGAGGCAACCGGCCATGTCGAATACGGAGCTCACGCGACCGTCGCGGCAATCGAGCACGGCAAGCACATGGTGCTCATGAACGCGGAGCTCGACGGCACCGTCGGCCCGATCCTCAAAGTCAAGGCCGATGCCGCTGGTGTCGTGCTCACCGGCTGCGACGGCGACCAGCCCGGTGTCGAGATCAACCTGCTCCGCTTCGTCCAGTCGATCGGGATGACCCCACGGGTGTGCGGCAACATCAAAGGGCTCCAGGACCGCTACCGAAATCCCACCACCCAAGCCGGTTTCGCGAAGCAGTGGGGCCAGACACCGTCGATGGTGACCAGCTTCGCCGACGGCACCAAGATCTCGTTCGAACAGGCCATCGTCGGGAACGCCACGGGGATGAAGGTCGCGCAGCGGGGCATGATCGGCATTGAGCACAAGGGTCATGTCGACGAACTGACCGGGGCCTATGACCTCGACATGCTCCGCGAGCTCGGTGGGATCGTCGAGTACGTGGTCGGGTCCGTTCCGAGCCCCGGGGTCTACGTGTTCGCCGAGGCCCACGACAGCACCCAGGCGCACTACCTGAACTACGGCAAGCTCGGTCCCGGGCCGCTCTACAGCTTCTACGTGCCCTACCACCTCACGATCTTCGAGGTGCCGCTGACCGTCGCACGCGTCGTGCTGTTCGGCGACGCGGCAATCGCCCCGATCGCCGGGCCGGTGGTCGAGGTGATCACGGCAGCCAAGACCGACGCCGCCGCCGGGAGCAGACTCGACGGCTTGGGCGAGTACCTGACCTACGGCATGTGCGAGAACGCTGAGGTCGCACGGGCCGAGGACCTCCTACCGATGGGACTCGCCGAGGGTTGCACCCTCCGCGTCGACGTCGTCAAGGATCAGTTCTTACGGTTCGCCGACGTCGAGCTGCCCGAGGGTTCCCTCACCGTGCGGCTCTGGCACGAGCAATGCGCACACTTCGGGACGGACGGGTGAGGTTCACGTCGACCCCGCTCGACGGCGTGACGATGGTCGAACTCGACGAGCGGGTCGACGACCGCGGCTTTTTCGCCCGGTCCTACTGCCTCGAGGAGTTCGCCGCAGCAGGCATCACGCACGTCGTGGTGCAGGAGAACGTGTCCTTCAACCATCGTGCCGGGACTTGCCGTGGCATCCACTACCAAACACCGCCCCACGCCGAAGCCAAGTTGGTTCGCTGCACCGCCGGCGCAGTATTCGACGTCGCCGTCGACCTCCGGCCCGAGTCGCCGACCTTCGGGGCGTGGTTCGGGGCGGAGCTCACGGCATCGAACCGCCGTGCGCTCTACGTCCCACCCCGGTGCGGCCACGCCTACCTCACCCTGGTGGACGGAACCGAGGTCACCTATCAGGTGAGCGCCGCCTATACGCCCGGTTCCGAGGGCGGACTCCCGCCCACCGACCCGACCCTCTCAATCGAATGGCCCTTCGCGCCGATGGTGCTGTCCGACAAGGACCGTGCGTGGGCACCGTTCGACGAGCAAGTGGAACGACTTCGGACCACGATGGAGGAGTAACGATGAAAGTGGTCCTGTTAGCCGGCGGCTTGGGAACTCGGCTGAGCGAGGAGACGACCGTTCGGCCCAAACCGATGGTCGAGGTCGGCGGCAAGCCGATCCTCTGGCACATCATGAAGATGTATGCCGCACACGGGCTTACCGAGTTCGTCGTCTGCTGCGGCTACAAGGGGTGGGTCATCAAGGAGTACTTCGCGTCGTACTTCCTGCACAGCGCCGACATGACTGTCGATCTCGGCAAGAACACGATCGACTTCCACCATGCCCAGGCCGAGCCGTGGCGCGTCACACTGATCGACACCGGCGATAACACCATGACCGGCGGACGCATCAAGCGGGTAGGCGAACATCTGTCCGACACCTTCTGTCTGACCTACGGCGACGGGGTCAGCGACGTCGACATCACCGCGCTGATCGACTTCCACCGCAGCGCCGGTCGCGAGGCCACGCTCACCGCGGTGCAGCCCGCCGGACGATTCGGCGCCTTGGCGCTCGAACCGGGGTCCGACACGGTCGGTCGCTTCGAGGAGAAGCCGGCCGGTGACGGGTCATTCGTGAACGGTGGCTTCTTCGTCTGCGAGCCGTCCGTGCTCGACACGATCGACGACGACGCCACGGTGTGGGAGCAGGGACCGTTGCGGTCGTTGGCCGAACGCGGCCAGCTCGGCGCATTCCGCCACACGGGCTTCTGGCAGCCGATGGACAGTCTGAATGACAAGCATCGACTCGAACAGATGTGGGCCGCCGGCACCGCACCGTGGAAGCGCTGGTAGCAGCTCATGAGCAACAGTGAACTCACCCCCCGACGCATCACAATCGGCATCACGACCTTTCGGCGCGCCCGATCACTTGACCGGCTCCTGGCCGCGCTGCCGGCGGTCATCACAACGACCAGCCTGCGTAGCGAAAGCAGCTGGGAGGTCCTCGACGTGGTCGTCGCTGACGACGACCCCGATCGCTCGGCGGAACCGATCGTCCGCCAACACGAGGCGACGGGCCTACGGGTTCGCTACCAACATGTTGGTTCCCGGAATGTCGCGACCGCTCGGAACAGCGTGATCGAGCACGCGGCGGAACGCGCCGACAGGCTCGCCGTCATCGACGATGACTGCGAGCCAGCTGCTGATTGGGTGTTCCAACTCCTTGATGCCGAACGAAGGTTCGGAAGTTCCTTCGTCACGGCAGGCGTGCGCTACAAGCCAGATGGTCCGTGCCCGACATGGATGACACGGGAGCCGTTCAACGATCCCATCTCGGTGCACCCGGACGGCCACATCACGACGACAGGCTCGACGGCATCCGCACTCTGGGACCTGGATCTGCTCCGTCAACATGGCATTCGCTTCCGTCGAGACTTTGGGCCCACGGGTGGCGAGGACATGGTCTTCTACGCCGACGTGAGATCACAGGGGGTGAGCGTCGTTCATTCAGAGTTGGCTCGCGTGACGGAATACCGACCGGCCGACCGTCTCACCATGAACTACCAGTTTCGGATGCGGATGTGGTTCGGGAACAACAAAACTTGGGTCGCTCGCGCCACAGGCCGCTACACCCCGTTCGGAATGTTCAAGCATGCGGTGTTCATCGAGCTGCAAGCGATCCGTTACACCGTCGTCTCCCTTCGTCGGGGCTTCGTTGCGTGGCGATGGCTTCTGGCGGAGACCGGTCAGACCATCGGTATCCTGAGTGGTGTCGCTGGTCGAAAGCTCGACCACGACGTACTCGGGCGAGGCTCGTGACGTCAAGAACACCCCAACGCCCGTGGACACTCGCCGCCCCGAGTCACCCTGAACATCCGCTTCATCCGTGAGGACCGTTTCATGTCAAACCCCGTCAAGACCCTGCTTCGACCTGCGTATCACAAGGGCCGTGAGTACTCCTACGCCGGACAGGACTTCGTGACCGGAGTCGTCCAGCAGGCACGCCAGCGTTTTCACCACCGCGATTGGAAAGCCAGCACGAACCCTGTCGCGGCATCACTGCGTCGCAACGGCTATTGGGTCGGCCCCGTGGAGATACTGGGTCTCGGGGCGTTCGAGCAGAGCGCCCGGCTTCAGAAGGTGGCGGACAACTGCCTGGCGCTGCTCGACACCCCGCAGTATTCGTCCGGTTGGCCCCCGGTGTACTTCAACGCCGACCCCTCCTCCGAGGAGTACCGGCTGCTCGAGTCCGCCGAACCGCTGAAGGATGTACTCAGCAACTTCTTTGAAGGGCAGTGGCAACTCCAGGGGATCATCCACCGGGCCGACGCTCCCCGACCGGAGTCGGGCACCGACTTCTGGCATCGCGATTCCGAGGACAGCCGAATGTTGAAGTTATTCTGGTCTCCGAACGGTATCTCCCTGGCGTCCGGTCCGACGACGGTGCTTCCCCCGTGGGCGCTGTCACCCAAGACGTTGGAGACGTTGGAGAAGGAGCGCCACTTCGGGATCGGTGATTACACGACCTGGCTGACGGACGACGAGTTGGCCGAACTCGCACCCCGGGAGCTCTGGGCGACTGCCGAAGCACAACCCGGCGAAGCGGTCCTCGTCGACACGAGATGTCTCCACCGAGGATCGCCGCGCACGTCCTCGCGCTACGTCCTCAGTCCTTGCTGGACGACCTTTGCGCCGCTGAGCCCCCGCCTTTGCAAGCAATACTCGAACGCGGCCAAACGGGTCGATGACCACGTCGGCTAAACGAGCGCCATTGCGCCGACGTGCCCTTGGCCTCTGTGCGGTAGGCATTGTCGCCGGTCTGGCGATCTTGCCGAGCCGATTCGATGGCGAAACCCGACCGGCCGCCGTCACGAGCGAGAACTCCGCTCGCCGCAATGCGAGCAGCCGCCCCGCCCGCCAACTCACTCGTACGACTCGCTCACGCACAACGAAAGCCACACGCAACGGAACGTCGGGCACAATCCGGGCCACGCCCTCAACGATTCGTCCGGCGTTTCCTGCAGGCGCCACATACGCCGAACTCTGCGCCGGATTGGTCATGGCACCGCCGCCCTCCACCGGGGCTGACAAGTGGAAATTCAGCGACGCCAACGGCTACGAGACCGTGAACGCTGCAACGGGTGAGGACCTGCAGCGGATTCTGAATGGCTCCCCCGGGCCGACCCTGGTTCTGCTCGCCGCAGGTTCGTACTCGGGCTCCTTCGATATCGCTCCTTCCCCGCGGTCTGCCCCGCTCAAGATTCGACCGGCCACCCCAGGAACGGTCCGATTCGTCGGCGAGACCACGTTTGTGGTGCGACGTGAGGGTGTGGCCGTAGAAGGACTCGAATTCGACACCACCGTGTCTCGAACGTTCACCATTCGAGCTCCCGACACGCTGATCGCCGGAAACACATGGTTCGACTCCGGTGGTGGAGAGTCGGACGAGTCGACGGGACTGATCTACCTTCCCAATGACGCAACCGACTGGGACCCGGACGGCGTCGTGGGGATTGGCGCACCGCTCCTCGCACTTCGTGTGCAGGTGAAGAACAACACCTTTAAGCAGCCGAGAAACACACCGCTGTGGCAGAGTCACGGAATCATCGGAACCCGGTTCGAGGGAAACGCAGTAATCGGCCCGCACGGAATGAAGTCGAACGACAGCCCGGCACTCTTCGCCTCTGCAGTCAAGATCGGATACGGATTCGGAAACGAAGCAACCGACGCAGTTGTCAGCGGCAACACCTTTACTGATTGGAAAGCTGTATACGTCATTGGTGTAAAGGGTGGGAAGGTACTGATCGATCGGAACTGGCTCTCTGAGGGAAAAATTGCACTGCGCAACGGAAGTGGATCGACCGTCTCGCAAAACATCATCCTGAACGGCGGAATTGATGTGTTTGGCTCCGATCACACGGTGAATGAAAACGTAGTCAGAATGCTCGGTGATCCGTCGAATGAAGCTGCCCTGGTGCTTCACTATGGCGAAGCGAAGGAGAGCTTCTCTCGATCATTCGACGGAACCAGTCTGCCGCTGTTCGTCCAACCAACAAAGAATTCGACGTTCTCCTCGAACATTCTGATCAGTGCTACGCCGAACAAGTACGCAGTCACCGTGTTTGTCGGCCCGGACGAAAGCTTCCCCCACCGAGCGGAGGGCAATCAACTCGTCGGGAACCTGATCATGGGTCAAGCGTATGACGTTTCGGGAACACAGCTCATCGGTCTCATCGGGCGGGGCGACGAGGCGGCCTTCTACGCCAAGAACACGATCGTGAACACGACGGCGATTCGGCTTCTCTCCGAAGGACAGGCCATGCGAACGGCCAACACCGTCTCGTCCGCGATTCGTGATCTCGCTTGCGTCACCCAGCACCCGAAGCCATGAACTCCGAGGTGAGCAAAGTCGCCCCGCTTTGACGTGACTGCGCCTCTGACTTCGCGCAGTCAACCAGTTCGGTTGGTTCCACGGCGGCGCGCCCTCACGGCGAGAGCGGCCACAACTGAACTGTGGCCGATCGCAGCAGCTAGCGGCTTGCGAATGCCGACGGATGAACGCCACGCCAACCGAAATTGCTCGCGAGCGTACGCTCGGTCGGTCTCCAAAAGACGCGAACCTCGAGAAAATTGCATTCGAGCGAGCGCGCCACGGAGGATCGCCCGTTCTTGCGGCGACCCTTCTGCGATGGCCGCCCGGTAGAGGAGATCCTCGCTCCGATGCTGCTCCCGGGAGCCGGTGTACGTATTGGCATGGATCCGAAGCTGCGACAGCCGCATGGGAACGAACGCGAAGCTCTTCCCTCCCATCACCATGTTGTACGCCCCAGCGAGATCATCTACGAACATGTAGTCCTCCGCTGACCTGCACGTCAGGAACGTGCTGGTCCGAAATACTGCCGCCCAGGACAAGCGGATCGCGTGGCGGCCCAGAACGAGATCGAGCAGCGCAGCTCGATCGCCCTCGACAGGACCGGCGGGAAGGGACGCACGACCACTTCGTAGGCTGGATGCGTCAGTCTCGACCAGATCGATGACCCCTTTCGCGTTGATGATCTCGTAGTCGCAGAAGGCAACATCAAGAGAAGGGTGTTGACCGAGCGGCTGCAGCAATCGCTCGAGGAACGTCGGATGGTAGACATCGTCATCACACAGAATGGATGCGTACGGTGTCGTGACGAGCTGCATCGTCTCGATGATGTTGTGTGGTCCAGAGGCGGTGGGTGGTCGATGTCGGTGATAGGTCACCCGAGGATCGGAAATGCTCGCCACGAAGCTCTCGACCTTGCCCGATGGACTGTTGTCACCGATGAGAACCCTCAGGTTGCGGTGCGTCTGAGCTAACACGGATGCGATGGCGACGGCGAGCAGGTCGACGCGCTCGTAGGTTGGCATCACCACGGTGACCACAGGTGGCTCTGGCTCGGCGATCAAAAGCCTTCTCCCTTTCCCGACTACGGCACGATCGGTTTAGCCCAATCGGCGACCACTGCGGATTGAGCAGCAGAGTATCTGAGAATCGTCACTCGCTGACCTTCGGAGCCTCAGGCTCCCAATACAATAGGAGTCGATCGACCGATGGACCGTGTCGTGTGATCTACAGGGGGGTTCGTGTGCGACGTGTCGGAGTGATCGGGGCGGGGTTCATCGCTGATTTGCACTGCAGGGCTCTGCGCTCCATCGAAGGCGTCGCTCTGGATTCGGTCTACGACGTGTCCCGAACGAATGCTCAGCGACTTGCTGGTAGGTGGGACATCCCACACATCGCAACAAGCCTGGCGGAGCTGTCGAGCAGGGTCGATGCTGCGGTCGTACTTACCCCGCCCGATTTCCACGCAGCAACCGTGCACGAACTGCTCTCCAAAAAGGTTCATACGTTCGTCGAAAAGCCGTTTACAAGCACGCTCGGCGAAGCGGACGCACTCGTCGAAGTTGCGGGGGATGGGCCGGCATTGCTCGCCGTCAACCACAACTTCCTTTTCCACCGACCGGCAGTACAGCTACGAAACGACATCTTCAGCGGCCAGCTCGGCACTCTTCGATCAATCGACATCCTGTGGCGCAAGCCAATCGGTCTGACTCATGGATCACCGCAAGGCAGCTGGATGTACCGGTCTCCGGGAAACATTCTGCTCGAGGTTGGGTCCCACGTGTTCGCACACCTCTTGGACGTCGTGGCCGACCCTGTGATCGAGATGGTGACCGCTTCGGATCAATTCGGCCTTTGCAACGGCGAAGACTTCTTCTTTCGTTGGGTGATCGAGGGACGTTCAGCCGGGGCGGGAACTCGATTTCGGCTCGAACTCGACATGAATGACGGTGGTGCCGATCACCGCATCGAGGCGATCGGCACCGGTGGAGTTGCCATTGCAGACTTTGGGCGGGATCGGTATTCGTTGCGAAGCCCGTCCCCTCTTGGGCCTGACCTGGGAGCCGTGGTGGAAGGCGTTCACGAGTTCGGGCGCGTGGCACTTGCGACGGGTCGGGTTTTCGCAGGAACGGTGAGCGCCAAACTTGGCGGTCCTCTCCCTTCGCTCTTCGAGTACGGGATCGGTGAGTCTGCAAGAGCATTCGTCAAGGCCGTAAGCGACCACGCGACACTTGCCGCCGGACGCGCAGACGTCGACCGTCGCCACAACCCCGGCTTTGCCCGTCACGTCGTCCAACTGGCCACCGTCGCTGTACAACTCGCCGGGCAACCAGTTCACCGTCATACGAAAACCTCGGCGACATCGGAGCGCGCAACCGCCGCTCCGACGAAGGGTGCACCGAGTTTCGACTCCATGCCGGAAACGTTGGTCATCGGAGGAACGGGATTCATCGGGAGTGCCATCGTTGACCGCTGGACCGCAGTCGGCACCCCGTTGCGACTGTCCGTTCGGCGAACGGGCGTGCCAACAAAACCGCTGACGTACCCGGTAGCCGCTGACATCGCGTTACTTGCCGCCAGCCCGGACTTGCTCAGGGGGCTGAAGACCATCGTGCACATTGCAAAGGGAGCAGCGTCAACGTGGGCGGAGTATGTCCGTGACGAGGTCGAGCCGACCGTGAAGCTCGCCGCTTTCGCGCGTTCCACAGGCGTTGAAAAGTTCGTCTATCTGTCGTCGATCGCAATCTACGACTCATCCGGCCCGGGCCGCATCATCGACGAAAGGACGGTCCCAAACGCTGCGTTCCTCGCCGTCAATCCCTACGGGAGAGCAAAACTGGAGGTGGAGCGTCAACTCCTCGAGTTACACCGAGCCGGTGAGTTTGAAGTCGTCATCATTCGTCCCGGTATCGTTCTCGGCGATCGGAGCGATCCATGTCATCGCGGCGTGGCGAATTGGATCAGCCGCTCGGCTGTTGTCCACTGGACCACTGGAACCAATCCACTCCCGCTCGTTCTCGTTGACGACGTGGCCGAGGCCACGATCACGGCAGCGACGCAATCGGTTCGATCCACGGCGTACAACCTCGTTGCTGGCTCGACTTTGACGGCTCGTGACTACATGCGAATCATGGGGAGTGCGGCATCGATCCGCATCATCGAGCACAACCCCAACGAGCTCGGAGCGTATGCCACATCACTTGCGAAGTGGGCCGCCAAAGGGTTCAGCCGAAGTGGCACGGGACGCCCGCCGCGACACGAAGGTGCCATGCGAGCGTTCGAGGCCCAGTTCTCCAATCGCCTCGCTCGTGAGGAGTTGCTGTGGAGGCCGACCAGCGACGACGCAGACATTGCCGAGCTGGGCATCGCACGGCCTGCACGCATCTGGTCGACGGGTGGACCAGTTTCCTCCTGATCGAGCCGGAGTCCTCGCCCCGGGGACGCGAGTTTCTGCAGCGGCTTCGCAACCTGACCGAAGTCCGTGCGCGAAGCGTGGCCGCCCCCGACTGGAGCGACCACGCAAGATCGACGGGCCTCCCGGCAAATCCGCCCGCCGCGTCAGTTCGTGCGCCTGCGGCCGACGGCGAGCAGAACCAACCCAAGGCAGAGCAGCGCTGCGGCGATGCCGGCCGTGGACCGAGAGGCGGCGCCTGTAAAGGCTACGTCGTCGCCGGCGGGGCTCGGGGTCGTGACCTCGGCTCCCAGGACCTGCACGCCCGCCGACGTCCGGGGCGCCGACGATGTTGCGGCGGCACCTGCGGATGCAACGAACGTGGTCGAACTGGCCACCGAGGTTGGAGCGGCACTACTTGCGGCGGGCGTCGAGGCGGGCGGGGGGGCCGTCGTCACCGCCGGCGGCACGACACTCGGGGCAACCGTCGGGGAAACCGTCGGGGAAACCGGATTCGTGGTGGTGACCACCACGCTGGTCGACGTCGACGTCGGCGCCGCAGTCGTTGTTGTCGTGGCGGGAGCTGCGGTCGTGGTAGTCGGTGCTGCGGTCGTCGTCGTGGGTTCAGCAGTCGTGGTGGTCGACGGGCTGACGACGGCCTTGTAGCAGAAGCCCAGAGGCGCCACGCTGTTCATCGTTCCGTCAAGAACACCCGGGTATCCGGCGCCAGGCGTCGAAGCGTGCGGGATCGAGACGCCGCCACCGGGTGAGTTGAACAGTCCAAGCGACCCGACCGTCAAGCTGCTGGTTTGGGAGGTCGCAAGATCTTCGGTAAAGGCTGACGTGACTCCGCCAACTTGTACCGACCACTGCTGATTGATCTCGACGACGCCACCAAGCGGGCCTCGATGCCATGACCAGTAATTCGTGATCTCGAGCGCACCAGCCGGTAGCACGGCGTCAGTCGGATGTGGCGTTGTCGTCCAGGTCCCCAGCAAGAAGAGCCCATTGGGGTCGATCACCCCGGACCCGGCGCGACGCTGCAGGGACACCAGCGTCGATCCTGGGTCGCAATCCGCCTCGGTCAGCACCGGCGCCTGCGCTGGAGGCGGGAGCACCGGAACCGCTTGGCTCGGAGCAACAGCGAAGAGCCAAGCGCCGATCGAAACGGCTGCGAGCCCTCCCCAACGCGTGGCGCGGGACCGGGCATTGGCTTGCTTGAGTGCTGTCATGAGACGCCTTTCACTGTTGAACCGTCCATCGGGTAGACGTTACCCACCCTGCGAAGTTCCTAACATGGGTCGAGTGGCCCATTCCCGGTCTCGGCGCCGGCGTTGCGATCCGGCGCGGCAACGTCAGGGTGGAACTTGTCACGTTGTCTGGTCGCCATGAGCATCACCCCTGATTCGAGTCCTCCGGAGAGGATTCCGAAATGTCTGGTGGTGTATCGCCCTGGGATCCGCCGAGCCACTTGGATTGGCACTGCGGACGACGCGATCCAACTGACAGCGAGCGGCAGGCTCGCGTTGTTGATCGACGTGCCCTTCGATCGTCAGCCGAGCGAAGCGCGGTGCCCCCGATCGGCGCGACCGGAGTGGTGGAGGAGCAGAAACCAGGCGCCTGCACCCATCAACAACTCGCTGATCGCGGTACCGAGGGCGGCGCCAACGACCCCGATAGTTGGGATCAGAAAGAGGTAAATGACGATTGAAACCACGGAAGTGCTGATGATGAGGGCAGTGCGATGCCATATGACATCGAGCGCAAGAAGCCCATTCAGAGGAAATGGCGAAAGTGACCGGGCAACAACCATCGGACAGAGCAGGAGCATATTCTTCGGAACATCTGAGTACTCGCGACCCAATACATCGCCAACGGTTGGGGCAGCGCAGGCAATAGCCACGGTCGCAAAAATGCTGTATGCGCCCGCAAGTTTTGAATACTTTTTCACCAGTGAGATCAGTTCCGAGGGTGCGCGCGTGTTCATCAACCTATGCTGCGTCGTTGCGATCATCGCCCCTACCGGCACGATCGCAATCGACACGATTCGGTACGCAGCAGTGTATCCGCCAGCTGCTTCCGCCCGTCCGAAAGCAACGAGCAGATACTTGTCGAAATCAGCTTGTAGTCCCAGGAAGAACAACGCGACGGATAAACCGATTGATGTTCGGAGGAATACTCCCTTTGGCCTCGTCGGGCTCGAAGGAGTGGGACGTCGGCGTAACGACAACACGCCAAGAACTAGGACGCAACAGTTCACAATAAGGAGACCAGGGAAGTACGTTCGTACCTCTAGGTTGTGAACGCTCGCCAACCCGACGATCAAAAGGAGACGGCCCAACGCCGCAGCGGCCTGCATGGCGAACTTGCCTCGGATGCCGACCGTGAGCTGCAGTGCCATTCCGACAACACTCAACAACCCGCTTCCCCCAAGCTCGGCCACGATCAAGGCAACAAGGGCGGGGACCGGGAAGGTTGTTGAAGGGACCAGGACGAACGTCGCAACGGCCACCGCCGGAACCACCAGTGTGAGATGCGCTCCGAGCGACTGCCCGATAGCGCCAGCACGGTCAGATCCATCCCGAAGTCCGCCTTGCAGGGCAGCGAGCGACGGACCGACTGCGATCAAGGTCACCAGCGGAGCAACGACGGCATACACTGCGCCGAACTCCCCATACGACGTCTTGCCCAGTGATCTTGCCAACAAGTAGAACGAGATCAGGGACACACTGACAACGAGGAGCTCGACTCCGGTTGCGAGGGCCGAATCTTTGCTCAGCTCCCCGTGTCGCAACCGATGGACAAAGTCGCGTATCGAAGTTTGACCTCGGAACTTCGACCTCACGCCAACGTTTTGGGAAGGGCTGTCGTCCGTCGGCAACTTGCTCACCGTCGTCGCCACACGGCGTTGGGAAGCGTCATGCCGACCAGCAAGCCGAGAAATCGGAATTGGGCCGGAAACACTGCCTCCGTGAACGACATAAAGCTCAGCGCTACGACAAACATGAACGGCAACAACGACACCGGGTCATCCGCCGTCAGTCCAAGACGAGCGCTACGGATCAGGGTTCGAAGCAGGAGACCGAGCCCGAGAACGAATCCGACGGCGCCAAGTTGTAGGAGTACCTCTAAGACCGAATTGTGTGAGGACCCGTACCGGAGAGCGCCGTTTCCGGCCGACTCATTGATTTGAGTTGTTGGTTGTTCGTTCGTGGTCCAAAGCGCTCCTAGGCCGTAGCCTTGAGCTGGGCGCTTCATCACGACGGGCTCGACCGCTTCCCAAATCGAATCGCGTCCGCTCAGGTTGCCCTCGCGTCCGAGTTCGGACAGGATCAATCCCGATCCGAAGGTCACCACAACGAACACGGCGATGGTCCATGCGACCATCGATCCGACGACGCCAGCGCGTCCGACGCTCGTCGTTTCTCGTCGCCATCGAGCGGTGAACAATTTCACTATGACGATCAGTGTCACGACGACCAACGCCGTGCGGGAGTCTGACCCGAAGATCAAGACTGCCACGGTGATTCCTAAGACGATTTGGACCCACCGACGGTACTGCGACAGCACCATGCACACCGTCACAAGCACCAAGAATCCACCAAGACCGTTCTTGTGGTCCATCGGTCCCCGCCAGCCGACCACATCGTCAGTTGGCGAAGAGACTCGTCGCGACGGGAGAAGGACTAACGACGCGACGGTAACAACAAGTGTCGGGTACACAACAAGCTTCAACCCCCGCAGAAGCTGCTGCGGTGACGTGAGCTGACCGATGACAAAGCCGAACACGATCGTCGGCACAACGATCCGAATCTGGAAAAACGTGTCTGAGGGATCAACCGACCAGAAGTAACTCGAGACCATCCAGGCCAGGAGCGCGAGAAGGCCGATCGACAGTTGCACCCGCACGAACTCGTCGCGCCGCACGACTGCTATCGCCGCCACCCCAGAAACTACAGGGAGAGCTTGGATCAAAGCAGCGGGCATGTACTCGAAGCTGATCCCGACAAAGATCACGCAAGCGCAAAAAAACACGACCAGACGATCGACCAGGACGCTTCCTCCTGACGTCCGAGGAAGTGGTTTCCACTGTCGGAAATCGGTGGTGTCGGCTCGAGGACCCATCACCACGACGTCGGGAATCGAAGCCCGTTCGCCAAGTGAGATGTCAGACACGGGCAGATAGTTTCCGGTGCATGACCTCTGCGCGATCCGCCCACGTGAGTCCGGCTACGAGCGATCGAACGATGGCAGGATCACGGGGCGACCGAATCGCTTCCCGGACGAGATCGGCGAGCGACTGATCATCATCTCCAAGAAGACAGGCATCGGGGTAGGACTCGAGTTCATCAGTTCGATTCGCAACGACGGTGAGTCCTGCCGCAAGGTACTCGACCAGCTTGATCGGGCTCGCAACTTGGCCCCACGCATCGGTGGGCACGAGAAGTAGCCCGACTCCGAATGACTCGAGATTGCTCGGGATGTCCTCGTGCGGGACGGCCGGACGAAGGTGAAGATTTGGAGGGATGGAAACCTCCGATCGATCATCAATTCCGGCCTGGGCGCCAATGGCGACGAAGGTGGCTTCGGGCACGGCCCGGGCGAGTGTCGCCAACTGACGGAGTCGCTCGGGTTCTTCGAGCGACCCTACGAACCCGACAACGTTCGTGCGCCGCTCGTCGGAATGCAGGCGAGCGAACATCGCCTCGTTGTACCCGTGGCGCAGGATCGACGACTTCGAGCCCGTAAGCGGTTGCTCGATCGCCGCCAGGGTGTTGCTCGAGTACACCACCTCATCGGCCACGTCGAACGCAATCTGTTCGAACGCTTCCACCGACGCCTGATCGCCATCTCGAAGCCGACTGTTCCAGTCAACGCGGTAAAAGAGCTTCCGAGGCGGCCGGAGCGCCCGCACAGTCGGTGCCGCCACCGGATTCGCAAAGATGACGCCCAACATCCTTGCGCGTAGCAGCAGTGCGAGCGCGGCGCGCACTTGCACCGACACGAGGGCGGCGTTGGCGGCCGTGGCTACGCGACCTTTGTACACGGGGAGAAACAGCGGCGAGAGCACCCACAGGTGATCATCGACTCGCTGGGGACGTTTGAGCGTCGACCGCAGCTTGCGAAAGATGCGCGCTCTTCCCGCTGCCTTCGTGAGTGACGGGCGCCGCAGGCCCATACTGTTCACCAGCAAAACCGGCACTCGGCGTTGGAGGTGAATGCTCAGCTGGAAGTCAGCATGAGCGTGACTGTGGACCCACCAGTCCTGGGCGGAAAAGACCACCACCGCTTTTCTCATGGCGACTTCTCCGCGCAACCACTCAGCGCAGGATGACCCGCGACAGCATCGGCTCGTAGGTTAGATGGTGCAGGCTGACACCATAACCACACGTGGCGTACGGTGGGGCGATGCAGGACAGGCGAACGGATACGACGTGACATCCTCCCTGCGACGGGTTCTCATACCGACGGAGCGGCTGGACAGCGGCGGGGGACTAGAGATCCAGACCCTCGTCATCGCTGAGGCATTGGCGAGTCGGGGATGGCAGGTGCGTGTCCGGACCCCCGAACCGGTCGGTGACCTGGCAGAACGTTGGCGCCTAGTTGGCGCCATCACGAACGGGAACCTTGACCCGGCGTCCATCGCCAAGGAGCTGTTACCGGAAGAGATCGTCTACTGCCATGAGCCGCACATTGCGGCGGGCCTGCACGCACTTGCAGCCGACGGAGTGCCGGTGCTGGTCCACTTGCACTTGCCCGCATTTCACCTCCGGCGCGGACTCCCGGCGACCGTCCGAGGGCGATTTCGAAGCTCAATCGACCGTGAGGCGTTTGGGCCCGGGTCGCGTTTCGCTGGCGTGATCGCCGTCTCCCAGTTCACCGCCGCGCAGTGGTGCGCAGGTGGATTGCCCCCGCGGCTGGTAACGGTCATTCACAACTGCTTGGACCCGCACCGTTTTCCCGCCCAGCGGCCCGAGCCAACTCGAGACAGAGAAGGTCTTGGGGTACCGCCTGGTCCGGTCCTGATGTACCTAGGACGTATCGATCCGAAGAAGGGAATCGAGACGGCCTTAAACGTCCACCGCCGCCTTGACTCGGGACGGATCACGCTGCTCGTCATGGGCGGACCGACTGATGCGTTGGGCTCCGACGGAGCCCGCTACATGGACCGTCTACGAGCCTCCTGCGGTGCGGGCGTGCTGTGGTTAGGTCGTCGCAAGGACCCCCTCGATCTGATCGCCCTTGCCGACATCATGCTGGTACCCAGCCGATGGGGCGAGCCCTTCGGCCTCGCTGCCGCCGAGGCACTGTACGGAGGCGCAGTCCCCGTGGTTTTCCGAGATGGTGGGCTACCCGAAGTGCTTGGTCCTCAGCTGACGCAGAACGTAGTCGACTCCGAAACCGAGATGACGACACGCGTCCGAGAACTTCTCCGAGACCCGGTGGCGCGACAGCGAGATCAAGCGATCGGGCTACGTAGGGCCGAGGGACATTTGCATATCGACAGGATGGCCGACGAGTTGGAGGAAGCTTTCGGCCGCGCCCTGCTCCGCCACGGCTCCCCTCCGAGCTTCTAAGAGACCCCGGGGATTCGAACCACCCGACGACGGCTGGCGGAAGCGAGCTTCGGGTAGCGCGGAAGTCTCGACGTATACGTGTAGAAAACCGCCAACCGTGTGGACGAGTGCACCCTGCCGTGGTGGAGGAGCCGCGCATTATCGGCCATGAACACCGTTCCTGCGGGACCGAGCGCTTGACACCACCGCTCTCGAGGCACGATTGTCTCGAGCTCTTCGTTCAGAATGGGGTCGACCTTGGCGCGGATCGCGCGTGCTCGTAGGAGAGGAGAGAGCGCATCCGTGTCACGCCGGTTCAGATATTCAAAGGGACCGTCATCGATCGTTACGTCGGTCAGGTACACGATCATCCGGACAACTCGAACGTCCTCGGAGTCCAGATGCCAGATTCGAGTTCCGACTTGCTGGTCGTTCCCAATGTCGAACCGGGCAACGATGTCGGTCAACGCCAGAGGCAATCCGACGTAACGGTGAATCGGTTCAAGCGCGGCCGGCGCAGTCCCCCACTGAAGCAGCTCCGGAAACTCAGCAAGCAGAGCTCCGTTCGCCAACGCATTGCAGTGCAGGCCAGTTGATCGACCGTCCGAGGTGTCGCCGGCGTGCTCGCCCGAGCGTTCAACTCCTTCCAGCGACGCCCGCAATCTCCGAGCTGTGCTCGTCCAGTTTGCGCTTGTCAGCCCATTGAGTGTCGTCTGCGCGACGAAGCTCTCGTCGAGCGATCGAGACGCATCGGAAGGAGCAGGAAGGTTCCGACGAGAGAGTGCGCGCCTGACCGAGAACACCTGGTCGGCATACCGTCCATGAATCGCCTTCGTGAGAAGTCGCCACGCTGCATCGCTCACGGTCACCGCCATTTCAGAAGTTCGAATCCCTGCAGGTTGTCGAATCCACATCGCTCCCGGCGATGCACGACTGGAACACCCGGGCAAGCTGTGCTGCGTTCGCTCGGACGTCATAGTTTGCCTCGACGTGCGCACGGGCTGCACCAATCAGCCGGCTGCGCAGATCACCATCTGCACAGCACGACCAAATCGCGCCCGCCAGCGCATCGGGGCGGGCCGCCGGAACGAGCCGACCTGTAACCCCGTCGATCACCAGTTCCGGCACGCCATTGATTGCAGTGGCAACAACCGGAGTGCCAACCGCCATCGACTCCATGAGCGATACCGGCACTCCCTCACTGAAGGATGGAAGACAGAAGACTGTTCCCGCTGCCAGCAGACCGGGGATGTCGTCTTGGCTTATCGGCCCGAGGAATTCGACAACATGTTCCAAGCCCAACCTTCGAACATGGGACTCAAGCTCTTCACGGAACGGACCGGACCCAGCAAGCTGTAGACGAATTGGTCTCCCGGAATCCCAGAGCAGGCGCGCCGCTTCGAACAGCACCACGTGACCTTTTTCGGGGGCAAGGCGAGCGACCGTCACGACAGTCGGCAGCTCGGAGGGCGCGCCTTCGTCTCGAGTCGCAGAACCGTCATGGCTGAAGGGGAACCGATCGAGATCCACGCCGCATCGCTGCACCGAGATTCGAGACCAGACGCCGGGATCTGCGATCCGCATTGCCTGCGACCGGGTATGGTCGGAGATGCAAAACGTGCGATCTGCGGCTTCGATCTTCGCTCGCATCGAGTCCGCTTCTTCGTTCAGGAACTCCAGCCAGCCGTGGATGGTGAAGCTCCAGCTGACGCGATGCTTCACCGCAGGGTCATCGTTCAAGAGCATGGTCGCAAACCAGGCAACATGCGTGCTCCCCTGGCCGAAGTGCGCGTGAAGATGGCGCACCTGATCGTTCCGACAGCCTCGCCAGACGACCAGCGCTTCGCATAAATAGAAGAACCGCCAAACGACTTGTCGCAGATCAAGCCCACCATCCCGGAGCGCAAATATCAATGCCTTCGCCAGCCTCAAGCGAAGGACAATCAGCGCCCGAAGGAACAGCACAGTCCACGCGCTGAACGAGTGGCCCTTGATGTAGGTGGTCCTCGCAGCCTCGGTCTGATGAACGTCGGTCAACAGGTCCTGCGCGGACGGCCGGTTCACTGAAAAGCGAAGCACTTCGAAGTGCTCACCAGACTTGTCGGAGACGGACTCAAGCGCAGTTATTTCCCGCTGGACAAACGTGTTCGAGAGAGCCGGATAGGCCGTCACTACGTAGGCGATCGCAGTCACAACGCACGTTCTCGAATCCGCTCCAGTAATTTGCTTGGAACTCCCTCACCTGGCGGATCGACGCGAACGCGATCTGGACGTTCTCGAATCCGCTTCAGCAATTTGCTTGGAACAGCCACGAACACTATCCGACGGTGACCAAGCTGCCCAACGAGTTCTCGAGCCGCCTTCATCGGCGTCCGACGGAGCGGCACGACCACAACCACAACGTCAGACAGAGCGGCCGCTTGCACAGCCAAAGACGATTCCGACACGGCGGCACAATCGAGCACAAGAACGTCGTGACCGATGCTGAGAATCTCCTTCGTTTGTCGCAGCATGGCGCGATTCAACACACCGCCCAGATCTCCGGCGACTGAGACACCGGGGATCGACGTCTCCGTCAGACACGGCTGGACATCGCTCGGCTTCAGGATGCGATCCGACCTCTCCTGAGCCCGGCGCATCAGCGCACCGATCCCGCGCCCACCACGGGCATCGAATTCGTTCGTGAGATGCTGGTTGGTGAGGTTCAAATCCGCAAGGACAACCCGATCTCCGTTTCTTCCCAGGCTGGCGGCGAGCAACACGGCGACAGTGGTTACCGCACTCTCGCGGTCCAACGAGACCACTGCGACCGTAAGGGTGTCCGAGTCAGAGTTACTTGTCAGAGCCCGCTGGGTGATTTGGCGCATGGGGGAGACCAGCCTGAGCGGCGTCGACACCCCGATTGCCGACAGGGAGTCGATGGCGCGTAGGCGCGGAAACGCGACAACAGGGGCGTTCGGTAACACCTCTTCCAACTGACTTGGGGAGAATACCCTGGTACTCAGTCTCGACAGTGCGACCAACACGCCCGAGGCAAAGAGCAATCCCAGAAACCCGAGAAGGATGATGCTGACAACCGGCGAACGCTGAGCAAGCGGCGCCCCATCCGGACCCTTCTCAATGATTTGGGTGTTCACCTGAAGGGTCCGCCCGAGCCGAAGCGTGGTTCGGGTTCGGAGCCAATCCGAATACTGGGCAAGCAGCGACTGCTGACGGGCAAGCGCCCCTGCGTCGCCCGGGCTTCGGGCCAACTGCTGCTGCACCGCTAGCAGTTCATTCGCCGTCGACGTGATGCCGTCGGTGACAAAGGCTGGCTCATCCGTGACACTTTCGGAGGTAGCCGCGGAAAGCGACTTCAAATACTGGTTTGCGAAGGCGTTGGCTCCACGTTGCGCCGTTTCGGCAGTTGAGGCCGTTGCCCTGATATCGACAATGTCGGTGTTCTGCTGCGGGAGCAACTCGAAACGGACGCCGTCGATCTGTGGATCGGCGGCAACCAACTGCTCGCGGAACGTTGCCCCATTGAGAAGCCGAAGTTGCGACGAGACGTATCGCTCTGGTTCCACGTACGGCGAGCCGCCACCAGACAGGGTCGATGGTCTAACCAGAAGCGTGGCCACCGACCGGTACTGCTGGGCGCCTTGGTTCAGCAAGACGACGCCCGTCCCGACAGCGACAGCCGTGAGCAGGAAGAAGAGAACCTTGAATCGCCAAAGGACCGAAGCGAAGTAGCGAAGTTCCATGCACCAACCATTTCAGCAACTGGACAAGCGTCACCGCCACAAGGCTGGCGATCCTACAGCCACTGGCACGACGCCTCCACGATCTGCGATCTCGAACAGCGGCCTGAACGGGTCGCCACCTTGGACTTCTTGAACTTCCCAACAACTGATTGCCGCAGGAGTGCGAGGTTCAAGCCGGAGCTCGGAACGTCAACCTCGAGGCGGATGGTTCGGCGAAACCATGTCAGGGGACAGAAGGCCGCACGCGTCGCAGCCAACCTCGCGCCCACCGACCCGACGGGAATCGGCGCGTCACTCAGACGGTTTTCGAGGTCCCTGGCCGTTCCAGAACCGACGGAGAACGAACCCCCGCTATGGCTCGGGTCGAGGCCACCACGCCGTCACCCACGTCAGGCCGTGCGAGCGAATCGACCCTATCCGCACGCCTGGCCTGCTCTCGATCCACCTGCTGATGGGTTCCCATTTATCCTGGTACATCGTGATCAAGCACCCTTTTCGAGCGAGCGCCTCCATCTCGCGAAGCACGGCCGGAACATCGGGGACGTAACACAGCACCTCGCACGCCGTCACCACGTCAACTGAAGAAAGAGTGGCCGACCATCGTGGAACCGTGAGGTCACCGACGAGGAAGCGCGAACCGGGGAGTCGACGTTGCGCACGGGCAACGGCGCGAACGCTGGCTTCAAGACCGGTCAGTGTCGTACAGCGACGCGCAAACACCTCACTTTGATGTCCCTCGCCCGACCCCAACTCGACGAGGTGCTCGACC
Organism: Acidimicrobiia bacterium; assembly: GCA_031406385.1. Lineage (GTDB taxonomy): Bacteria > Actinomycetota > Acidimicrobiia > Acidimicrobiales > JANYDT01 > JANLQX01. Next base: position 28,897 of record JANOHI010000219.1, read on the forward strand.
GTCCCGAACGCCTCGATCATGAGTGTCGCAGTCGCCTCGAATCGAGCTTGTTCGCCGGGTCGGGTCATCGCCCACGGATCCCGAAGGCGATACACCTCATCGAAACCGACCCGGGCACGTTCACCATTGGCGATCTGTGCCGCGAGCCAGAAGCGATGCGCTCGACGGTGCACCCGGTGTCCGAGGGATTCCCGCCGTTTCTGGCACGCTGAGCCAGCGGCCCCGCCGAAGCTGGAACGATCGGGCTCCAGGGGTTCCGGCCGGACAAACGTCCGAAACTCGTCTGCAAGTTCGACACCGATCCGGTCGATCGAGTGCATCGCAGCCACTCTCTCGCGGCCAACATTCTGCCTGCGTTTGCGATCGTCACCATTTGTTGTCGCCAACGCAATGGCCTTCGCAAGCAAGTCGGCGCGCGCTGCCGGCACCAGATATCCGGTGACACCGTCCTCAACCAACTCCGATACTCCCGCAACTGCGGTCGCTATGGTCGGTACGCCGACGGCAAGCGATTCCATCAGAGCGACGGGCAAACCCTCGCTGAACGAAGGCAGGCAGAACGCATCGGCGGCAGTCAGCTCCGACCGAACCTCGTCTTGACTCAGAGGGCCAAGGAACGTCACTCGATGAGCGATATCGCTGGCGGCCACGTAGGTAAGCAGCGCAGCCTCGGACGAACCCGTGCCAGCCAATCGCACGTTAACGGGATTGCCCTCCGCTTCCAACAAACGTAAGGCGTCGAAGAGAACTCGGTGGCCCTTCTCCGGTGCGAGTCGGGCCACGCACAGAACCGTCGGCGGGTCGGACCGGACCGGCTGCGGCCTGAACGGAAGTCGATCGAGTTCGACGCCGCAGCGCACTACCTTGATCTTGGACCAGTGCTCGGGGTTCGACAACCTCATGAGTTGGCTTCTGGTGTGATCCGATATTGCGAACACTTTGGTTGCGTGGTGCACCTTCAAGGTCATTGAGTCATCCTGTTCATTGAGGAACTCAAGCCAACCGTGAACGGTGAAACTCCAGGTAGATCGGGGTCGTGATGAATCAAGGCGGTTGGCCAACTCGCTTGCGAACCACGCCACGCAAGCGTTGCCCTGTCCGAAGTGCGCATGCAGGTGAAAAATCTCGTTGCGGCGACACTCGTCCCAGACCACGACAGCCTCGGCCAGGTAGCCCAGCCGTCGTTTGATCTGCTTCCCGTCGAGTCCTGCGCCCCGCAGAACAAAGAGCAACGTGGATGCGAAACCCTTCGGGCGCGCCGCCGCCGTTCGCGCCACCAAAGCAAGGATCCGTGTCGTCCCCATCGCTTTGATGTACGTCGTCCGTGACTGGGCCCGGCGATGTTCGCTGGAGAGAAGGTCGTGCCTCAAAGGCTCGTTGACAGAGATCGGAAAGATGCGAACGCCAAGAGCTTCGAGAGCTCTGATCTCCCGATCGATGAACGTGGCTGACATGGCCGGATACTGGGCGAGCACGTAGCAGATGCGCGTCGCCGCACGCGAAGTCAACGGACTTTTCCAGGAAGCGTCGTTGTCATGGACGCCGGGTCATCTGGGGAGAGTGAAAACCGAGCCGGTGTTTGAACGCCATCCAGTTTCCAATCCATCGGTACGCTCCGAGGACCTTGAGCCGAAAGACAAGAGAAGAGTCAGTTGGCTCGACCGTGACGCGCGGGACGACCAGCGCATCGGGGTCAAATACCGGCGACGGTTCGACGGAGAACACCCGGCAGAACCCTGCTGCCATGGCTGCCTCGACAACTCGTTCGTTCCAAAACCCGAACGGCACCGCGAGTGCTTCCGGCTTGACGTTGGTTATTCGCAGGAGGTCCTCGAAGCAACCCGCAAGTTCGTCAGTCAGCGCCGGACCATCCAGCCCCGTTAAATTCACATGATGACGGGAGTGACCGCCAACCTCCATCAGCTCGGGTGACAGGGCAGCGAGTTGATCAGCCCCGAGGACACGTTCGCCGTACCTATCGCCGCCCGGCCATGTCGGCGCTGCGCCGACTGCGGCGGTTGGGACGAACACCGTGGCCCGCATCTGTCGTCGCATGAGATCATCGAGAACGAGTTGAATTGACTGGAGCGCATCATCGAACGTGATCGCAATGGCCCAACGACCGTCTGGCGGGCGCAGGACGTCGGCCCAGCCGACCACATGCCCGATCCGATGCATGGTGTCAAGCTGACGGGAAAAGGCCGCAACGTGCACGTCAGGAACGGCATGGTAGACGAGCACGACGCCGCTGGCCCGTGCGCTCAAGGGTCGCCGTCCCAGATAGGGAAGACATCGATCGAAAGCGAACACCGTCAGGCTGATCACGAGTGTCATTGCCTGTCTTAGGTGTCGTTTCATTCGTCCACTGGCTCGTTCAGTCCGGTCGAGTCTGCGCGTTCACAGAGGGCTTCGCTCGTCCGCCCAGATGAACATCGGCACGCCTCTTGCGTCTCGGCGACACTCCTTTGGAGAACCATGAAAGAATACCTGGAAACGGCCATGCCGCGGTACCTCGACCAAGCACACGCGAGGGTTGCAATCCCGAATCGGTGCTACCAGCAGAAGCTCGTGACGAGCTCGGTCTCGGGTGTGGCGACACCCCGAGCCACCACCGCAACAGACCGGGTTCGGGTTCCGAAGGACGTCGAAACCCACCCACCGACATCGGTGGCAATCGGCGGATCAATGCCTCGTTCACACTGGACGATCCACCCGGACGGCACGGTCATCTCCACGGATCCCGACGGACCGATGAGCTGCAGGGCTGCATCGGTTTCGACTACGTCAACGGCGGGGTGCAACTGCCATCGAAGGCACCCACGGTGCGGCCCATCCGACCCGATGGGCCCATCTCGACCGGACCAGATCCAACTCCGTTCCCGAACAGCTGGCATGATCACCGTGTCGATGATGTCAAGTCGGTTGGCGCTCAGCTCAAGACGTCGGCGAACGGCCGGGAGAGGACCCTGTGCTGCGAGTTGCGCCACTGCACTGCCCCCCTCGTCCGTCTCGGAAAACCCGCACACCTGCGCATACGCGTCGGTACCCCATAAGAAGGGCCCCCAGTACTCCGCCTGGTCGAGCCCGTCGACGACCAGGCAATTGTGGGCTGCGCTCGAGCGAAACCAGCGACGCCAGGCAGGATGGCTGTCGTAGCAGAAGGTTCCGGGATCCACGATCAACGGCTCGCGATGAGCAGACACGATCACCGACAGGAGATCGGCGTGCGCATGAGCCGCCACGGACAGATACCCCAAGGCACCTGTCCGCATTGCCACCGACGAGTTGGTCGATCGGAGCACCGTCATCCAGCCGTCGGAGGCAAGCGCGGCTCGATCGGTCGGTGCGAGTGCTGCATCGGCCGGTCCGGACGGTGAAGCCGTACGACCGATCGAACTGAGATCCGCCGCAAACGCCCCTTGCCACGTGGCGGGCGTCCCTACTCCGAGCGCCACCTGCCCAAGCTCGATCGCTCGGTCGAGGGGCGGCCGATCATCGAATCCGAAACACTGGGAGTCGTCGCCATCACCGAACCGCGGTCCGCCTGCCGCATGAATCGTCAGGGAGGCACCGAGCATGTCTCGAAGACTGTCCGTGACGAAGGGCGGACGCTCCGAGCCAGCGAGGTCATGCATGAGAAGCGTCGCAACAAGGACGTCACTCACGAACGCGTGGTAGTCCGTCGCCGCTTCGCAGTGGAGTCCGCCGGGCGAGAGCTGACGAGTGAGCTGCGCCCGTAGTCTCCGGTTGCCAAGAGCCCGATCCGCCTCCCGGGAGTCGACCGGTCCGAAGACGGCCGACCCGGCAAGCAAACCGGCCGCCTCCACCAACGCATGGTTGTTGGCTGAGCTGTACCGGCTGGGGAACCGGCGAAGCCGATCGAGATGGCGGTGAGCGACGCCGCCAAGAGGAACGAGCGGGAACCCGCTCGTCATGCGATCACCGAACAAGGCGCACACCCAACCCAGCGCGAACAACCGCAACGCCGCCTCAACGCCACTGCCCCAGAGGACCGACCGTCGGTCAGCGAGCACTTCGCACCAATCCTCCAAGAGCTGCGCCGCACGGACGGCGTACCTCTCGTCGCCGAGCAGCCGCCAGGCCGCAGCGAGGTCTACCACCGGTCCGAGTCGTGCCAGTTCCCAGGTGTGCTTGACGCTCTCTTGGGCTTCGGTTCCATCGCGGTCGTGACCCATCTGCGACGCCGCCCCGCCGTCGCCGATCCAATCCTTCGCCGTCGAAAGTGGGCGCGTGCAGCTAAGCAGGGACACCCGCCCGGCGAGAAGTTGGTCGACTCGTGCGTGCAGCTGCACGGGAATCGTTGTTGACAGCGTCCGTACGCCCAAGTCGGGCAATCGCAGAGGTGCAGCCGAAAACGGCTGACGTTCCCAGCGCGCAAGTGCAACCAAGTGGCCAATTCGCCACGCCGCCTCGCGCCCGCCTCCGCGGTAAACGCGACGAGCGGTCCACTTCAGTCCTCTTTGGCGCGCAACATCACCGTTCATTCGGCACCACTCGCTTGACACCCATCCACAGGCAACACGTCGGTGTTGGGTCAGGCCGGAGCAAAAGAGCGCAGATAGAGCTCCAGAGTTATCAGCGGCCAGATCTTCTTCGTCAGATCTCGGCCCGCGAGATGGGCGGCCAGCAGCTCCAGGCCGTATGCTCCGGGCAAGTACTCCCCAGAGCGATTGGCGACTGGGTCGAGCAACTCACGGACCGGGGCATGCAGCTCAGCGCGCAACCAGCGGTCCAACGGGACCCGGAACCCGACTTTTGGCCGGTCGATGAGCCGAGCCGGAACGTACCGGCGAGCAAGCTCTCGAACAGGCCATTTGTTCGTGTTGCGATGCAACTTGATGCGCGGGGAAAGGGCCAGCGCCCAGTCGATGATGCGCGGGTCGAGAAAAGGAGGTCTGAGCTCCAGGCTCGCCGACATGGTCATTCGGTCTCCTCGCTCCAGCAAATTGTCGGGCAACCACGTCTCCAGATCTGCGATTTCCATCGAACGAACGGCATCACGGACTCGATATCGTTCACCTCGCATGGTCCGAAGATCAACGCCCAAACTGCGGAGATCTTTCTCGTTGTAGGGCGCAAACCACCCCATCAACTGCTCCTCGGGCGTCCGGCCTTCCAACGCCTGCCACAGCGATGCGATCTCCCGCCACAATCCCCTCCAGAATTTCGATTTCGC